>CAYNPH010000038.1:0-10100 GCA_964399035.1 uncultured Desulfurococcaceae archaeon
ACCTCGAACTTCTACGTGGGGTACATGATACCCGTCGCTGAGGGTTTGGAGGCGGCGGTGACTGAGGCGCAGCTACACAGCAGGTACGCGCTGGGCACGGAATTCGTTGAGGCTGAGGAAGGCGAGCGCGGTGTAGGGCAGATGATATACTACGTCGAGATAGCGTCCGCCCCCTACACCTTCAGCTTCGACCTAGACACGAGGTACGTGGGTAGGACAACGTTCGTAACGACCCACGCGGGCGAGCCAGCAGTGAGCAAGGAGGAGAGGGTGGAGAGGATCAAGGCAGCCCTAAACGCCCTCAAGAGGCTAGTGCTGGAACTCGGGTTCGGAGCCAAGAAAACCAGGTTCCTCCCCACCGTCGAGTGGGAATCTCTAGTGGTGGCGGTCTCAGACAACGTATGGACAGTCCCCAGCCCCTTCAGCGCCAACTACGTCGAGGCAGCCAAGAAGAAGCTCTCCCTAATAAGCGAGAACACCAAGCTCCACGTGTACGAGGCAGGCAAGGAGAAAACCCTCGAGGAAGTACTGGAGGAAGCGATCAAGGACGCCGTGAGCAGGGTCGAGAAGCCCTAAGCGCTGGCGAAGGTGCTCCCAAAGTGCCTCAAGAGGAAGCAGTAGCGTACGTCATGGACGTGGAGTTCGTGTGGGGATACCAAGCAACGATAGCGGGCCTAACGAAGTCACCCCCACCCTACACGTACCCACCGCCAACAACCATCCTAGGCGCCATAGCGGAGGCGATAGCCAGGTCAGAGGGCTTAGCCGGGGAAGACTCACTACCGACAATAATGAACGCCCTAACCAAGAACCTAATAGCGGTAGCCATGAAACCCGTGAACTGCATCCCAATAAAGTACCAAGACATCAACAGAGTAATAGCGATCAGGGAAGCTGGCGGCATAAAATATCCGAGCATCGAAGATCTCCAGGGCTCCTTTGACGCCCCAGCAAGAGGCAAGACCATACTGACGTCGCTGGGCGGCGGCCCGCCAACGATCAGGTGGGTTCTGGTATGGCGCCGTAACCCAGTGATTAGATCGTTAACGCGCCCGCAGGAAGTGTTGCTGAGCCCCAAACACTTATGGCGGGTTCATAGGGTGGGGAGCAAGGAAAGCCTAGCTTCCGTGGTCAACGTGCTGAGGAAGCCCGTTAAGCTCCTGCCGAGCGGTGCTGAGGAAAGAACGGCGTTCTCTTTCCCGCTGAAAGCTGTGTCTAAGTACGACCCTAGGGGCAGGTGGGTCGTGGAGTCCTACGCCGACCCCTTCAAACCGTACGCTGAGGGTGAGTCACCAGCCCTAAGGTACTTGAAAGGGGAAGTGATTCCCTTCGCGGCACCCATGCTCACCGCTGTTGATGAGGAGCCGGTGGCGTGGGTTACTCCCTCGGAGGAAGGCACCCTACTGGAGGTTGAGGAGGTAGGGGCGGTCGTGGGGGTGATTAAGGATTGAGGCTCATCCTTAAGGTTCCTCCGGACGCGTCATTCCTAAGCTCCGCCCTCTACGAGGGCGTGGCGTACTTACTGAGCGTCGCTGGCGGGAGAGTGACGCCTAACTACATAGAGTTACCTGACGACGCTTTCGCACGCGCCTTCAGAGAGGTGGCGAAGGACGAGGAAAGGTTAAGCGGGGTGAAGATAGCGTCCACCCGAAACGACCGCAAGTCAATAAACAACCTCCTCAAGTCCCTAGGCGTTAACCCCGAGGACTTCTGGCCAGAGAAGAAGAAGGGAGGTAAAGCTAGTATCGTTCCGTACGGGAACCTAATAGGTAAGGTTGCTGAGGTATCCATCAGTAAGCCCGAGGTCCTCAACCGTCCCGGAACCGTGGAACTCAGCGTGAGGCTCAAGGGTAAGGAAATCTTCGTGGGTTCCGGTGAACCATTCCTCAGCCTAGCCCTCTTCAAGTCTTGCGACAAGTATGGGTCGCTCAGGGTGTGGGAGTTCACGTCGCTGGGTGAGCAAGTGCGTCAGAAGCTGTCCATTAACGCTGCCCTCACATGCCTCCTAGGCCTTTACTCCTCCTACGTAGGGAGGGTAGGTAACACTAACCTCTTCCTCTTCCTAGACCCGTCCGAAGTTGTTGAAGTGCTGAGCACCTCAATGATGAGCGGTAAGGATCCCTCGGAGGCGCTGCGGTGGAGGATTAACGTTAGGAACACGGGTAAGGAGGTCATCACCGACTTCCTCGAGGCTGCCGTGGTTCCGCCAGCAGTGTTGACTAGGTTGGCTCTCAGCGTTAAGTTCGCTGAGGCGTTGGAGGGAACGGACATTGAGGCGCTGAGGCTAAGGCTAGTTAGGGTTGATGAGGAAGGCAACATATACAAGGTGTACGGAGACATGCCGATAGAGGCGAGGAGGGAGCCCCTCCTCAAGGGAAGGTTAAGCGAGAAACTATCGGAGCACGTTAGTAAGTCGTCACCGCTAATGAGGTGCGTCCAGCTCTTCGTGTGGAAGGGTCAGGGCAGGGGTGTGAGGCTTTGCGAGGAGAACGACCACGTACTGAAAGCCGTCGACGCCCTCTACAGGTTCGTCGCGTTGAGGGATCCTACCGCGCTGGCCGAGTACGCTAGGCATTTGAGGGATGCTGCTGACGTGCTTGAGGCTGCTGTGAGAGGAGGTGAGTCGGGGGCAACCGCGTGGAGGATGAATACCTATAGGCGGTGGGTCGCCGGGTTGGACTACGCGGTTAGGGAGCTAATGGAGCGGGTTTTTGGAAGCTCTGCTTGAGGGGGTGGCGGGGCTTAGTCAGGGTCTGGAAGCATTACTTAGACGTTATCAACGCCCGTCACGGGGGTGCGGGCAGGCCCTTCATGGATAAGGTCATCAGCATCCTTGATGAGGGGTGGGATGAGAGGAACGTGTTCATTGTTGAGGCGCCGACAGGGTACGGTAAGACGGACATCTCCCTGACCGTGGCTAAGTATAGTGTTGAGGAGGAGCTTAAGGCAGTCATCGCTTACCCGCTGAGGACGTTGCTCGAGCAGCAGGTGGGTGTGTTCGAGGAGTTATTCAGGGAGTGCGGGCTTGGTAAGAACCTTATTGGGAAAAGGTACATGATGCACCCCGAGTCCCTCTACTTCGTGAAGCCAGTCACCCTAACGACGGTCGATACCCTAGCGTTAACCATGTTGGGCGTGGCGCCGGAGGACCTGAGTAAGGTTCTCTCCTCCCTAATAGGGGAGGGGCGCGGATGGGGCTCCATGGGTCACTACGTTTTCTCGTGGGCCTCGGCATTCACCTCAAACATCGTTGTTGACGAGGCCCACCTCCTAGCCGACTCCGGTAAGGCCCTAGCCTTCATATCGTTCCTTGCTAGGGAAGCGATCCTGCATGATCAACACCTAATAATCATGACGGCCACGATGCCGCCGCAACTACCTAAGCTAATCAAGGAAGTCGCGGGCGGGCATGGGGAGAGAAAGGTACGGGTCATTAGCTTCGAGGACCACTTAAGAGGGGTTGAGTCAGGGGGCGTGAGCGATGACTTCATCATCGGCAGGGCGGGCAAGGAGTACGTGGTGGAGACCAAGCCCGTAAGTGGCGGTGCTGACGGAGGGGTTAAGGAGGCTGTCGAGTGGGTTGCTAAGGCGTGTGAGGACCGCGACGTCAAGCCGCCGAGGGTGCTGGCGGTATTTAACACCGTTGGGGAGGCTGTCGAGGCGTACCGCCTAGCCCTTAGGGAACTCCCCATAGAACCTGAGAGGGTGCTGCTCCTCCACTCAAGATTCACCGCAGCCGACAGGGAAGCCCTGGCCAGGAAGCTGGGAACCATCACTGAGGGCGTGAGGAGGGGGGAGGACACTAAGCCATACGCCGTCATAGCCACCCAAGCGGTGGAGGCCGGCGTGGACATAACGTCCAACATATTCGCCACGGACGCCGCCCCACCAACCACGGTGGTTCAGAGGGCCGGGAGGTTCCTGAGGTACGGGGAGAGGAGGGGTAGGGCGCTCCTATGGTGGGAGGGCAGCGAGGAATCCGTTAAGCCCGGTAAGTCGGGTCTCTACAAGGTGTATGACCCGCGCCTAGTTGAGGCAACGATTAAGTGGGTGAGGAGCCATGAAGGCAAGGTGAACCTACACCTACCCAGGGTTCCGCAGGGCTTACCCGACATAACGCCCAAGCCAGGATACGGTAGCGTGCTGAGTGACGCGTACTCCCACATACTGAACGCGTTAAGGGGGCGGGAGCTGCGGCTGATATCGCGCATGGAGGACATAGTGACTGACTACATGAAGGGGTCTAGGAGGGCTGCCGAACTACTTACCGAGCTCGGAGGCTCATTCATACGTGACTCAACGCTAGCCCCCGTAATCCCAGAGGGACTAGCGGGCCGGGACGGAGGCTCAGGTGGGTTGATGAGGTACGTAATACCGGCTACTCCATCAACACTACTACGCCTCCACAAGGCGGGTAAGGTTGTGGGTGTGGTTACGGACGCCGGGCTAATTAAGCCGCTACCGCAACACGTTAAGGAGCAGCTGAACAAGGCCCTGAGGTACTGGGGTAACGGGCGTGCTTGGGGTGTTGCCGCAGCGCTGAGGTGCATTACTAAGGTGACGGCATGCTTAGGCGTTAACGCCTTCGTGGTTAGGGCGGAGTATGATTCGAGGGAGGGGCTTAAGGCGTGAGGGGCGCTAAGCTCTACTCATACCGCTACGTATGCGGTGGCCGGGAGGTGATAGCTGAGTACTTAACCGATCACTCAGCTAGGGTGGTGAAGCACTTAACACGCGTTAAGTCCTCGCCGCTGAGTAGGTACGCGGCGCTGAAGGGGGGTGTTGGTGAGGAGGACTTCGTTAACGCCCTCCTAGTTGCTGGCGCGCTACATGATGTGGGCAAAGCCTTCTACCAGTTAAGCGTGCGGGTCGATGAGAGAGGCTGCGAGCGCCTATCGTTCATGGGGCACGAGTGGATATCCGCGTACTTCATAGAGCGGTTAAGGAGGGAAGTAAGCCCAAGGAAGTCACCCGTGGTCCCCCTACTTGACGTCGCCCTCTACGCCGTCCTACTCCACCATCACGCAATGGACGTGCGCGACAGGGCGAGGAAGTCGGTCACGCGGCTCAAACCACCGCGCAGGGAGGACATCATTAGCGGGTTAAGCGAGCTAAGCGAGCTAATACCCGACAACGCGATCAAGGAAGCATACCTCGAAACCCTCGAGGACACCGTGGATAAGGTACTCAAACACGCCGGAAAAAGCTTAGCGGACATCATCACGCCCGTGCAGACCACCTACTTCGACATACTCAAGAAATCAGCAGACAGGAAGGGCAGGAGGGTCCTCTACCTGCTGGGCGTCGCTGCCTTAGTCACTGCGGACTACTTGGCGGCCGGGGAGGTTAGGGGGCCCTCAGCCTCTAGGTTCTGGAAAGCTGTTTTAGAGTTCAGCAACACGTACTTCAGGGGGCGTTAATTCCGGGGTGCTTGATCGTGGCGTCCGCGGGTAGAACCTTAACCACGTTCGTGATCGAGGTGGTTGCGGAGGAGGGCTGCACCCTCCCCTGGTTCCCCGGTCACGAGACTAGGGCGGCGTTCCTTGCCGCGGTGAGGCGTGTTAGTGAGTCCCTGGCTGAGACCCTCCACTCGGGCGTTGAGGTCGGGGTTAGGGGTAGGAGGTCCGTCATGTCCCTCAAAGCCCTGAGGATGGTCTCGAAGGTCAGGTGGGTTAAGGTGGAGGACGAGGGCAGGACGCCGTTAAGGTTCGGCCCCGGCTCCAGGCTAGGGCAGAGAGCCTTAGTGGAGCCCGGCGCGACCGGGTGGTTCTCAGTAACCATACTGGACGAGGGGGTGGCTAGGGAGGCGGTCACAACAATACCCTCGATCATGGGGGAGGAACTCACGCTAGGCCCCTGCAGGCTAAGGGCAACAACCCTCAGGATAGAGGTCGTGGACGTGGGGAAGCTCCTCGAGGAAGCCCCAGAGGACTGGGAAAGCATAGACACGTACTTCCTAACACCAACCTACCTAAACCCAATCAAGGGAGACGCACGCTACAAGATCCTCTACCCAGAAATAAACGCCCTACTAGCAAACCTAATAGCCACAGCCCACCACACAACCAACCAAAACTACCCAAAACCAGAAGAACTAGCAAACAAAACATACATATCAGGAATAGACATCAAAACACCAAAAACAAAACCCAACGAAAACACAGCACCAACAGGCTTCATCGGATGGACAAAAATAAGACCCAGAGAAAAAACCGACCCAAAAACAAAGAAACTAATAGCACACCTACTCAAACTAGCAGAAAAAACCAACACAGGCGGCAACAGATCCGCAGGATACGGAGAAACAAAAACAAAAATAAACACACAAGAAAACCAAAAACAACCACCCACACCCTAAAAGAAAAACAACCTAACCCTCATTCTTTATTGATACACCGAGCCAGAAGAGGTTGCGAAAGTCAAGGAGATTGCTATTTTCAATTCATTCTTGCTTGATACAGGCGATTACGCGCGGATACTTGGTGCCGCCTGGTAGTATATTCCTTTCAATTCATTCTTTGTTGATACTTAGCTGGTGAAACTGATGCATCATATATATGTGTACGTACTTTCAATTCATTCTTTGTTGATACCCCGACTGCCCTGAAGTCCGCTAAGGTAAGCATTTCACTTTCAATTCATTCTTTGTTGATACGTGAGTGGTGGGAAGATGCTTTCCAAGACCTTCAAGATAGCTTTCAATTCATTCTTTGTTGATACCCACGTACCCATCAACTACGCAGACCCTATATTTGAGATTTCTTTCAATTCATTCTTTGTTGATACGAACCTATATACCGCACTTAAAGAAGGTGTAGTATGGTTAGCTTTCAATTCATTCTTTGTTGATACAAAGGCGTTAAGCAGTTAATTGGGGCTTGGAACTTTGTTCTTTCAATTCATTCTTTGTTGATACCGAATGTTTATATACCTCCTTTTTAAATAAGGGTTTCCCTCAGCTCATTCCCGAGCGTGGGGACCATGAGAACACCATTGGAAACAATTACTAGGGAAGCAATCCACGCGTGAAACTTCCAGAAATGAATCTCGATTCATGTGGGTGTTTTGCAGATGTCTTTTAGTGTTGCTTTGTTTTTGTCGTATTTTCTGAGTGTGTCCCAGTGTGGTTTGATTTTCTTGATTGTTTCTTTTAGTGGGTTGGTGTTTGGTGGTGTGTTTGTTTTGTTTAGGTTTTCGCGTATTTTGTTTATGGTTTCTTGTAGGGTTGTTTTGTTCATTGCTGTTAGTAGGCTTAGGCAGGCTAGTAGGGCTTCGTTTGCGTGGTATCCGTTCATTATTAGGGTTAGGGCTGCTGCGGCCGCGCCTAGTTTCTTGTTTCCGTCGGTTAGGGGGTGGTTTAGGACGGTGTAGCGCAGTATGGAGGCGGCGGCGATCGCTGTTAGGTCTTCTTCGTTGGTGGTTGTGTTGCGTAGGTACTTTATGGCGTGGGCCGTGGTTTCTAGTGTTGTGGTTATTGCGTCCTCGTTCATTATCTCTATGCTGTCTTCCGGGTACAGTGTTTTCAGTGTCCTTACTATTTCGAGCATGTCTTTCTTTGAGGGTATTGCTGGCTTCATTTGGTGGTCGCCTTCGTTGGTGTTTTTGGTGTGGTTGGTCTTAATTGTGTTGGCGGGTTCGTTAGATGCGTTCCAGTTTCTTTACGAGTGCCTTCGTTCCTGCGGCGAGCCACGCGGTGTTCAGCGCTATTGCTAGGGCTAGGTAGGCGGGGTTCACGGTGTTCTCGGTTAGTGCTGAGCGTACGCACTCTATCACGCTCGTGGCCGGGTTCACCAGCATTACCGCTCTTAGCCATGGGGGTACGGCGTTTAGGGGGAAGTAGAGGGGGGATAGGTTCAGTAGGATTACGTTGGTTATTGACGCTATTAGCGATACCTTCCGTGGGTCTAGGCTCCCCACGCATAGGAGGAGGACTATGCCGGTGACCCCTAGGGAGAGGAGGAATGAGAGGGCGTAGGTGGCGGCGGCGCCTGCGGCGCTCACGCTGACTCCCTGCAGGGCCGCTATGGTCAGCGCTGCCGTGACCTGTATTAGGTTAATCACGGACGTCGCTAGGAGCCTGGAGAGGATCACGTAGTGCCTTGGGATGGGAAGGAGTAGGTAGCGGTCGAGGAAACCCACGCTCAGCTCTATCACCGTGTAGAGGCCGGATATCGTTGACGGGAGGAATAGGGTCCCCATGAGGAGGCCCGTAGCCACGACGCGGCCCACGGCGGGGCTGTTCGTGAAGAGCTTAAGACCGTAGGGCACGATGAGCATTGACGCGACCGTGGATATCAGCGGGACCACGACGAACTCCCTGCGCGACCTAAGGATGTGGGACGCGTTGTAGGTCACCAGCACGAGCAGGCGCCCAACCATCAACGCCCCGCACCCCTCAGCGAGGGCCCCTAAGCACGTGGAGCTCCTCGACCTCAGCACCCTTAAGGAGCTCCTCAATAACGTCCCTCAACACGTCCTCGCGACCCACGCGGATCTCGAAGTCATACCTAACCCTCAAACCGCTCACGCTGATGAAGGATGCGGCACCGCCGAACGCCTGCCTAGCCTCATCGACGCTGGTGAAGACCGCCACGGTTGAGGATGACGCGTCGATTCCTAAGGCCTTAAGCACCTCACCCACCCTAGGCTTGAAGACCGCCTTAACGACCCCTCCCATCCCCCTCAACCTGCTCACGAGTGAGGGGTCCTTAACCACGGCAACGCCCCTCACGACGATCCCGGCGTGGGTGAGGGCCTCAAGCTCCTTGACGTCGACGTGCTTGACGCGCCCGCCCTCAACCAGCAGTACCTCGTCCGCCACGGCCTTAACTAGGCTTAAGTCGTGTGAGGCGAGGAGGATGAGGGACTCGCCCTTAAGCCTCCTCAGCAACCCCTCAACCCACTCACGTGATGCCGCGTCAAGGAACTCCGTCGGCTCGTCAACTAGGTTCACGGGGGCTTCCTTAATGAGTAGCTTGGCCAGCTCAACCTTCCTCCTCTGCCCCTCGGAGAGCTTGAGTAGGGGGCCCCACAGGTGCTCGGGCACGCCGACGGACCGTAGCGCGTCCTCCACGCGCATGCGGCGCCTGCCCTTACCAGTCATTAAGTAGTAGAGGCGCAGGTAATCCACCGCCGACTCACCCTGATCGGTGAGGGGGGTCGTGGCAACGTAGTTCACTAACTCCCTCACCCCAGGATCCCTGAACGGGTCGCCCCCAAGCACGCGTACCCGCCCCTCACTAGGCGCTATGATGCCTGCGGCAAGCCTGAGTAGCGTCGTCTTACCGCTCCCGTTAGGGCCGACTAGGGCTACGCAGCCGGGCCCCTCCAACGCGAGGTTAACGCCCCTGAGAACGTACTTGCTCACGCCCTCGAAACGCACCGCCGCCCTCATCTGGGCTCACGTTACTGCCTGCATATGGGTGAGAGCACCTTTGGAGCCGCCTCAAGAACCTCCTTAAGCGTCCCGCCGCCCTCCCCACCCACGCCGGCATCCTCGAAGACCATCATAACGTACTTACCCATGGCCGCGCACGCCCTAACATCCTCCTTAAGCCTCACGGACTTACCCACAACCTCCCTCAAAGCCTCCGCAACGTCCCCAACCTCACCGGACCTAAGCACGACCCTGTAACCCGAATCAACGATCAGGTCCCCGTACTCCGCAAGAACCTTAAGCGCATCCTCAACACTAACCGACCCCAGCAAGCCAGCCAAGTAATCATGAACCTCCTCATCCAACGACCTAGACGCCAGAAACGCCAAGTAGTAAGCGAGACCCTCAGCAAACGGCATGGGACAGGACCCAACGCCCGCCAACACCCTCCTCACGTAGTAAGAAGCAAGAGCAAGAAACACCGACACCCTACCCTCAACCCGACCCACACCACCCCTCACAGGAACCACAACATCATAACTACACGTAAGGCACTCACCACCAGAACCACCAAACACCACCCCACCCTCACCAGCAACCAGCAAAACCTCCCCAGGAACATCACCCACCAAGCCCCTCAAACCCCGCAAATACCCCTCAACCCTAGGAACCCACTCAGAACAAACAGCATCACTACCAACACACGAAACCCCCGCCATACTCC
>CAYNPH010000039.1:0-29381 GCA_964399035.1 uncultured Desulfurococcaceae archaeon
ACGCCTAAAAGAAAGGTTTAGGAGGCGCGCCACCGTCTTAGTCATTAAGGTCTTAGCGGTTCCGGGTATGCCCTCAACCAAGGCGTGCCCGTCAGCCACTATCGCTATCATCAGTAACCTTACTTCACGTTCCTTCCCTACGAGCACCTTCGAGGATTCCTTCACTACCTTATTGATTAGCGACGCGGTTAACGTCACCTTGGGTCATTCACCAAACACATAATTCGTTCGAAGCCCTTATATCTCAGGGCTGACGCTCTCGATGACGTTGGCTGGGGTTTTAGCGAAGACAATAACGGTGATGCTATGCTTAAGTATCTTAGCGGTAATCACGGCACTCCCGGCGAACGCTTATTACGGTTACCCAGCCCCACGACACAGTGATGAGGTTGCTCGGGAAGCTACGTCACTAATAGCGGCACTGAACGTGCTTAAAACCTGGTTGAGGGGGTTGGGGGAATCGACACTCCAACTAAGAGGGAACATAAGCTTGGTTGAGTGGGGTAGTGCGGTGCTCAAGAACGTAACTAGCCCCACCGAGTACGCCTTACTAGTCGGTGGTGTACAACTCAAGGCCCTGAAGGTGCTCGCAGGACTCAACCCCGTTATCGAGGCAGGGGACATCGTGAGGGTTCTGAATGCCTCGATGCGCTACATGGTGATGCAAGGTGTAGTGAACTCAACAAGGATTACGTGGGACGCCCTTATCAGCAGGACCTCATGCCAGGTAATGCTCAACTACGTTGCCTTAAGCATAGCGAGGACATCGAAAGGCAACAGCTCATTAGCTTTAAGGGCGCTCACGGCGATCGCAACGTTTCAGGAGGCCCTAGTAACCCACCGCTACGGCGACGCACGCAGGGTCATGCACGAAGTGGCGGAGAACACGTCATTAATAGCTGCGGCATACATGGCTTGCCAACTACCACCGCGGGTAGCCAGCAAAGCGGTTAACCCGCCGGGCGCGGAGGGGCTGCAAGAGAACAGTTTCCCCGTGATCAGTGCGGAGGACATGCTTAAGGCAGTTGCAGTTCTCGAGAGGCTCGGGCCCAGGGCGGTCACGATCCTCAGTAAGGTGCCCGTGATTGCCGTAATTAGCGCTGTAAGTAAGGTACCGCTTAACGTACTACGGAATATGAGCGTTGATGAGATAGTTAAGGCGATAGAGACCGCGTCATCAATTAATACTCCCGCAAACCTAAGCATGCCGACAGTAGGGCTCCCTAAGGAAGGGCAGGTAATACCCCAGGGTGCGGGGCCGGGGCGGGGAACAGAGGGTTCCAACACAAGTACCTCATGGGAGGAGAAGCCCCCGATGCCTAGGTATTGGGTGAGGCCCCAGCCCGGCAACCCCTCCCGAGTTAGGGGATCTACGGAACCCGTTGCTACCGAAGGTACCTCCTCCGTGGCATTAGCGGCAACCCAGGTCGTGCGGACTCTAGCCGAGGTCATTAAGTCTGCGAGCCTGCCGCCACCACCCATAACCCCGGCGGTGGGTGAGCAATCACTAACCCGAGTTAGGGGAGGCCTTGAGACGGTTGCTGAGGTTAAGGGAGGTGCTGGCACGGCTGGTGCTCACCATGCGTCCCTACTCGCCCTAATCCTTGGGGGAGCAGTATTCACTGCCCTTGCCCTGACCCTGATGGTTAGGGAGAAACCGTCCATGGCGGGGCCCGGACAGGAGGTCGTGGTTAGTGAATTACCTGCAGTGGTGAGGGAGTTCTGGGAGGCGGTTAATGTGGTGTCTAAGGTCTCAGGCATCGAGATACGCGGTAACCTAACGCATAGAGAGATAGTTCGCGAGGCGCTCGCAAGCCTAAAGGCAGAGGCGGGGAGAGCGCTCCTAAGGCTAGCCACCCTCTATGAGGGCGTGAGGTACGCGGGTGTTGAGGTGACAAGGGAGGTGTCATCCGCCGCGCGGGAACTCCTTCAGGAGGTGATTAAGCACGTCCTTAAGGCTGAGTAAAGCCTTGCTTGCGGTGAGTGCTTCACTGGCTATCTTGTCGATGGGGTTGCGTGTCCTGGGAGCTAATGTCCTTCCAGCTTACGTGGCTACGGTGTCGTTCGCCGCGGCATCCGCCTCGTTCTCGACGGGTGCTCAAGCACTATCCGTGGCGGCACTGGCTATCTCCTTAGCCCCGCTCGGTTGGGGCGCCTTGACCTACGTCCTAGCGGCGTGCTTCCTGGCGTTGATCGGCATAATCACTAGGTTAGTGGCGGGCGATGTCAGGGGTTACGCCTCGAAAGGTCTCGCAGTCAGTAACGTGGCCCTCATGGTGGGGGTGCCAGCGATGATTGCCCCGGCACTTGCCTCACGCCCGCTGAGCGTGGCGGAGCCGCTGGCCTTAGTCATGGTGTCTTCCATAGCATCATACGCGCTAGGCCTTTCCTACGCGGTTGGACGCGGGCTCCATGCGTGCGTCATCCCAGTAAGCCTGAAGTGGTTAAGAGGTCTTAGCAGGCGGATGTTTGATAAGTTCTTTGGGTTCCTCACCTGGTTCATCTTGACCGCCTTGATTGCTAGGGCGATGATCATGGTCGGAGCACCTCCAACGCTCTCCGCCGTGGCGGCGGCACCATCTTCACTCCTCGCGGTGCTTGTCGCTAGGAGAAACCGTGTTGGGCGAATAGTGCTTCTCGCTTCATGTGCTTTAGCTTCCATAGCCCTCCTAAAGGAGGGTGACGTCGCTAACCTAGGTAACGCACTACGGTTCCTTGAGGAGGTGGTGAAGTACCTTGGCTGGTAGCAAGGGTGACCGCGTTCCTCGTTCAGGTACGCGTGCGTTAGCGCCCGTGATAGTTGCGATGCTTTTTCTGGTGGTCGCGGTGGTTGCGGCAGGTTTCGGTAAGTACGTGATGTCCGTTGTGTCCCTGATTTCCGGGCTGGCAATACTGTCCTACGTGGTTGAGGTGGGGCGTCACGAGGGGTAGGGGAGGGCTTACGCTACTGGTTCTCGTCGCCGCGCTCCTGCTGGCGCTGACGCTGGAACCAAACGATACTGGATTAACGTACGTTGGTGCCTCCCCACTCAATAGTGAATGGGACGGCACGTCAGCATTGGTTAGCGTCTTAGCAAATAACCTCTCAATGAGAGTGGTAGTTGTGCTGAGCTGGGAGGACCTGACCCTCCCGCGTGGTGCGGGCGCCGTGTTCCTAATCTCCCCGACTAAACCCCTGAGTAGTGAGGAGGTTAAGGGGATCTGCAGGCTTGTTAGGGAGGGTTACGTGCTCGTGGTTGCTGATGAGGGCAGGTACAGTAACGACGTCCTCAAAGCCCTAAACGTGCCTATACGGATCGAAGGTAACGTACTCCTGGTTAACAGGTCACCGACGTTCGTGACATCAGTGAATCTACGTAAGGCGAACGTGAGCGTGGAGTTCGCTTACGCGTCTCCTCTCAGGGTGTGGGGCGGCGCGAAAACCATAGCGGCCGTCGGGAACACGTCCGTAGCCGCGGTGTATAAGGGGAGTGTGACCGCGTACGTGTTCGGTGACGGAACAATATTCACTAACGCAGCGCTGACACCGCCAAGCAGTCTAAATCCCTACGTAAGGTTACTCACTCTATTGAAGGCAGACATGGGTAACGTGTCAGTAGCTGTAATTGATGCTAAGCCCTATGTATTACGTCCCGAGAGCCTGTCCGAACTCCTAAGTAGTGGGCAACCTGTCCCGAAGATTGTGGCGGCAATAATTAATCCCTACCGGTACTACTACATCCTAATAAGCTCCTATCATGAAGCACCTATGACCACGATCTTCGTAGTGGGTGCTGCGGCGATAGCGTTGGTAGTGTACACAATTAATGCCGCCTTACGTACCCTCAAGAATTATGGTGAGATTAGAGTGCCTAAGCAAGTACGCACCCTCAAACCGGGCGAGGTTAATGCAGCGTGGGTCAACCTGTTGAGGCAGGCCTGCCTTAAGGGCATGATCACACACCCGAGCCTAAAGGGGGTGTGTGAGGCCATAGCTGAGGGTAAGGGGACCTCCGCCCGGAAGTTAATGGTTGAGGCCCTCTCAGATAAGGGAGTTAGGGAGGAGTTGCTGCGTGTAATATCGTTACTTTCCGGTGCTTGAGTATTATCGTGTGTACGTTTTACGGTGGTGTAGTTAAAATTGTTTTAAGTGTAAGGGCCGTAGTAAGACATTTATTTATATGCATTATGTACTAGATGATGAAGACCTGCGTCAGGAGGTGTGAACCATGCCCAAGCCCATAGTGGATGAGGCAAAGTGTACTGGTTGCGGAACCTGCGCATCCTCTTGTCCTCAGGGTGTGTTTGAGATTCAGGGAGGTAAGGCAAAGGTAGTGAACCCAGACGCCTGCATCGGTTGCAGGGTCTGCGAGTCCGTCTGCCCAGAGGGCGCCATAACCGTGCAGGACTAAGGTGCTAGCGACCCCCTAAACGCCACCTTCTTTTTCCCTCACTCCGGTAACTCCCCTCATAACCTGTTGAGGCGCTCTTATTTCTCCCCTAACAAAGTAGCGTCTAGGGAGCGGTACCGAGTCATGGTGGACGCTAGTATCTGCCTCCTATGTAGGGGCGCTAGGTACTTATGCGGTAAGCCGTACTGCCCCATACTCGCTAGGGCCAGGGCAGCGGTTACGCTATCGGTGCTTAAGACACCCTCAAAACTCCCTAAGGACACATTGTTCGGGTCCTCACCCCCATCGGTTTTCGTGGGTAGGTTCGGCTACCCTAAGGTCGCGCTGGGCCCCTCCGCACCGCCCTTAAGAGGGAACACCTCCACGTACGACCTACCTGAGGCGTGGCTCAACCTTAAGCTAGAGGATGTCCTAGCGATGAGGCTGTCCTTAGTTAGGGGTTACGGGGTAGTTAACGTGAAGAACGCTTGGTCCCCCACAGTAATGAAGGTTCAGGAGGTGGCGCTCTCCGAGAAACCTGTGGAGATAGAGGTGGAGTTCCTTAAGCCCCCCAAACCGGAGCCTTACTTAGCCCCCGAAACCCCGCCCATGGGGCCTAAGGCCCCGGCCAAGGGGTTTCGGGTCGTGGGTAACGCGCGTTTCCCGAAACCGTTGAGTAAGGTGTACTACGACACGGACCTGAAGGCTACGGACGCGATCATTGAGCTATACAGGAGTGGATTACCCGTATCAACCATACAGAAAGCGCTATCGGTCGGGGCTTTAGGCACTGGCAGGAGAAGGAGGTTGGTGCCGACGCGCTGGGCAATAACTGCTGTAGATGACACCGTGTCAAGACACTTAGTTAGGGTTGTCAAGGAACTGCCTGAATTCAGCGAGTACCTCCTCTTCGTCAGGGAGCATGCGAGGAACCTATTCATAGCGATAATCATTCCCGGTCAGTGGAGCTTCGAGTGGATGGAGGCATGGTTCCCCGGCTCCACATGGAACCCTAGCGGAAGCACGGTTAGCTTGGAAGGTGATTGGGAGGGACCTGGCGGCAGGAGCGAGTACGCCTCAATAGGTGGGTGTTACTACGCCGCCAGGCTAGCCACGGCGGAATTCATGCTCTGCGCACGTAGGAAGGGGATGGCAGTGCTGTACCGGGAGATCTACCCTGGCTTCAACCTCCCCATAGGCGTGTGGTACGTTAGGGAAAACCTCCGGGCACTGTTCCGGGGCAAGCCAAAGCGCTTCTCAAGCCTAGAGGAACTACTGCGTAGCATCAGGAACTTAACTAGGGTACCCCTAAACGTGTGGGTTAGGCGGTCAGCCATACTAAGTAAGCTACTGATGAATAGGAGGCTCGACGAGTATGCGGTTAAGCACTACTAGGCCCTCCTTCATTAAGTACTCATTCACCAAGACGTCTAAGGCATTAACTCCATCAGGCCTTCCAGACATAGACTACGCGTTAAACCCTTACGTAGGGTGCGCACACGGGTGCACTTACTGCTACGCCCGCGCGTACGTGAGGGACGCTGAAGTAGCTAGGGAGTGGGGCTCACTAGTCAAGATACGCGTCAACCTAATAGACGCCTTAATAAAGGACGTGAGCAGCCTCAAGCCAGGCGTGGTTGGCTTAGCAACCATAACGGACCCATACCAACCGATTGAAGCGTCCCAGCACCTCAGCAGGGAATCACTGAAGATCCTGCTCCGAGCAGGCTTCAGGGTCGACCTACAAACAAAGTCACCCTTAGTACTTAGGGACATCGACATCCTGAGGCGCTGGAGGGATCGCGTCGAAGTGGGGTTAACGATAACGACTCTAAGGGATGAGGTGGCCGCCGTCATAGAGCCAGGAGCACCTCCACCCTCAGAAAGGGCTAAGGCGCTGAGGGAACTCTCTGCCTCAGGAATAACCACGTGGGTCTTCCTAGGCCCCATAATACCTGAAGTCAACGACGACTACGCTAATGTGAAGGACATCGCTAGGCTAGCCGCAGAGACAGGCTCACTGCTAATCTATGATCCCCTTCGAATCAAGCCCCAGATACTTAAGACACTAAACCAAGCCCTAAGAACCCTAGGACTAAACCCGAATGACGTGATTAATAAGGCGAGAAGTAAGGCATGGCTCCAGTCGGTAAGGGACATGGTGAAGAAGGCGTGCACGGACACGGGAGCTGAGTGCGTCCCCGCATTCTAACTCAGTGTTCGAGAACATCGCACCAATTTCGAACACATGTTCTACTCTTAAGGTACTTTTAAAACGCCCCCACTAAAACCCTGGTGAGTTGATTGGTACTGAACAGCAAACTCATTAACGGCGAGCTTAGGATAAGGGTGGGTAAGGTCTCGGCAGCCCTAGTACTTGCGCTCATAGTACTCGCAGGTCTTGCCACCATAATCACCTTCACGACTCAGGAACGCCCGCCTCAGACAGGCACCGTCACCTCAAGCACCTCGACGACGCAGTCAGGCATGACGGGTCCTGTGGGGGTGAGTATTAAACCGTCAAGCAACATAAGCGACGCGTCCTTCGTGAAACCCGTGGAGAGCTACGAAGAACTCGCTGACATAATTAGTAGTAGTGTACAGCAGTACTATGCCTTCGGCGGTACTGGAATATACGCGGAGATGGCTCAGGCAGGGATTAAAGTGCCGGCACCGACTGTGACGCCTGTCGTCACTACCGCAACGGCGGGCACCATGTCAAGCACCGTTACATCGGTGCCCGAATACTCGCACACGAATGTTCAGGTTGCTGGGGTAGATGAGGCGGACATAGTGAAGACTGACGGTAAGTACATATACCTAGTCGGAAGGACGACCTTCATTAAGAGGCTGGAGAACGGGAAGGAGGTCTACATCCAGAAGACACCCATCTACATAGTACTTGCTTACCCGCCTGAGGATCTAAGGCTCGTGTCCAAGATAGAGGTCTCGGGCATAGTGGACGGGATATTCATAAACAAGGACAGATTGATAATAATTAACAGTAGCTCAATGTACTACAGACTCAAGTACTACGCTACGTCCTCGATCACCGTAACCACAACCGGGACGGCGACCGTGACTATCACGCCACCCTACATCCCCATAGTCAAGCCCATCCGAAACACCACGATCCTTGTCTATAACATAAGTAATCATGAGAAGCCCACGCTGACATATAAGGACAGCGTAAGTGGACAAGTCCTAGCCGCTAGGATGATAGGGGATAGGGTGTACGTAATAACGGTCGTTCGCAACGACCTCATCATCCCGCTTTACGGGCGTGAAGGGCAGGGTAAGGGAGGACCTTCAGTAGTGGTTCCGACGGTCAACGGGAGGGTATTGCCGCTCAGCAAGATAAGGTACGTATCGATAGAGGACGTAATGCCGTACAACAACGGGTACGTGGTTGTGGCGGGTCTGAACCTCAGCAACGGGTCATTTGACGCGAAAGCGTACGTCATGCCGTACCCTAGCAGGGTGTACGTCAGCAAGGAATCCATATATTTAATCTCAAACTGGTGGTCATACTACGAGATAGCGCTTGACGTCACCAGGAACGCCGTGCTTCCCAACTTACCGCAGGACATAGCAACTAGGGTAAACGAGACGCTAACCAACACGTCACTACCAATCTACGTCAGGCTAGCTAGGGCTTGGACCGTGCTGAATGAGTACATGAGGAACGCCTCCAAGGACAACCTAGTTAAGATGTTCGCAAGCGTCTATGAGTACCTCGAGAAGAACGTCACTAAGAAACCGCTGATCATGACGCACATCTTTAGACTCAAGCTGGAAGGATTAACGGCGGTGATGGTAGCACACGCGAAGGTTGGTGGGAGAGTACTAGATCAATTCGCTATGGACGAGCGTAACGGGTACTTCAGGATAGCGACCACGGCATTAATAATAAAGGGATTCAAGATAGCGGGGCATTCTGGTAATACGATCCCCGCGATAATGCCTGACTATGAATACGTGAATAACGTGTACGTGCTGAACGCATCGAATCTCAAGGTCGTGGGTAAGTTAGAGGGACTAGAACCAGGCGAGAGGGTCTACGCCGCCAGGTACGTGGGTAAGTACCTGTACCTAGTAACGTTCAGGAGGATTGACCCGCTATTCGCAATAGACCTAAGCAACCCGAGGAACCCCAAGGTAGTGGGGTTCGTGAAAATGCCTGGATTCTCCGAGTACCTACACCCATACAAGGATCGCTACTTGATAGGCGTTGGGCTCGACACCGACAGTAACGGCAGGGTGAAAGGCTTGAAGATATCCATGTACGATGTAAGCAACCCTAAGAACATAACTGAGGTCTCGACCGTTAAGATAGAGGGTGGGTGGAGCACATCCCAAGTCCTGTGGGATCATAGAGCATTCTTAATAAACCCCACGAAAGGATACCTCTGCATACCCGTAAGAATGTATAGCGGGGGCAAGGCAAGTAGCTACCTATACATCGTGAGGATAGGTGAAGGCGGTAAACTCAGCATTGCAGGAAAGATACAGCATCCACACGTAGTTAGATCGGTCTACATAGGAAATTACCTATATACGATATCCAGTATGCTGATACAAAGCGTTGACCTAAGCACGATGAAGGTAATTTCCTCAATTAAGCTTGGCTAAACTAATGCTGAAGTTTAGGTTTTTAATTAAATGGGAGCTAAACCCAAACATTCATTTTAATGAGAATATTTTCCCTAGGTCATCACTAAAGTACTTTATTGAGGAATTCGGTTGTGAGGGCGCCACGGTAAACCGGAACGAACTCTACCCACACCTACTGAATACCCTACCCGGATGGTCGACACCTAACTGGGTGGCAAGTAGAATGCAGTTACCTAACGGACTAGCAGTGGTTGGTAAGGGCTACGGAACCAGCGACGGGTACTTGATGTGCTACGCGGTAAGGTTCGGCTCCGGCACACTACTCCTCGGAGGGGCAAGCACTAATGGGCTCCCAGCAAACCTTAATGTTACTAACATAAAGTAATTGGTTGAGTCGCATGGAGAGGGGCGGCTCAAAGGCATCAGAAGACGTTGATGGAGGATACGTTTACCTATGCGTAAGTGAAGGCAAGGAAGTAAGGTACGTTACGGATCCGAAGTTATGTGAGGGACGTGCCGAACCCTTAATGAGGAACGAGCAGCGCGTGGCTCTAAGTAAACTAATGAGTGCCCTACTAAGGCACATACCACACGAAGCGGGGGTCACCCTAGACTCCGAAGGCTGGGTAACGATAAGGGAGTTAGTTAAGGGAATAACCGAGAGGTGGAGGAATAAAGAGCTATACTCGTGGGTAACCGAGCACCACGTGCGCGCAGTAGCGTACCTGGATCCTAAAGGAAGGTTCGAAATTAAGGGAGATAAGATAAGGGCGAGATACGGGCACAGCCTCAACGTCAGGATAACGTTTAATGTAGATCATGATGTAAAGACATTATATCACGGAACCACATGGCGTGCGTGGCTAAGAATAAAGAGAGAGGGAATATTGCCTAGGAGGAGAATCTGGGTACACCTAACCGCCAGCCCAGAGGACGCATACGAGACAGGACGCAGACACGGGAGAGACGTAGTCATTCTTAAGGTGAACGCTGACTGCCTCCGAAGAAAAGGATTAACAGTTTATCGGGCATCCAAGACCGTATGGGTTGTGAAGTACGTCCCGCCAGAGTGCATTGAGGGATCAACATAGTTTTCATAGTGTCCTAGAAAGATTAACAAGACTTCATAACATTACCGTGGCTAGTAAAACTAAATAATCAACATTACAAAAGTATTTACTTCTAATAGTAGTAAGTTACATGTAAAATTATGGGCTAATATTCGCTTCCCAACGGGTAAGGCTCCTTATAAAGCAGGGATTACCTCTTTAGATATGTATATTTATTTTACCAAGTTCTCGAAATACTTGCAGTAAATATTGCTAGAGTATATGAATACTTTTATCATTAGTTTCTAAAGAATATTATGCTTCGAATAGCTTAATTTTCGTGTATTTCTAAATATTATTTTTTCCAAGTAATGTGTAATAATTTTTAACCTAGTTTTAACTTCATCTCAAAGTGTTAATAGAATAAAGTATGTTTACTTTCTCTGACGTTTTGATGGTGAATATAAAGATATTTATACTAAACACCCGACTCTCTACCTAAGAGGTACCCGCCATGAGATTGTCGCGCAATACTCGCAAAGCTATTAGTAAGGCCGCAGCCGGGGCTATAGTGGCTATAATTATCATTGTTATAGCAGCAGGTATAGGGTATTGGTACTACACGCAACAGCAAGGACCAACAAAGATCATCTGGGCATCAACCCAGCTAGTCCCGCCAGAGGAGCAGTCCTTCGTTAAGGGAACACTACTAGCGGACTTCAAGAAGAAAACAGGAATTGATGTGGAGTTCGTCGGCATGTCCTACTCCGAAATGATTACCAGAGTGACGTCGGAGGAGCAGGCAGGGAAAGTAACGATAAGTGTGATAGGTGACCTGCACGGCGACCTTGACATGCTCGCATCTAAGGGTTACTTAACGGATCTCAGCAAGTTCGGCACTCTGCCCGGCAGGACGTTCCCGCAGGTTCTGATGAATTACGCGAAGCTACACGGAATTCAGGCGTACATACCATGGATGACTGCCACCTACGTCATGGTGATCAATAAGAAGGCCTTCAATTACCTACCTCCTGGGCTGACTAAGGAGGACGTGCTGAAAGGCACGAGCAAGTGGACCTACGACGCCCTACTGGCGTGGGCTAAGAACCTCTACGAGAAGACTGGGAAGAAGCTCCTTGGCTTCCCGGCAGGTCCTCACGGTCTATTTGTGAGGTTCCTGCATGGGTATCTGTATCCAGCCTTTACTGGTGCGCAGGTCAAGAACTTCGACAGCCCTGACGCTGTTAAGCTGTGGCAGTACCTTAAGCAGCTCTGGCAGTACGTGAACCCGGCCAGCACGACTTGGGATGCTATGGCTGACCCGCTACTTAAGGGTCAGGTGTGGATTGCGTGGGACCACACCGCTAGGATTAAGGACGCTATTGAGCAGGAGCCGGATCAGTTCGTTGTGGTGCCCGTGCCTCAAGGTCCGAAGGGCAGGGGCTTCATATTGGTTGTTGCTGGCTTAGCTATACCGAAGAATGCGCCTAACCCGCAGGCGGCATGGAAGCTCATTGACTACCTGACGCAGCCCAGCACGCAGGTTAAGGTGCTGGAGAAGACAGGGTTCTTCCCGACCGTGCAGGAGGCCTCTAAGAACATACCGAGCGGCGCGCTCAAGGTGCTTGCCGAGGGCGTTAACGCCCAGCTAAACGCGCCGAACGCCATCGTGGCCATGATCCCGAGCCTCGGGTCCAAGGGCGGCGACTTCAAGAGCATATACATAACGGCGTTCCAGAGGATCGTGCTTCAAGGGCAGGACATCCAGAAAGTGCTGAGTGAGCTAGGCCCGCAACTGATGAACCTCTTCAAGGAGACGGGCGCCCCACTACCGCCTCCTGACTCCGGTTAAGGGGGGTGTAGTTGTTGAGTAGCGGCGGCCAAAACCGAAAAGGCTTTTCAGTTGTTGAGAAGTTCCTTCCCTACTTCCTCATTGCGCCTGCTCTCTCCTACTTACTTTTCTTCATAGGCTATCCTCTCTCGCAGGCAGTGCTCCTGGCTTTTACTGATTCGCAGGGGCACTTCACGCTCGCACACGTTGACTACTTACTTTATTCCCCTCAATCCATGTTCTACGACGCGCTGAAAGACACGCTGGCATTGGCGGCGGTTATCATACCTATTCAGGTAATGATAGCTATTGGTCTCTCCCTGTTGCTCAGCAGTAACTTCGTAGGTAGGGACTTGGCTCTGTACATAGTGATAATCCCGCTAACGATAAGCGATGTTGCAGGCGGACTCATATGGTACTCAATGCTATCAACTAACGGTTTCTTCAATAAGTTCCTGATGGCGACAGGACTAATTAACTCACCCATACACTTCTTCGGCTATCAATACAGGGCCATGGAGTTCCTAGCCATAGTGCTGGCTGAGGTCTGGAGGGCCACAGCCATAGTCTTCGTGATTATCTTCGCGGGGCTCCAGATGATTAGCAAGGAGTACTTGGAGGCGGCCGAGGTTTTCGGTGCTAGCACGTGGGTAAAGATAAGGCACATAATATTCCCTATGCTTAAGCCCAGCCTGCAGTCAGCTTTGCTGATAAGGACGCTCTTCGCCTTCCAGGTCTTCGGAGTCGTGATGGTGCTGGCGGGTAGGGACATCCCTGTACTGGCTGGTGAGGCGTACTACGAGCAAACGGAGCTCTATCATTACGGCGTCGCCGCCCTCTACGCGCTAATCATAGCGGCAATATCCGTCGTGATTGGTTACATCTACATCAAGATGTTCAAGGCTCAGTACATCCGTGAGGTGAGTGCGGGATGAGCGGCGGAGAAGCTATAGGCGGGAAACCCCCCATAAGATACTACATCTCCAGGATAATCTTCGCCGGCATCGTCCTCATAACGTGCTCGTGGGTGCTCCTACCAATAATCATGTCCATACTGTACGCATTCTCAACGCCTAAGGACTTCTACAGCCCGACGGAGGTCATACCCCTGCACTACACCTTCGCCAACATAAAGAAGTTGCTTGACCTAGGTGCGGCTCAAGCAACCATGAATAGCGTGATAGTGGCGTGTATGACTGTGGCGTTCAGCTTCATTTTGGGGTTGCCTGCAGGCTACGCGTTCGCTAGGTTCGCGTTCAAGGGTAAGGACTCCCTCAAATTATTAATAATAGGATTAAGGATGTTCCCAATGCTCATCATAGCCGTCCCCCTAGTCACACTATACATCAGGTTAGGGCTTAACGACACCTTACTGGGCGTCGCGCTCGCCCACACAACGATGTCGCTGCCCTTCGTCATACTGATAACGTCAAGCATATTCGTGAGCGTGCCTATAGAGCTGGAGGAGGCTGCCTTCGTGTTCGGTCTCGACAGGACGCAGACATTCTTCAGGATTACATTACCATTAGCTCTGCCAGGACTGACGGCAGCCGCCATATTCACCTTCATAATGTCTTGGAACGAGGTATTCATGGCGGCCGTGCTCACCTTAACGAACAGGACGCTCCCGGCATTCATCCTGACCTCAGCCATGGCGGCCCCAGACTTCATTAAGTTCGCTGCATCATTCATCATGATCCTCCCCGCACTCATATTCGTGTTCATAGCCCGTAAGTACCTGATCTCCATGTGGGGAATCACGATCAAGTAAGGTGGTCCGCATGGTCAACGTGAAACTCACGGGACTCGTAAAAAGGTTCGGCAAGACCGTAGCCCTCAGAGGGATAGACCTCGAGATAAGGGACGGGGAGTTCGTCGTGCTCCTCGGACCCTCAGGCTGTGGTAAGACCACCACACTAAGGATAATCGCGGGGCTCGAGAAGCCTGATGAGGGCCGCGTGTTCTTTGGCGAGAAGGACGTCACGTACCTACCACCTAAGGACAGGAACGTGTCAATGGTTTTCCAGAGCTACGCCGTATGGCCGCACATGAAGGTCAAAGACAACATAGCCTTTCCCCTAAGGATAAGGAAGGTTCCCGAGGACGAGATCCAGCGCAGGGTTAAGTGGGCTGCCGAACTCCTTCAGATAGAGACGCTACTCGAGAGGTACCCGCACCAGCTCTCGGGAGGGCAGAGGCAGAGGGTGGCCGTGGCCCGCGCGATAGTTATTGAGCCGGACGTGTTGCTGATGGACGAGCCTCTAAGCAACCTGGACGCCCTACTCAGGGTTAAGATGAGGAGTGAGTTAAAGAAGTTGCAGCGCAGGATAGGCGTCACCACAATATACGTGACGCACGACCAGGTCGAGGCGATGACGATGGGTGACAGGATAGCCGTCATGAACGCAGGGAAGATAATGCAGGTGGGGACGCCTGAAGACATATACTTGAGGCCAGCCAACACCTTCGTAGGCGGGTTCGTAGGGTCACCGCAGATGAACTTCTTCGACGCGACCGTGGCTGAGAAGGACGGGAAGCTAATCCTTGAGGGTCCCGGCTTCAGCATACCTCTGTCAGAGGATCAAGCAAGCGTGCTTAAGGACTACGTCGGGAAGACAGTCATAGCCGGCATAAGGCCTGAGCACATGTTCCCGAAGGACCTAGCCCCACCCAAGCTTAAGGGCGTCGAGATAGAGGGGGTCGTGGACTTCGTTGAGGCGCTAGGGTCCGACACCATAATACACCTCAAGGTTGGGGAGAAGATCTTAGTGGTTAAGGTGTCGGGAAGCCACCACTACAGCATAGGCTCGAAGCTAGCGGTGGTGTTCGACCTAAGCAAGCTACACGTGTTCCGGAAGGACTCGGGTGAAGCCATAATCTAAGATCGCCGCACCTAGGCAGCGGAGGGAACTGCATGAGGGGTACGCCTCCTTACTTAAATAAGTCCCCATTTTTAACTTCCACATCCATGCTACGTGAAAGAACCGGGAAGGTGAGCCCTGCATGAATCATGAGGATTCAAGGCCCTGGTTCCAAAAACCGACTAGGGTTCTTCAATTCAACATAGAGGACAGGTACGGGTCAAGCATAGAAGGACTAACGGGTGCTGAGCTAGCGCGGCTGGCTCACGACCTAGGCGCCAACGTCCTAGTGATCTTCGCCCGTGATGGGTGGGGACGGATATTCTACCGTGGCGGGGAGGTCGGCCCGGAACACGGGAAAATGGTTGGGGATATCGTCAGGGACGCGGTTAGGGAGGGTAGGAAACTAGGCGTCAGGGTCGTGGCCATGGTTGCCCACACGGCCAACAGGTGGCTGTACAAAAAGCACGCTAACTGGGCGCAAGTCAACGCCAGGGGCGAGACCATACTGCTGGAGCATGTCCCCTACCACGAGGAAGGGTACGAGCCCGAATGGCCTCAGATGTGCCTCAACAGCCCCTTCAAGGACTTCATAAAGGAGGAGGTTAGGGAGGCCCTAGAGCTGGGTGTTGACGGCATATTCCTTGACTCGTTCAGGTACCAGCCAGACTACGAACGCTCGTGCTACTGTGAGTGGTGCAGGAGGAGGTTTAAGGAGGAATACGGGTATGACATGCCCGAGAAGCCTGACTGGCGGGACAGCAGGTGGAGGGAGCTATGGGATTGGAGATACCGCGTGGTGATTGAGAGGCTAAGGGAGCTGTACTCGCTCGTTAAAACCAGAAAACCTGATGCCCTGTTCATGTATAACAGCCACCCCGGAGGGTGGGCAGGAAGAACCAACAGGGTCGTGGAGGAGGGCAGGGAATACCTGGACGCGGTCTTCGCGGAGTGTAGCGAGGCGGATCACCAGCCACCGGGCTTCATAACCGAGATGGTCAAGCTGACCAAGGCAATGCTGGGCGAAGGTAAGACCGTGTGGGCATCAAGGAACTACTTCCACCTATACAGGACGGTAGTCCCGTCAACACCCCTCAACATAAGGCAGGGCCTAAGGGAAACGATAATCGCGGGCGGCTCACCATGGGCCCTGATATTCTCGAACTCCTATGCTCAAGACAGGACGGCGCTAAACGCGATTAAGGAGGTGTTCGAGGAACACAAGCAAATAGAGGAATACCTGGATGGCGCCGTCCCCCTCCACTACGCGGCGGTCGTCGTGTCCAACGTAACTAGGGATCACTACGGGCGCGACAAGCCGGAACACTACGTTGACGAGGTAAGGGGCTTCTACCACGCACTAAAGCACGAGCATGTGCCCGTAGACTTCATAGCGGGAAGGGACTTAGTGGCTGACGTCTTAAGGAAGTACTCGGTGGTGATACTACCTAACACCGTGTGCCTACCTAACCACGCCCTGAACTCCATAAGGGAGTACGTGAGGGGTGGGGGCGGCCTAATCGCCACATACCTAACCAGTACGTGCGGTGAGGGGTGCATAGAGAAGTACGAGTTCGGATTAGCCGAGACACTCAAGGCAAGGTTCAGAGGCGTGCTTAAATTACCGTGGACTTACGTCACGCAGGCACGCCACGACCACCCCTTACTTGAGGGGATCCCTCAAACCCCGATACTAGTGGGTGATATGAGCTACGACTTCACCAGGGAGCGCGTGGCTCCGCACATGGCGTGGCACACGATAATTAAGAGCGACGCTGACGTGGTGGCGCAGGTAGCGCTACCAGCTAGTGAGTGGGGCTTCGAGTACACCCTCGGGAGGTCACCGCCCGCATTAGCGGGCGCTACAGGGCTACCCGCAATAACCGCCAGCACCTATGGTGACGGGAAGACAGCGTACTACACCTGGCAGTTAGGCAGGCACTACTGGCGTGTCGGGCTACCTACCTACAGGCGACTAATACTGAACGCCGTAAAGTACGTGGCTAGGGTTGACGCACCCGTGAAGGTGCAGGCGCCGGAGACCGTCAGCACAGAGTACTTCACGCAGGGTGACAGGCTAATCATACACCTACTAAACCACACATACAACCAGAGGATTCAAGCCATAGGCATAGGCAAGACAAAGCAACCCATACCGGGCTACAGCACCTCCGCGGCCGTGCACCCACCGCGAGAAGTGATCCCGATCAAGGACATCACCATTAAGGTGCGTGTTGGTGACCCAAGCAAGTTCACTGCCCTAGCACCCCTCAAGAACGGCTCGACCCTCCAAACACGTGGTAACGGCGAGTGGTTAGTAATCAGTGTCGATACCCTTAAGGAGTATGAGGTAGTGGTCATCGAGCCTAAGGGCTGACCGTAAGGTCTAAGAAACGCATCCCTTAGCCTTAAACTTTTAAGGGTGAGGAAAAAGCGACGTGCAGGATCAATAGATCCTGCCCTTATCAAGCAGGCCCAGTAGCTCGTTCAAGTTAATCTCCCCTATCCCCACCATGTAGTCTCCAGCGCCGTAAGTGATTAGCGCCCTCTCCCTATCAACGACCCAGACACCGCACGGGAATATGGTATATGGTCTATCACCGAATAGCTCCGACGGATCCTTAGGTTCCATTATGTACGTCGGCGTCACCGCCTCAACAACGAAGCCCTCGCTCCTAGAGTACTTTAGGAGAATAGCTAGGGCGCGGTAAACCTCCAAGTCATTATCCACGCCGTGCGCTAGGGCCACCACCTTATCATGCCCTACGCTAATTACTGGGGCTGACCACCCTAGCTTAAGCTCGAATGGTGCGTGAGGCATTACCCAAGTAGTGCCGTACTCCTCAAGCTCGACAAGGCCCTCACGGGCTAGTCCATCCTCCTTAACCTTACTGGCGGTAAGGTACTGGTAGTTATCGTCCATGTGCGGTCTATGAAGGAACACAGCCTCGCCGTCGAGCCGCGCCAGGAAAGCGTCCTTATCGCTTATGACGTGCTTCCTAAGAGACTCTGGCATGACGTGCACGTACTTCCTGACCCACCTACCGTCATCATTAAGAACCGCGGTGACGGGAAGGGTGCGTTCCCACGAGGCCACGGGCTTGAAATAGTCGGATGTCCTGCCAGTGTACGTCATGCATAATTTCCCGTCGAACTCGTAGGCCCTAGGGTCCTCGGCCCCCCAAATATCATACCTTGTTGATGGGTAGAGAACTATGTTCGCTTCGTAAGCCTTACGGGATACTGACCCATCATATATTTCCTGAAGGGGCACCTCCATTGAGACTATGGCAGACACGTAAAGGAAGTACCCCATAACTATCCTAGCAATGATGAAGGCCCTATCACCCTCCACCGTTATTGCGGCGTTGAAGACCGCCGTAGGGTTCTCTACGGGGTAATTCTTAAGCTTGACCTTCCTAGGCGTGATCACCCCTAACCTCCGGACTATGTCCGTCGTCTCAAACTTACGGAGCTTAGGAGCCTCATTAAAACCTACTGCCTTACTGAAGACGTTATTACCGAATACAGGGTTCGTCACTGAATCAACCCCCCATAAACCCGTCATACATAATGACATGATGGAAGAATTAAAACGTAACGTCGCTTTACTACCGCGTGGAGTAACCGCGTGACATACACACTCAGCCGTGCCGGCGGACCCATTTATTTTTACGTACTCCGCAATCAATGATTAGGGATCATCACTTTGGGCAGGGACACGCTTAAGGAAAAATACGGTGAACTCCTAGCCAGCGGGGACGTCAAGGCTAAGGAGCTTGCTCTGAAGATCATGGAGGCTGCGCTAAGGGACTCAGACCCCTACGTTGCGGTGAAGAAAGCGTTAAACTATGAGGACGGCAAGCTCAGTGTTTACGGGAAGGAATTCAGCGTCGAAGGCAAGGTTTACGTAGTGGCGTTCGGTAAGGCAGCGTGCCCCATGGCCAGGGCGGTCGAGGACGTACTAGGGGACCTAATAGCTGAAGGGGTGGCGGTCACGAAGTACGGGTACGGTGAGGAACTACGTAAGCTCAAGGTAATTGAGGCAGGCCACCCAATACCTGACGAAAACTCCGTTAAGGGTGCGGCTGAGGGCGTGCGCATAGCCGAGAAGGTAGGGCCCAACGACGTCCTAATAGTGCTCATATCGGGAGGGGGTTCAGCGATCTTCGCCATGCCCGAGGACGGGATTAGCTTGGAGGATAAAGTAAGGACTAATGAGTTACTGCTTAAGTGCGGTGCCAAGATCTACGAAATCAACGCCGTCAGGAAACACATATCTAAGGTTAAGGGAGGGAAGCTAGCGAAACGCGTTAAGGGCACCCTCATAGGCCTGATACTCTCCGACGTCGTCGGGGACCCGCTGGAGGCGATAGCCTCAGGACCTACGGTTAAGGACCCAACAACCTTCGAGGACGCTTACAGGGTGCTCAAGGTTTACGGCATACTTGACAAGGTACCTGAGGCAGTAAGGAAGCACATAGAGAAGGGAATTAAGGGGGAGGTTGAGGAGACCTTAAAGGTGGACCTACCTAACGTCCATAACTTCATAGTTGGTAGCGGTGCCCTAGCCTGTGAGAGCGCTGCCCGCGAAGCCGCTAGGCTGGGGTTAACACCATACGTACTCACGACAACGCTTGAGGGTGAAGCGAAAGATGCGGGCTTAGTGATAGCCTCAGTGATCGAGGAGGTCTGGAGGAGAGGGAGGCCATTCAAGACACCGGTAGCCATGATAGCTGGCGGTGAAACCACGGTAACGATACTCGGGGAGCCAGGCCTCGGCGGCCCGAACCAGGAGCTAGCGCTTTCCGCGTCAAGGAAGATTAAGGGCTTACGTGGCACCGCACTGCTTGCGGTAGACACTGACGGGACTGACGGCCCCACCGATGCTGCCGGAGGCCTCGTAGATAGCTACACGGCGGAAATCCTCGAGGATAAGGGCGTAGATATAGAGGAGGTGTTGCGTCACCACGACGCGTACAACGCCTTGAAGGAAGGCAACGCCCTACTCGTCACGGGCCCCACGCGGACGAACGTCAACTCCCTCGTCATAGCTGTGGTGCTTGGGAGACGTGAAAACAAATAACTCGGCTACCCTTTAAAGCAGGGAACGGCGCTGATGACCGCAAGCAACGACGGGAGAGTAGCGCTCCATGTAACGGTCGAGGGCATAGTTCAGGGCGTCGGGTTCCGCCCCTTCATCCACAGGCTAGCCCTAAGTACTGGCGTAGCCGGGTACGTAAGGAACGTGGGCGGCTCCGAAGTCGAGATCTACTTGGAGGGCGACGCAGGCCCCGTCTCGAGGTTCCTTAAGGGATTAATCGAGGAGAGGCCGCCTCCAGCCATAATTGAGTCCATCGAGATAACCCCGGTCAAGCCTAGGGGGTTACGGGACTTCCGAATACTTAGGAGCGGTAACGCCGTCGTCAAGCGTTCGATGATACCGCCGGACCTAGCGATATGCCCTCACTGCCTAGCCGAAGTGCTTAACCCTAATGACAGGCGCTTCAGGTACGCCTTCAACTCCTGTGCGTGGTGCGGCCCTAGATTCTCAATGATGTACAGGACACCGTACGACAGGGAGAACACGTCAATGCGTGACTTCCTCCTCTGCGAGGAATGCCTTAAGGAATACAAGGACATCAATAATGTCAGGCGTTACCACGCGCAGGGCATTAGCTGCCCTAAGTGCGGGCCTAGGCTCTGGCTCGAGGATCGTGAAGGTAAGTTAATCGAGGTCGAAGACCCCATCTCAGAGGCCGCTAAGCTCGTGGATGAAGGTAACATAGTGGCTATCAAGGGCCTCGGAGGCTACCACATAGCCGCGCTAGCCAGCGACGATGACGTGGTGCTCGAGCTGAGAAGGAGGAAAGGGCGACCAACGAAGCCCTTTGCCATCATGGGCCTTAACCTAAGCGTGTTGAGTAAGCTTGTCAAGTTAAGCAGGGAGGCTGAGGAGATTCTGAAGTCACCGCAGTCCCCGATACTGTTACTCCCTAAGGCTGAGGGCACCCCGGTGTCCAAGTACGTTTCCCCCGGGCTGGACGTTGAGGGCGTGTTCCTACCCTATACCGCTCTCCACTACCTACTCCTACGGGAAACTAGGGATAAGTTCCTCATAATGACGAGCGGTAATCCTCACGGGAAGCCTATGTGCACTGACGAGGAATGCGCTAGGAAGGTTCTCTCAAGTTTCGTTGATTACTTCCTACACCACGATAGAGTCATAGTGAATAGGGTTGACGATTCAGTCCTAAGATTCACGGACGGAACGCCCGTTATGCTCAGGAGGTCCAGAGGTTACGCCCCAACCTGGATTAAGATACGCCATAAGCTGCCTAGGGACGTGATCGCTTTCGGCGCCGACCTGCAGGGTGCGGGGGCCGTGGGGTTTGAGGACAAGGTGATCCCCACGCAATACGTTGGCGACTTAAGTGACCTAGACACGGCTCAGGATCTAGTTAAGTTTATTGATTACTTAATCCGTAACTACCGCATCAACGTGCGGGACGCCGCGGTCGTGGTTGATAAGCACCCGTCATACGTGTCCAGATCCTTAGGGCTGACCTGTGCCAGGGAGTGGGGAACGTGGCGCGTAATTGAGGTTCAACATCACTACGCCCACGCACTAGCCACGATGGCTGAACATGGGTTGCTTGGTAAGGGTGTCGTGGCAGTCATAGCTGATGGTGTGGGATACGGTGATGACGGCGCGGTGTGGGGTGGTGAGGTCTTCGTTATTCACGAAGACTTAAGCTACGAGAGAGTAGCGCACCTCGAGTACCTACCCCTAGTCGGAGGGGACGTAACGGTGGAGTTCCCTGCCAGGTACCTCTTCACAACCCTAGCCCATAAGTACGGGGTTGACGAAGCGCTCAAGGTGCTGAGGGTCTCCGGAGCGATCAACGGGCTGAGGCTGGGTGAGGTTGAGGTAAGGATGCTTGCCTCCTCAATCAAGTCAGGCAACATGGCGTGGTCATCGTCCGTAGGGAGGTTCTTGGATGCCGCCTCATCACTCCTAGGTGTTTGCTTGAGGAGGACTTACGAAGGCGAGCCCGCCATCAAGCTTGAGTCCTTCGCTAGGGGGGCGGCGAGTGACCCACGCATAATTAACTCCTTTGCCGTGGAGGAAGCGGGCGGAGTAAAGGTGATTAACGTCGCTGACGCGCTGATGGAGACATACGAGTTAGTCCATGTGAGGAAGGAGGTCACGCCGCGTGACGCCGCCAGATCCATTCAGGAAGGGCTAGGACTAGCTCTAGGTAGGGTAGCTACGGGAATCCTTAGGGAGTTCGGGTTAGGCACGATCGTCCTGGGCGGAGGCGCGATGGTTAATGACTTCATAGTGCGTGGCCTGAAGAAAGCCGTGGAGTCGACATCACCTACCACTAAGGTACTCCTCCCAACTAAGGCTCCAGCAGGTGATGGGGGGATAGCCTTAGGTCAGACCGTAGCCACTGTAAGGTTTGCAGATGCCTAAGTCGGGAGTAAGTGGGTGGGGCTATGCGTTACCCAAGCGCAAGCACACCATGTAAGGGGCCCCATCACTAGGTATACCTTAAGCAGGCCTAATGCCCCAGGGATCAACACACGATATTCCTTGATGTCATCACCCACCACACTAACCCAGAGCGCCCCACGGTAAGTCAGCCCAGCCCTGCAACGCATCGCACGTGCGCAGAGAATCGCGTGGGGTGACGACAGAATAATTAGTGAGGGTTCCTCCCTAAGGCGGAGCACTAACACCTCCCTAGCGGAACCTTCGACCTTAAGCTCTAGGGCCGGAAATCCCGCATAGGTGGAGCTACCGCATAGGGCAACGACTTTCAGTGGGGAAGAGTAGTTAACCATGAAGTACTTGGTTAAGTAGTAAAGGCTGTGGACACCGTCCTTAACTGTAATCGTTAACGGCGCATCATAGGGTTCAACATCCTCAACACTGAAGCGCCTGCTGTACGACACGACGTATAACTTAACAATGCTTGAGCCCTGCAACGCGTACCTAGGGATGACGACCTCGAAGCTAGTGTTGCCTGAATCACCTAAGCGTGTCACGAAGACTTCCTTACTCCACAACCACTCGTCACCGCTGCCAATGTAGTACTGACCAATAACCTCGCTGGTTGAGGGGTACGCCTCAACGTAGAGGTCCGCCCCAATATCCATAAAGCGGTACCCGTTACTGGTGCCGGGACCGAGGTCAATGAAGATGCCGAAAGGATCGTCATGCGGTTCCTTGAACCTGACGGCGATATATAGGTTCGCATCATCGAAGCGCGCCCCCACATTAACTATGTCGCCGGAGGGCGTGGTTGCGGTGTGCGTTACCTTGAGCAGGCTCCCCTCCCACTCAGCCAGGGAACCGTCGGGAACTACGTGCTTGGGTAAGGCGTAGGTTAGTTCCTCGAGTACTACCGAGCCGGACGTAAGGTTAACGCTTACCGCGCCATCCATGAATTCCCTAGCCACTAACCCGCTTGACGAGTTAATGCTTGGCGGGCACAGCGGGGCACCGAGCGGGTATATGAATAAGGTATTCACTTCCGGGTCGCCTGCGTAATTATCCCAAGGCCCGTAGGCGAAACCCCTCAACCCCAGTATCCTAGCCGCGTAGTAACACGCCCGCATTCTGCCGTAGTCGTGAGGGGAACCGTAACTGAGCGCTATTGTCCTGTTGAGGAGGCCGTGACTCCTTAAGTACTCGTATTTGGAGTAGTCGTTAACCCAGGAATATGGGTTGCTGTCCCCTTCATGGGTCTTGAAGAAATCGGTAACGTATGCGTAAGTTATGGAGCCGTCACTTAGGTTCCTGAAGTCGGAGCAGAAACCCTCCCACAGGTAGAGGTCTCCGTACGCCGCGTAAGCCCTGACGCCGTTCACGAATACCTTAAGCCCGAGGGAGTGCGCGTAGTTCACAATCTCCTTAAGGCCCTGGCTGAAGGCCCTTACGTAGGGGTTGTCGGGGTTCTCAACACCGAAGTATGATGGGTCGCACTCGTCAAGGAATACCCCAGTAACCTTCCCGTAATAACTAGCAATAACTGATTTCATGCGGTCAACCCACTTACCTGTGAGTACGTTTAAGTCTCCACCAGCTAAAGCCTCATCCACTACAGCATGCTTGAAGCTGGAACCTAACCCCAACGCCTTGCCTCCCTCGCTTAAGTACGCGTATACCTGTACACCTTCTTGTAGCAATTCATGTATGATGAGCCGTCCCTCCGAGGTACTTACTTCGTTTCCGTCAACTACGGTGAAGCTTAGACTTAACGTGCTTAGTCCAACCCAGTCTCTTAGCGGGCCGTAGTATATCAAGCCATGCATGAACCCCGTGTAGGCCACTGGGATGTACGTTACTAGCGCGTCACCGCTGAAGGGCGTTGTCCTTTTCGCGAGTGAGGGTGCTGGGAACGTGGCTGAAGCAAGTATGAGCACTAGCACCGCAGACCCTACGAGGGTGCGGAACGTCATCCGTGATTACCGATACTTTAGAGGTGAACAATGTTTAAAGTACATTCACCTTAAGTGGATCACGTCACCAGCGTAAACCTTCCTTAAGGTTCCACGTACCTCAACCACTAAGGACCCGTCAATGCCTACGTCAATGGCTTTCCCCTCAATAACCTCGTCATGCGTAATGACCCTAATGTTCCTGCCCAGCGTTGACGAGAGTTTCTTCCATCTTAGAAGTACCTCCCCGTGCCTACCTTGTCTTAGTAGGGCGTAGATCCCAGCGAACTTAACCAGTGTGGCGGCCAGCAAGGGAACCCTAGGGACGAGGACCCCGAGTAACTCCTTAAGTGAGACGGCGGTGTCCCTCAGTTCCTCGGGGATGTCGTTATTCACGTTAATCCCCACGCCCACGAGCACGTAGTGAACCCTGTCAGCCTCCATCCTCCCCTCTACGAGGATCCCGCAAAGCTTCTTGTCGTCAACCAGCACGTCGTTAGGCCACTTAAGCGTGGCCTCAACTCCGTGAAGCTCCCTTAAGGCCTCAGCCACCGCGACCCCCGCACCCAAGCTGATTAGCTGGAGACCCTCCACTGTAGGTGGCTTAAGTAGGATCGTGAACCATAGGCCTCCCTTACCAGCTACCCACTTCCTTCCTAGCCTACCCCTACCGCCACTCATCTCCTCAGCAACAACCACTAACCCCTCGCCAGCGCCTTCCCTTGCCAACGCCTCAGCGACGTCTTGGGTTGAGCGGCACTTCTCAACGTAATGCACCGAGTAACGTATCGGCGTGTCAGTAACTAGGGACTTAATGTAGTAATTAGCGGTGCTTAAATCATCCTCGAGGACGAGCCTATACCCCCTACGAGGATGGGACTCTATCAAGTACCCGCGACCCCTAAGTTCCTCCACGACCCTATGGATCGTGGGTCTCGAAACACCTACCGCGTTAGCGATCTCAGCACCGCTGACGAAGTCCCCGCCAGCCCTAAGCAGTAGGGCGAGCACCGCCCTCTCCACGCCCTCCCTCCTCACTACGCACACCACCTAAGAGTACGTTAGGACGCGTATAAAGCGCCTCCATAGACTCAAGCGCCGACACCGTGCACACGTAGGTGAGGGCCCTACTAAGCGCCGTTAACCGCCGGGCCCTCCCCCTGAAACCCTCAGCACGCAGGTTGACTGAGTAGACCTCAGCTAACAGACTCAGGTTAACGGAGGCTAAGTAAAAGAACTTAATTGCGAGGGCGGTAGACACCGCTAAGCCAGGTGAAAGCCTCCTCAGCAACAAGGCTAATTCGTGAATATTTATGAGGCCGAAGACCACGGAACCTAGCAACGTCAGGCCCGCCATCCTAGCAACCCCTGTAAGCGTGGTGGTAAGGGAGAAGGAACCGACAATTAACTGGGCTCCGACCGATAAGGCGATGAAGGGCGCCACGAACGTAATGAACAGTAATGCGGTGGCGGCCAGCACCCTCAATCCCCTGACCCATAACGCCAGCACACAGAGCATCGCAAGCAAGGAAACCAGCAGTTGCGGCGGCGTAACCATCAGCGCGAGAGACGTCACAACCAAGAGTGACAGCGTCACGTAAGCAGGGACGCCGCGTACACGTGAGTAGCCCGGAGCAACCACTAGGGACGAGACCCTCATCAAGCGTGCAAGGAAGCTCAACACCTCAGCACCCCACCCTCAAGCAAGCACACGTCACCAAGCGACTTAGCCAAGGCTAAGTCATGACCAGCCGTAAGGACGGCGGTTCCCTCGCTCATCATCACGGACAGGCAATCGACCAGCGATTCCCTAGCACCGGGGTCAAGCCCCAAGCCGGGCTCATCGAGAACGACAACATTAGCCGAAGACACGTAAGCAAGGGCTAAGGCAAGCCTACGGGACTCACCCACACTCAACGTGAACGGGTGCCTATCCCTGACTCCCTCAAGACGGAAGGCCTCAATAACCTCATCAACTGAGCTACGGAAACCCCACACGCGGGCAAATAACTCAACCTCACCCTCCACCGTGTCGGAGGAAAACCAACGCACGGGAACCTGCGGAACGTAGAACACCCTACCGGAAACCCGCACAACACCGCGGTCGGGTCTCAGCAACCCCGAAACAACTCTAAGCAAGGTAGTTTTCCCAGCACCATTCCTCCCTATAATGGAGAACGCGGAACCCCGCCTCACCTCGAACGTGATGCCCTTAAGGATGTTAAGCCCAGCCAAGGAAACCCACACGTCATGTAGCGATACAGCAACACGCGCGTCGTTTGTTGGGTCACGCCGCATACCTTCTTTCCTCGTCCCTGATCTAGGGAAGCTCCACTCCATACCCTTAAGCGTCACGTGCGCGTCAACGAAGTCCCTCACCACCTCCACCCTATGGTCAACTAGGATTACTGAGCCGCCGTGAACGCAGAACTCCTTAAGCATGCCCATGATCGGGGGTAGGGTCCAGGGATCGATGTGCGACGTTGGTTCATCAAGCAAGAGTAGCTTAGCACCCGAGGAGGCGGCAACAATCAATAGTAACTTATAGAGTTGCCCGTCGGACAACTCGTGCATTAACTTATTTACCGGTATATCGACCGCTGCGGTGCTGACGCCCGCGTAAAGCAACTCAGCCGCCACGGACGCGTTAAGGAAGTAAGACGACGGGTCCTGAGGGACGTAAGCAACTAACCCCTCCCTAAGTGCTTGACACGGCTCAAGACCGAAAACACTTACGTTACCCGAGACAACATACCTAGGGTAAAGCTCAGGTATTAAACCAGCCACGACCTTAAGTAGCGTGGTCTTCCCCGAACCGGAGGGCCCGCTGAGCAGGAGGATAGAACCCTCCGGTACGGTGACGTTAATCCCAGAAAGAACCTCATGACCATTAACGCTCACGGAAAGATCCTCAGCAACGACGGCACGCTCAGGCAAGACCCACCCCCTTAGACTTAAGTAGCCCTGCAACACCCCTCGCTACCACGAGCGCAATCACGTGATCCATGAACAGGTCCTGAGGGACAAATATCAGCACCGACGCGATGAATAGAGCGGTAAGGCCGCGGGCTCCAAGACCCAGCCACGACGAAACCTTCACTGACCACCCATAAAGCGCTGAGCCCGGTAACGCGTAGAGCGAGAAAACAATAAAGCCTAAGACATAGGTAGGCAGGATAGCCACGAGCGAGAGCGCCAGCAACGCCACGAAGTCCTTGCCTCTAACCTCGCTTAACTCGATACCCCTCCATCTAAGGTAGGCCCTACTCAGCAGAGACATCAGGAAGGCGGAGATGACGAAACCCACCAAGTACCCGCCGCAGTACCCTAGGATCACTGAGGGCCCGCCCGAGAACCCCGCAGCTAACGGTAAGCCAAGCGCTATTAGCAGTAAGTAGAGGAGCATCGCACCGGCCGCGTAAGCAGGAGGTAGGAGGAGGCCCGAGAGGATAACGCCAACGTTCTGCATGGTATACGGGACAGGCCCGACACTAAAGCGTACCTGCGCCATGACGGCCGTCACGGCACACATTAAAGCAACCATCGTCAAGCGATATGCTCGACCGCCTGAAGTCAAGCCATATCACCTGAATTAGTTTCAAGATTTTCCTTCAAATAGGTTTCTGTTTAACCAAGAGATTTGAAACTATTTCATAACGCTACGAGGTTGTTTAAATGATTATAATGTAATAATACATTAAATAACGTGCACGTGTTCAACTCCTTAATAACTGCTGAGCCACGCGATTAGTCAGATTTATTTTACTGTGTTTATAGTGTGCTTGGCACGGAGGTCTTGATGAGGGATGACTAGAGTTAAGATAGTAAGGTACTCGCCGTGGCTAGTTCACTTCAACACTGGGGCATGTAATGGTTGCGATATAGAGGTGCTGGCAGCCATCACGCCGCTCTACGACCCAGAGCGCTTTGGCGTTAAGTTAGCTCCTTCAATAAGGCACGGTGACATACTAGTCGTTACTGGCGGCGTAACAAAGAAGGCAGCCGCACGGCTGAAGAGGCTATACGAGCAGATGCCGGAACCGAAGTTCGTCATCGCTGTGGGTGCCTGCGGGTGCTCAGGCGGTGTTTTCTCAGGTAGCTACGCGATGGTCAGTGGTGTGGACAAAGTCATCCCGGTTGACATGTACGTCCCGGGATGCCCGCCCAGACCCGAAGCAATACTTCACGCTATACTGAAGCTCCTCGAGAAGCTCCAGAAGGGCGAGGTCCCGAAGAGGAGGGCTGAGGAGGTGGCAAAGGCATGAGTTCTGATCCACTGGAAATACCTGACGTGCTGAAACCCATCGAGAATCTTCTTAAAGGAGTGACGATAATGAAGCCGGGCAGGGTAGTGGCGTTGCTAGAGCCTAGCGACGTGGTTAAGGCGTACGCGGCCCTGAAGGCAAGGTACGGTGAGGTAGGCCTTTACTTCTCGACGCTCGTGGCAACGGATCTCAAGGACGAGGGAAAGATAAGGATCGACTACTACGTCAACGTCCTTGAGAAAAATCAGTACGTCGTCCTAAGGACTCACGTCCCGCGCGACGACCCAAGGATAGAGTCCCTCCTCAAGGAAGCGCCCGCCGCGCTACCGGGTGAGTGTGAGGCCTACGACTTACTGGGGGTTGTCTTCGAGGGTAACCCGCATTTAAGGAGAGCGTTCTTCGTGCCGGAGGAAGTGGCTGAGAAGGGCGTGTTCCCCTTAAGGAAGGACGCGGGGGTGTGAGGTAGTGACGGAGGAGGTAAGTAAGGTAGATAAGGTAGTAGAGATACCCATGACCGTCGAGATTCCGGTGGGCCCGCAACACCCGGCGGTTCACGAACCGATACTCATTAAGGTCTACGCTGAGGGCGAATACGTAGTTAAGGCAGAGGCATACACCGGGTATAACCACAGGGGCATAGAGAAGCTCGCTGAGAAGAAGTCCTTCTACCAAGACATATTCCTTTGTGGCAGGGTCTGCGGAATATGCAACGCTGTTCATGCTGATTGCTACGTTAGGGCGCTGGAACACATACTAGACAAGGAACCCCCGCCCCGTGCCAAGTACTTAAGAACCCTCGCCATGGAGCTAGAGAGGCTCCACAGCCACATGCTCGTACTGGCAGTCACTGCGGAGATCGTGGGGTTCGACACACTATTCATGCACATGATGAGGGACAGGGAACTCATAATGAAGGCAAAGGAAATAGTGACTGGAAACAG
>CAYNPH010000040.1:0-15351 GCA_964399035.1 uncultured Desulfurococcaceae archaeon
GCGGTTATTGCGGGGGCGGACGCCTTCGGCGTTAGGGCCGATGTGTCGGCCGATACGCGTAGGAAGGTGGTGAACGTTGCGACCTCCGTTACCGCGGTGCCGTACGTAAGGCCGGAGGGGATGGACTGGGTTAGGGGCACCATTTACGCGGGGCTGGTGGGTATGGGCTTCCCTGAGGAAGCCGTGGAGGCGGGGCTGGCGGGTAGGGGGAGGCTGGCGCGCGTGGTTCGGGGCTTGAGGGAGTCGCTAACGCGGTCTAAGGTTCAGGCGGTGTTCCGCGGCGTTCTCCGCTACTCCGCCGTGGGGGACGCCGTGTTCAGGGAGGTTAAGGGTGCCCTGCTGGTTACGATGCCTTCGCCCGGGGTTTTCCCTAAGGTGTTTAGGGCCATTAAGGGCAGGTTGGTCGGCGTTAACGTGTTCGTCAGGCTCCCGCCGTGCTTAAGGGTCTCCCCGGCGCTCGCGGGCAAGGTATTCGGGGTTATGCCCAGGCCTGACGGCAGGGTGGTCGTCAGGAGCGCAATGGCTACTGCGGTGGTCCGCCCTACGTCGGTTAACGTGTACGGCGGGCCCTTCCAGCCCGAGACCCTCGTGAGGGTGTTTATTCCTAGGGTGCTCTGGGCCGCTACTGAGGTTTAGGCCCTGTTCTTCCGGGGGCCTTGCTGGGGGTAGCCACGCTATTCGTTGCCGTCGCGGCGGTGTGGGCGGCGTCGGCCGTGGCCCTGTACGAGGTCCTATGGCTTTACGGTATTGACCTAACTTACGTTTGCAGATTATTAATTAACAAGGAGTTAAGGGAAGACCGCCGGCGCTTCAAGGAGCTGGCCCGGCGCGTTCTTCTTGAGGAGCTGCGCAGGGTAGCCGAGTTCCTCGGTGTTGAGGTCGACGACGCGCCCAGGCTCGTGGTGGATATGAGGTTCGAGGAGGTCCCTGCCGGGCGGTTCCTCGCCCCCGCGGCGGTGTTCGTGCAGCACACGCGTAACCTGCCGGGCCTGCGCAGGACCCTCAGGCACGAAGCCATTCACTACATCCACTACAATTACCTGCGTCCCCTGGTGCCTTGGGAGGCGGCCGAGGAGTTCGCGCGTGCGGTGGAGGCCCTACTAGAGTGTGGGTTCTAGTTTTTGGTGGTGTACGTGTTGAGGTTCGACCCGATCGAGAGGGCCCGGATTAAGAAGCACATAGTCATAATACTCATGGCGCTGGGGATACTGCTGTTCGCCAGACCCATAGTTAACTACCTAACGGGCGGTGTGCTGGACAACCCTCCCCAAGGACTTAAGACCCTTTCGGACTTCTTCGACAAGGCCATCAAGCTGGCGCAGTTCATCGGGGGCTTCATAGGCGTGCTCATGCTCATGTGGAACGCCATCCGCCTCAAGACCACGGAGTGAGGGCGGACCATGCGCGTAGCCGCGGCGCTACTCGTAATTCTTTTTGCCGTCAGCATCGGTGCTACGTGCCGCGCCGTCCATGCCTACGTAGGTGTGGGCGGCGGCCCCGCCCGGCCCGCAGCTTCGGGCGGCGGTAACGCCACGTGCGGGCCCCTCCAACCGGTATGCGATTTCTTCAAGGAGCTGGTCGATAGCGCCGTGTCGTCCGTTGAGTCGTTCATTAATGGGCTGGCGGAGCGCGCCGGTAGCGTGGGTAAGGGGTTGGCCGGCGGTGTGGCGGACGCGTACGCGTCCCTGGCCTTCCGCGTACCGGTCTTCACGTCCCCTAACGTGACGGGGGTTCCGTACACGGTCGCGTTCAGCGCCATGGATAAGATATACTCGTCGGCCGTGTGGCTGGCCTACGGACTGCTCGCCGTGCTACTGGTGGTGTCGTCTATTTCCCTCATGCTGGAGGGCGGGCTCGTTAGGGAGGGGGAGGCCGCCGCCGCGCTGAAGCGCTCGCTGCTCGTGGCGGTGCTGATACCGCTGATTAAGTACGTGTACAATTACTTCGCCGCGGGCGCAGCCTACGTGGCGTACGTCATAGCGCCGCCGTCCCTTGTGGGGGCGTACGTGCCCCGCGCGGCGTTGCTTGCCGGGGCCGGGTGGGCGCTAGTAGCGGTGTTCAGCCTGGGTCAGGCTGTTCAGGTCCTCCTGATGTTCACGATGCTGTTCCTGTTCGCGGCCGCCGGCAGGCTACTTATAGGTGCGGCTTTGGCGGCCTTGACGCCGATCACGGTGGTGCTGGCGGCCTTCCCGGTGCAACCAGTGAGGAGGGTGGGCATTAGGTTGCTGTCCGTCCTGACGGGCTTCACGTTCGTGCCGGTGGTGGCGGCCGCCATACTTGCCGTGGGGGCCAACGCCTTCGACATCCTCGTGCCTCACGGTGGGTACGGTCCCGGCACGGCGGGCTGGTGGGTTAACTTCGTTCTGGCCACCGTGATGTTCTTCACGGCGTTGGGGGCTCCGCTACTGGCGATGTTAATCGTTTCCGAGGCCGGGATAGGGATGGCGTTCGCAAGCTACGCCATGATGTACGTGATCCGTCCGGCCGTGCGTGCCGCCGCGGAGGCGCCCAGTAAGGCCGTTAAGGCGGTTTCGGCCGTGGCCGGGGGTCCGGCCGGGGCGGCCGCCTCTTCTTCCTCGAGGCTTAGGGATGTTGAGGCGGCCGCCTGACCGCTACTGGCGGATTGTTGATTAGGGTTAGGGTGCGTAGGATGATGCGTTTAAAGGAGCTGTTCGCGGGCGGGCGGAAGGAGCGGGTAATAGGCGGGTACAGGCTCAGGTACTCTACGGCCCCTAAGGTTTCGGCCGGGGAGGTCCTGAAGAGCTACTCGGTCGGCAGGCACGTGAGCGTGTACCTGGTTAGGGAGGACGCGGAAGTCAGGTACTACGTGGACGAACCCGTCCCGGCGCCGGAGGTCGTGAAGTTCTACCCCGTGATCATGGACCACATAGCGTACAACGTCACGCCCCCCGACACCACCGACAGGGGGGTCCTGAAGAACTACGTCGCCAATGCCGTCATGGAGGCCGTCGAGCAGATAGGGCTGGAGCCCATACTGAAAGCGCAGGGCGTCGAGGTACTGAAGTACTACATAGTGCGGGACGTGGTGGGGTACGGCGTCATAGACGCGATGATGCGGGACCCGAACGTGGAGGAAGTCTCGGAACTCAGGCCCGGCGACCCGGTGAAGGTCATCCACCGCGAGGTCCCCGACCAGCTCTGGATCCCCACGAACGTGGTAATCGGCGACGAAGCCGAGATGACGGAGTTCGTGCAGCGCCTGGCGCAGAAGTGCGGGAGGTACGTGAGCGTCGCGTTCCCCATGATAGAGGCCCCCACGCCTGAACGCCACCGTTTGGCCGCCCACATCGGCGAGATAGGGGCCCCCTCATTCACCATAAGGAAATTCCCTGAGGAGCCCTTCACAATAACTAGGCTCATCAGCTTCGGCACGCTCACCCCGCTGATGGCCGCCTACCTCTGGCTCGTCATTGAGTCCCAAGGCTTCGTGTTCGTGATCGGGGTGCAGGGATCCGGTAAGACCACCACCCTTAACTCGCTTCTTTCCCTGGCCCCGCCTGACTGGCGGATAACGACGATAGAGGACACCCCGGAGCTGAGGCTCCCGCACCCTAACTGGGACTCCCTGTACACGCGTAAGGGCTACACGATAGGCTCTAAGCTGGACATCAGGCTGAACGATCTAGGCATTTACGCCCTCAGACGCCGCGGCCAGATCATAGCCATAGGTGAGGTCCGCGGGGAGGAGGTCCAAGCGCTGGTGCAGGCCGCCGCGACGGGGCACGGCGCGGCATGTACTTTCCACGCGACCTCCATCGAGGAGACCGTGGTTAGGCTTAGGTCCCCGCCCATGAACGTAGGGCCCGGCTTCATTGCCCTGATATGGAATGTCGTCCTCATGCGCAGGGTTAGGCTCCCGGGTGGGGTAGGCAGGAGGATGACTAAGGTTTGGGAAATCACGGGCGTCAAGAGCGGTACTGTTGAGTATAGGGAAGTATTCACGTGGGATCCCAGGAACGACGAGTTCTCCCCGGCGACTGCGAGGACCGTGGTGGATAAGTCCGTGATTATGAGGAGGGTCGCCGAATACCACGGCATAACTAAGTCTGAGGTGCGCCGCGAACTCGAGAGGAGGGCCGCGTTCCTCGATGATCTGGCGAGGAAGGAGGTGTTCGACTGGCGCGAGTTCTACGGGCGCGTTAGGGAATTCTACGCTACCCGGCCGGAGGGTGGGTAAGCTTGAATGACGCGGCGAGGAAGGCGCTGGCCTTATCGATGCCGGCATCCGGCGCGGTGATCATAGTTCTCCGGTGCCTAGGCTACGTGCCCCTGCCGCATCCTTACCCGTTATCGCTGGTAATCGCCGTGCTGACGGCGTTCTCCGGCCCGGCGGTCTGGAGGAGGGTCGCGGCGGTCGACGCCGTCGTTTCGGCGGTGTTGGTCTGGCTGGACCCGGCGCCCTCAGCCGTCTACGCCGCGGGCGCGTTGCTGGGGATGGAGGACGTCGTGTCCGCGGTCTCCTGTTTCGCCCCTATGGCGTCGTCCTTAGTGGGTTTCGCGTACTCTAGGGACGTTATGTCGGTACTGCCCGCAATACCTTCCGCGACGGCCGTCGCGCTGACATTATTGGTGCTGATGAGGAGGGTGCGGGTAACGTACGAGGTAGTTAGGGCGGAGCGGCTGAAGTACGCCATGTACGTTGAGCTCACGGCGGCAGGGATATTCGCCGCGGTTGCGGCGGTAGGGATGATGTACTTAATGATTCCGTCTCCGTTCGCAACCGTCTCCGCCGCGATACTAATCACGTACGGTCTGGCCGGCGTCGCCTACTTCGTTCACAGGGCGCTGTCGACGCCCAGCGAATTAAGGGTGCAGCCTTATCGGCGCGACTTCTGGACGGCCTTCGTGGTTAGGCGGGAGAGGCTGTACGCCTTCGCGGTCGCGTACGCCTCAAAGATAGCTGAGCTGGTTAGGAGAGCCGGCGTTAAGGCGAACCCCATACTGCTCGCGTGTAAGTACGTCACGGCATCCGTGCTTATAGCGGCCATGGCCCCGGTGACGCTCCCCCTAACGCTCGTTAACCCGGTTCTCGCCGTGGCGGCCGCCGTATCGGTGCTCGCGGTTGCCGGGATAGCGCTGCTCTTCCCGATCATCGTCCTTAGTTCTAAGGCCGGGGATAGGAGGAGAAGGGTTGAGGAGGAGTTGCCGTGGTTCGCCCTCCTGGCCACGGTTGCGCAGCACGCGGGTGTTCCGCTGCATGAAGCAATGCTCATGGTGCTGGAGAGGCCGGACCTGTTCCCCGCAATGAAGGACGAGGCCCTCAACGTACGCAAGAAGATTGAGGTTATGGGGAGGGACGCCGTGTCGGCCCTGGAGGAGCTCGCGGAGGACCACCCGAGCAGGAGGTTCAGGCGGTTCATACGGGGCTACACGTCCCTGTTAAGGACGGGTGGCGACTTAACCGCGTACCTAGAGTCGCGATTGAGGGAGTATCTGAGGGACCTGGGCTTCAGGCTGAGGGAATACGGGCAGAAGGCCCTGACCCTCGTTGAGGTTTCAACGATAGTGTACCTAGTTATGATGTCCGCCTTGGTCTTCGGCGGCGCCGCCGGCAGTGCCGCGTCGGCGGGCGTGCTGGCGCTGTTCGCCGCGGTCGTGTGCCCGGCCGTGGCGGCGGTTATGTACGCGGTTGCCCACATAACGCAACCCAAGTTCAGGGATAGGGTTGGGGCCAACCACGTGGTGGCGGCGTTCACGGTCCTGACGGCGGGGATCGCCGCCCTGATCGCGGTGCTTCGGGGGTTGGGGGACCCGGCAACGGCCGTCCTGGCGATTACGGCGGCGCTGGGCTTCGGGTACGGCCTGCAGTTCCACGCCGCGCTCAGGAGGATCAGGAGGGAGGAGGACGCCTTACCGGACTTCGTGCGCGACGTCGCGGAGCTACGGAAGGTGGGCTACACGCCCGCCAGGGCGATAAAGCAGATAGCGAGGTCCAGGAAGTACGACGGCCCCCTAGACGACGTCGTGAAGTCGCTGGCGTCGCAGGTTTCGTTCAACGTCCCGCTCTCCGTAACGCGGGTACCGTCAGGCTCTTGGCTGGTTCAAACAGTGACATGGATCCTCGGCAAGATAGAGGACACGGGCGGCGGGACCCCGCGGACGCTCGAGCTGATAACGGATTTCCTGGAGGACGTGCAGCAGGCCAGGAAGCACATGGTGTCAAGCCTGAAGGTGTACGACGTGCTGACCTCCGCAACACCCATCATATTGGTCGCGGTCACCTCCATGGCCGCCGCATTCATAGGCATCATAGCGCCGGCGACGCGGAGTTCCGCCATACCGTTCCTTCAGTTCGGGAACGTGAACTGGACGGTCGTTAAGGCCGCGGTGGTCTCGGCATCCGTTGCCTCCGCCTTCGTCGCCGGCAAGGTCGTGGACGGCACAGTGAAGTCCCTGCTCCGCCTCCTCATCGTGAGCCTGGTTACGCTTGCCGCCATAACGTGGTTACAGCCATGGCTAACCAACTTATTCGTTACGCAGTTAACAGGGACAGGGTGACGTGTTTAGAGTGAGTTTATTCTATGAATTCCTTATGAGTTCGCAGAATAACCCTACTAGGCATTTTCTTTAAGAAAATTCCTCAATTAATTAAACTTCTGTGTTACGCGGCCTTTTGCGATGGATTAACATTTGTCCGTGCCTGCTGGTTGTGAGCCCCGTGCTAATTATTCCTTAAAGGAGCACATTATGTTGGGTGTTGGGTGTGTTGCTGAGGGTTCGTGATAAGGACGTGGTTAGGGAGGTCTCGAGGGAGTTGCGCGCCCCTATGACGGAGGTTGTGGACGTCGCCGTGCGTGTGTTGAGGGTGATTATGTCGGATGATGTATTGTTTTACGTGGTGTGCAGCGCCGTCCAGTCCGTGGATGCCGGTCTGGCGCGCAGACTTTTACGCATGCATTACGGGGTGCGGGGATGTGAAGCTTAGGACGCACATCGTGTTTTCCTTCGTGGTGGGGTACGGGCTCCTTAGGTTGCTGGGTGCGGGGATTCGGTGCGGGGTGGTGGTCTCGGTCGCGACGTCGGTTGCGGTTAACTTGATCGTGGATGCGGGGCATGCCGTGCGGGGCCGTCTGCGTGTGAGGTCCTACTTAACGCACTCCCCGGCAGGGATCTGGGTTCCGTTGCTGGTGTCGCTGTTGCCTTACGTCCTGGCCCGCTGGACGGGCTTGGGGGTTTCCGTGGGGCCTGCCCTACTGCTTGCGGCCGGGTTCGCATCGTTTGCCTCGCACCTGGCACTGGACATGCTTACGGAGTCCGGCGTCTACTTAACCCCCCGTAAGCGGGTCGCGTTGGCGCACTTCCGTTACGATGGGTTGGCCGACACGGTGTTCTTCGCCGTATCGGTTATCTTGGCAGCACTCATCATGGGTGCCGACGTCTTGGGCAACGTGCGGGGCGTGATCACGTGGCTGTGGGGTGTTGTGGGTGGCTGACCTAATCTACCTGCCTGCGCGCAGTAAGGATAGGCTGAGGGCGATCGCCGAAGAGCTGGGCATACCTATGTGTAGGGTTGTTGAGCTCGGCTCGGAATTGCTGTTGCGAGTCGTGAAGGACGGGGAGCTGTTCTTCACCGTGGGGACGAAGATCGCGTCCGAGGATCAGCTCCTGGCGGACAAGCTGCTCGAATGCCGCCTCAGGTACCTTGAGGGTCGCGAATGACATATGGCGTCGTAGAAGAGCCCTACTAGGGGATTTCTTTAAGAAAATTCCTCAATTAATTAAACTCCTCCTTCGACCCTCGGCGACGCTACTGAGGTATGCGGTTAATATAACGGTGGTTAGGTGCGCGAGGTTAGGACGCTGTGGTTCCGCGAGTGGCCCTGGTGGGAGGTCCCGTTCTTTACGTTGCCGTTCGTCGGGGACGTATCGTTCCGTAGGTTAGCGTACATGCTGGCGTTCGCGGTGTTGGGTTGGTTTGCCGGGAGCTACGTGGTGCAGGGTTACGGCGGTGTGGGCGGCGCCGCGGCTGGGCTGGTGGCGGGGTTCCTGCTGGGGGCGCCGTACAGGTTGCTCCCGCCCGAAGCCATGCTGCTACACGTGCTGTCGTCTCCGCCGGCCGCGCCTAAGAGGACCAAGGAAGGGAAGGCGAGGCAGGCGCCCGTAACGGTTAGCGTGTCCGATGTTGAGGAGCCCGTCAAGGTGTTCGGGACCGTGAGGGACGCGCGCGGCAGGCCCGTCGCGAACGCGGAGGTAACGCTGTTTGTCGACGGGCGGCCCGAGGCTAGGGTATCCACTGACTGGGACGGGAGGTTCGTGTTCTACACGCAGCTCTCCCCCGGCGTGCATGAGGTGGTCGTGAAGCACGGGGACGTCCCCGTGCTGAGGTCCGTGGTCCGTGTGGAGGTGAGGCGGGGTTGAGCAGGCGAGATCTGTGGTACCAGGTGAGGCCCGTGACGTACTTCCTGCTGAGGCCGGAGGATCAGAACGCCCATGTCGACGCGTTCAAGGAGTTCCTTAACATGTTGCGGCAGGGGATAGAGATCTATGCGGTTAGGAAGCCCATCGAGGTAAGGCACGAGGACACGGCCGTGAAGGGGTGGGTAACGGAGTTCTTCATCAGGTCGCGGGAGCCGATAAGGCGGCTGGACGTCAGCCCGCTCACGCAACCGCCGGATCTCCCCCGGCCCGAGAGGGTCCTGCCGAACGCGTTTCTCTGGCGCGGTAGGGCGTACTCCGCCGTCGCGGTCCTCGCCCTTCCCTCCAGGGTTGTTGAGGGAGTAACCATATCGCGGGTAATGGAGGTCCTGCCTTACCTGAGGATGGCGGTGGTCCCGGTGAGGGACGACCTGGCGCTGAACGTCGTGAGGAAGCGCCTTAGGTTGATGAGGACCCTTGCGGCGTCCTACGAGGTTGAGGGGAGGTTCGGTGATCCCCGCGTCAGGAGGGAGGCGGAGGAGCTGGAGGGATTACTTAACGAGTTAGTGGCCCGCGAAACTAAGCTCTTCAGGTTCAGCTTAGTCGGGCTGGCCGAGGGGGAGAGCCCTGCGGAGGCCTATGCGAGGGCTAAGGACGCGGCCAACCTTCTTAGGACCTTAGGGTTCGGCGCCGTAGCCCCTAGGTACGTGCATTGGGAGCTGTGGGTCGGCCGGCTCACGCCGCAGGTGTTCACGGAAACGCACACGGTCGGCGCGTTCTACCCGTTCATCACGTCCAGCTTAGTGGAGGCCGGGGGCGTTTTCGTCGGGCTGTCCAGGATAGATGAGTCCCCCGTGGTGCTGGACCTGTGGGGCCACAGCAGCTACAACATTACGGTGTTGGGGCGGATGGGTTCCGGTAAATCGAGCTTCGCGAAGAAGCTGCTCTACGAGTACGGGACCAAACATAAGGACATGGCCTTCTTCGTAATAGACAGGACCGGGGAATACGTCCCGGTTCTGAAGGAACTAAAGGCGCAGGTAATCGAGGTCGGCAGGGGCCGGAAGCTCGGGTTCGACCCGTTCAGGCTGCTCCCCCCGGAGCATGCCGCGGCATTTATCGCGGCGCACACGAGGCTCGAGCCGGAGCTGTACTCGCAGCTCCAGAGGCTTGCGGCCAGGCACAGGTCCCTTAGAACCGTGTACGACCGGGCCCCCAGGAAGCTTAAGGACATGCTGTCAGGGCTGATCCACGGTCCGCTCGGGTGGGTGTACGCCGGCGGGTCCTTGGAGCTCGGGGACAGGGTAGGGGTGGTTCTGAAGGACCTCGGCAGCCCGGAGGCGGAGGGGCTGGTCGGGGCGATGTTCTTGCTGGCCTTCGTGCAGAGGGTTAAGGACCTCCCCAGGGCTAGGAGGAAGATGCTGGTGATTGACGAGTTCCTGCAGGTCCTGGAGGCGTTCAGAACCTACGACGTCATCTCGTGGCTCCTGATGTTCTTTAAGAATACCAGGAAGTGGTTCACGAGCGTGGTCTACATAGCGCACGACCCGCGTGAGGTGTTCGTATCCGGGCACGGGGCGATCATAGCTTCCCAGCTCTCCGCGGTGAAGGCCTTGTTCGCGCACGACCCTAACGCCGCCAAGGAGGCGCAGCGCGTGTTCTCCTTGACGGACCGGGAAGTGGGCTACCTGACGGACGCCGGGGTCGGCGACGCGCTACTCATGGTTGAGTCCTCCAGGATCCCGGTTCACGTGGTTCTGAGCAGGAGGGAATTCAAGATGTTCGAGACAAGGCCGTTCGTGGGGGAGGAGGGGGCTACTGGAGAATAGCGTGTTACTTTGAGGTGAAACAAAACATGCGCGTGACCGGAAGGAGGTTCAGGAAGGGAATAAGCCCCGCGATAACCGCGATAATACTGATACTGGCCGCCGTAGTGGTGGGTACGGCGGTGTACGTGTTCGTAATGCCGATGACGCACCCCACCGTGACCAAGCTGGACGTCATGAGCATACAGGCCAGGTGCAGCGCCGACGGGAAGACGCTGGTGATTACTATCGACGTTAGGAACCCGGGTACGGTGCCCGTCAACATCACCGGGATTACCGTTAAGAAGGGCGCCACCGCGCTGACGCTGTCGTGGACCCCGGCGCTACCGTTCACGCTGATGAGTAACGCGGAGACGACGCTGTCCGGTAGCGGCACCCTAACCACGGCGCTGCATGACGGGGATCAGCTCACGGTCACGGTGACGTACGTCGGGCCGAACGGGGTTCAGAAGTCCGTGCCGATGATAGCGACGGTGCACGTGGTGTCCTGAGCACGCGTGGGGCGCCGGAGGAAACCGGGAAAACCAAGCGTTTTTCCTCCCCCTTAAGTCTCCCTCCCGCCGATTCTCTGCCCCGCTCAGTCCGCAGCCCTACTGGGTTTTCCGGTCTATATTTGAGGTGACGTAATGGATCTGAGGCGCAGGTTGAAGGATGAGCTGGGTTGCCCCGTAAGGATGGCGTACCGCGGGGGCAGCGTAATCGTCGAGATAGAGACCGCGTTAACGGACCTGAGCGACATTGTGGAGCTGGTTAACTCCGTGGTGTCTCGCCTGAGGTCCGCCGGGTACGGCGACCTGGTCAGGGTGGACCTCATACCGCGGGGAGGTAAGCACCTGATAGTGCTTAAGTGCAGCAACGCGCTGAAGCCCCCTAAGTCCGGGGACGCGGGGTGATGCGGGGTGGGGGTGTTCACGCGCGGGCGCAGGAGGGCAACGCATGTCGAGGTGCTGGTGAGCCTGCAGGCGTTCTTGCTGTCGGATAGCGAGGTGGTGATCCTGGGTACCGTGCGGAATTACTCACCGTACGCGCTGACCGCGCAGATCGGTGTGGAGGGCTGCGTTAAGTGCTCGTGGTTCCCTGAGGTCGTTAGGGTGGCGTCCTTAGGGGAGCGCTCCGTGTCGGGGCTGTGCGAGTTCGAGGAGGTCCCGCGGCGCGTGCGTGCGGAGGTTGTGGGGCGTTTAGAGGACGGTACCCCGGTACGCGTGGTTAGGGAGGTGAGGGTGGTTTGAGGTTTAGGAGGGGCGTGAGTGAGGCGGTCGGCGCGCTCATCGTGCTTCTGGCGACGCTCGCGGTGGCGGTCCCGCTGGCGGCTTACGTGTGGATGCAGGCCCACACCGGTGCGGAGACGCGGAACGTGCGGGTCGCGGCCCTGTACTGCGTGACGCCCACCGAGCAGGAGAAGCTCGACGTACCTAACGCCACGTGGCTGTGCTGGGTCCGCCCCCTAATCCCGCTGCCCGCGGGCACGGTGGTGGTCGTGGTCGACGCTCACGGCGCTTCCGCGGCGGTGCGGGCGGCCGCCGAGGTTCCGGCGGGTGGCATGCTGGTGCTGCCGGCGCCGCACTTCCCTAAGTACGACCTGGTGGCGTACGCCGAGGTCAGCGTGCCGGGCATGGGTACGTACGTCGTCGCGAACGTGACGTACGTTAAGCCGGGTGGTGGGGGATGAGGCGGATGATGCGCTTGCGTGCGAGGAAGGGGTTGGCGGCGATAGCGATGGTGCTGGTGGCACTGGTCATCATATTCATAATACTTTACGTCGGCGCCATGACCGAGAGGAGCGTGAGGGAAGCCGGGGAGAGGGCCGCCCGCGAGGTGTGGGCGGCGCACGAGTGGGTGTTCGTCACCAGCAACGGGACCGGCCTCAAGCTGTATTCCTGGTGGTACGGATTCACGTCCTTCCCGATGGCCGTGTACGACGTGCCTCCCGGCGGGTTGCCCGCCGTGCTTAAGGCGCTTAGGGCGGAGGGCGTTAGCTACTACCTGCTCACGCCCGGCAACTCGTCGGCCACCCTGGCCGAGGCGCCGGGGACGGTCATAGTGGTCGCGCTGAGCGGCAACATAAGCGCCGCGCCGGGTAAGGTCGTGGAGCTCGTGCGGCGGCCCTACGGTCTGCCGGCCTTCACCAACGGCTTCATGCCCGCCAACTACACCCCGGTAATGGCGGCCGTGTTCAACGTAACGGATAAGGTGTGCTTCGTGACCGCGCTGAACCACATATTCTGCAACGCCACCGTGCCCGAGAAGGTCGTTACCGAAACGAGGTTCGCGGTGCCCGTGGCCTCACCCGCGCAGCTCAACGCCGTCATGGTGCCGGCCACGGTGATCCCCGCCGACACGGTCTGGGAGGTGGACTTCTACGGCACGTCGAGCACGAGCATAGCTAGGGCGGGCTTCAGCAGGGTGGGTTACTTCCCGCAGAGGGTCCCCGCGGTGGTCGAGTACGTGTGGCCCAAGCCGCTGGACGTGGGTTACTCGGTGTCCGGCAGCGCGGTTACCGTGTCCGTGAACGCCTCCGGCCGGCCGCCGAGGCCCTTGATCGGTTCCGGCGTTGCCGTCGGGTCGTTCCGCGTCGCGGTGGATAACTGGGTGGTTAAGAACGTCACGCTCGGGCTTAACGGGAACGCCACGCTAACCATTAAGGTGGGTCATAAGGTAGGGGCCGCGTACAGGGTGGAGACCTACGCGCTGGTTGCGGGCGACTCCGTGCCCAACCCGTACCTCAGCTACGTGAACTGGGTGGAGGTTTCGGTGGATGGGGTGGTGCTTAAGTCCTGGGGCAGCCGCTACTCCCGCACCTACGTCAGCGGGTACCTGCACTACCTCCTTAAGACCTACGTGCTGGGGCAGAACCGGTACGGCGTCGGCGGCTACTACAGGATCGGCGGGGTTTACCGCGCGTACTACGCCTACGCGGGCTCCCGCTTCGGCAGCTTGGTGAGCGTCGACGGGGACGCCTACCTCGAGCTCAGCCCGACGTACTGGGAGGTCGAGCTCGTCGCCCAGGGTAAGTGGGTTGAGCTGACCGGGTGGGACACGCACTGGGGCACCGCCGCGTTAACGCCTGCCGGCGCGGCGTGGGCCGACCTCGGGCTGCCGGTGACCAACTGCACGGTGAGCGGCGGCGTGCCCGACTACGGGCTGCGCGCGAACGTCACGGTAATTGATGCGGGGTCCAACATCGTCGCGCGGTACACGGGCCTGACGATGACGTACGTCGGCAGCCGCTACGGCCTGCCGGTATTCGCGGCCCCCGTCCTCGACGTGCCCTTAAGCCCGGACTCCGGCCGCTACGTCCTCGTAAGCGTGTACAACGCCACCTCGGGCAGGGTCCTGTGGAACGCCACGCGGTTCCTGGCGCCCGCGTCAATTACCGTGACGGGCGTGTCGTTCACGGCCTCAAGCGTGGAGTACTACCTGGCCGGCACGGACTTCAGCAACTACACGCTCGTGGGCTGGGGCTCCCTCACACCCAACGGGCCGACGGCCGCGGTACGCGACACGGGCACGTCCTTCAACTACGTCGGACACACCTACAAGGTCCTGAACACCCAGGACTTCGCGTCGGCGCCCTCACTACGCATAAAAACAAACTTCGTACAGCTACCCGCACCCACACCCACCACGACCGCGACGACCACAACCACTCCCACCCCGCCATGGACCCCGCCACCGCCGACCACGACGCCGGTCACGTTCAGCCTAATCACCCCGCTGCTGCCCGCGGACGGTAAGGCACACACCATCAACGCCTACGTAATAGGATCCCCCATACCCAGCAACTACGCAAACTACTTCGTAGCAACAATAACCGAATACACACCCTACGTAAGCGGTAAATCCTACGTGTGGGCTCCATACACTAATAGTGTCGTTACGCTGACGCAGACTACGGTGCTGGGTGATTACGTGCTCGCCGCCGCCTTCAACAAGCTGGGTTTGGTGGGTTCTTCGACGGTACCGATGATGTTCGAGGGCCAGGTAGTGGACCTCAGGTCCAGCACCGTGACCGGCGTAATAGCACCGTTCTTCAACTTCAAGGGAACCGTAACGTACACGACAACTATTGGTGGTACGCCTACGTCCATTCCTGTAACTCCGAGGCCCACCTCAATCACCCCTATTGGAGTCGTTGGTGTGGTTGGGCTGGTGTTCCTGCCGTCGTTGGTGATGGTTCTGGCTTTGCTCCGCGGTCGGTTGAGGTTGGGTGAGCTACTTGGTCGACTATTAAGGGAGTACCGCGTTGAGTCACTTGCCTACGTCTCCTGCCTGGTCGGATTAATTCTACTTTTTACTCTAACATAAGCTAGGTGCGGGTGAAAGAGAAGTAAGAAATATTGTTTTACCATGACTTATGCTCTTTACAGCCGTCCCAGACCCAGATGTCGTTTCTCCATACTCCGTTGTCGAAGTTGGGGTTGTCGAAGTTTTGCAGTATTTTAAGTGCTAAGGACATTGTTTTGTTTATTGCTTGCGGGTTGTAGAATATGTATGTGTAGTCGTAGTCTCCGTTTGGTGGGTGGTATCCTGCTTCGATTAGTGCCATGTATTTGAAGTCCACCATTATGATCGCTAGGAAGTGGTGCCTGAAAGGATACGTGTAGAATTGCTCCTCGTTTCTAGCTTCTAGTACGTGTTTTGGCGGTAACGTTGTGTTGAGCCTGTTGAGGTACTTTGTGAATGTGTCGTTTACTTCGATGCTACATACTGGGTCGTATGCTATCACTACGTAGGCGTCTACCTTGCGTTGTTCGTATGCCTGTAGTGTTGTGTTGAGTATTTTGCCTACGGTCGGTGAGAATATTTTCCAGTTCCATGCTATTAGGGCGTAGGGTATGTAGACTATCACGGTTTTGTTTGCTCTCGCTATTAGTTGGATTGCTTTGTCTGGCTTAGCAAGGTATTGGAAGGTTCCCGTGATGATGGTCTTCGTCACGGTTCTCGTTACGGTTGCCGTGGTGGTTACTGTTTTTGTTGCTGTTTGTGTGGTTGTTAGGGTCGTTGTTTGCGTGGTTGTTTGTGTTTTTGTTTTCCATGCTGTCGTTGTTTGTGTTTCTGTGGTTGTTTTTGTTTGTGTGAGTGTGTGGGTTCGCGTTGTTGTTTCCGTGGTTGTTACGGTGGTGGTCGTTGTTTTCGTGGTTGTTGAGGT
>CAYNPH010000041.1:0-8829 GCA_964399035.1 uncultured Desulfurococcaceae archaeon
ACCTAAAGGAATACGCGAACCCAATACCAGTAACCCCAAGAAACATCACTAAAATACTGATCAACCCAAGCGACCTACGACTACGCATAGGGTACTCATACAAGATAGTGATCGTAGCCCAAGACGGGACACAAACATCAACAACAATCAAAGCAACATAGGCTTAGGCTTAAATGAAGATATAATAATACAGGGTATATTTCACAGCGCCTCAGCGGTTCTGAAAGTAAAGTATATCCATCAAAATTGTAGGCAATTGCTTATACATTTTCATATAGGCTTTTTTGGGTGTGTCTAACTTTTTAGGTGGGGAGGGAGACGAGGGTACTTCTGGCTACGCCTCCCGATATTCATGACCTTGAAGTGTATAGGGTTGCGGGGCTTAACGCGCCTCCCCTTGGGCTCGCGTGGATTGCCGCCGTCCTTGAGAAGGCCGGGCATAGGGTCAGGGTTCTTGATACCGCCACCCTCAGAACCACTATGGATGAGTTCCTTAGGGAGGTTAGGGGCTGGGGCCCCGACATCGTGGGTATATCCATTCAGACGCCGACAGCGCCTAGGGCGTATAGGGCGATAGCGCGTCTGAGGGAGGAGGTGCCGGACGTCCCCATCGTTGTTGGGGGTGTTCACCCGACGTTCATGTATGAGGAGGCCTTGAGGAACGGTGCTGACGTGGTCGTTAGGTTTGAGGGTGAGTACACGATGTTAGACCTTGTTAATAGGGTTGAGCGGGAGGGCCTCAGCGAGGATGTGCTTAAGCGCGTTGACGGGATCGCCTTCAGGTGCGGGGACGGAAGGGTGGTCGTCACTAGGCGGAGGCCCTACATCCGCAACCTGGATGAGTTGCCGTGGCCCGCGAGGCACTTGCTCCCGGTCAGTGAGTACACCGTGCTGGGTAAGCCCGTGAGGGTGGCGCACGTGATGGCTAGTAGGGGGTGCCCGTACGGGTGTGCGTACTGCTCCACCTCCTACTTCTGGGGGAGGAGAATAAGGTTCAGGTCAGCCAAGAACGTGGTTGAGGAGATCGAGCACCTCGTAAGCAAGTACGGCGTCAAGCACGTGGTGTTCACGGACGATGAACTAACCGTGAATAGGGTATTCATCAACGAACTCATTAAGGGGGTCAAGGAGAGGGGGCTCGACCTAACCTTCGTGTGCGGCTCGAGGGTCGACCACGTTGACCGCGAGTACCTGAGGTTCCTGTACGAAAACGGCTTCACGGTACTTTACTTCGGCGTTGAGTCGGCCTCGCAGGAAACGCTGGACAGGATAGGCAAGGGCATTAGGGTCGAGCAAGCCATCAAGGTCTTCAACTGGGTCAAGGAACTGAAGGGCTTCGCCGTAGGGAGCTTCATACTGGGGTTCCCCTGGGAAACCATAGACGACATGAAGAAGACCGTGGAGCTGGCCATAAAGCTCGACCCAAGCTACGCGCAATTCACGGTACTAACCCCATACCCTGGAACCCCGATCTACGAGTACGCCCTCAAAAACAACCTAATAGTGGACCGGAACTGGGAGCACTACACGACCATAAAGCCGGTCATGAAGGGATTCAAGTTCACCGCCCAGGAGCTAGGCAAGATGCTCACCTACGCCTACAGGAAGTTCTACCTGAGGCTCTCATTCATAGCGAGGGAGCTGAGGGCAGGCAGGCTGAAGGAACTGATCCCGCTACTCCTAAGGGAGGTTAAGCGCTACCTCCTAGGGCGTTAAAGTCCACCTGCGCCCGAACCTAGAGGGGCGTGGGGGCTCTTAGGCGGGTTCGCTTGATTAAGAGCTGGGTTAAGCTTGGAGGGACACATCCTATATGGTGGGCGAGTCCCTAGCTCAGCTCACCTGACCGCCATATCGGGGTTCTTCGTGACGTCCTTAATCAGCGCTCTCTTACCTGTGGTTTATGCTTTTCCATTAGCGCCTCCACGTCCTCCAGCGTGTACGTTCTGGTGTTCTCCTCCTCAACCACGCTTCCTTTGGGGGCGTAGAGTATGTATTCGTGTCTCCACTCCTTCCATGGGGTTTTGTTGGCTTTCTCCTTGAGTTTCTTGGCGTGCTGCCTCGTTAGCGGTTTTCCTGACCACTTGCATTCTATGAAGTACGCGGTTCTTTCCTCCTCGTTTATGGCTACTAGGTCTATTTCCTCGCCCTTGTGCCACCACCTACCTATCTTCGTGTACGTTACCTCACCCTCCTGGAGGAGTAGGTGCATGTGTTCCCTAGCCACCTGCTCCCACGCTCTCGACGCGTAGTCGTCTATTCTTCCCATTACCTTCCTTAGGTTGTGCTCGGTGCTTAGGAGGGGGTCCCCCAGCCTGGGGTGTATTTCCCTTAGCCAGAACCTTAGGTAGTTGTCGGTCACGTCGTACAGTCTGTAGCGCTTCCTCCCCTCCATGCCTAGGGGGTACTCCCTCGTTATTAGGCCTAGTGCGTGCTCGAGTACGTACAGGTACTTCGAAACAACGTTTGCTGAGAGCCCCAGGTACGACGATATCTCCCCGACACGCCTCCTACCCCGAGCTATGGCTTCCAGGATGCTTAGGTAGCGCTGGGGTTCGCGGGTCTCGATCGCCAGTAGGTAGTGGGGGTCGTGATGCATGAGGGATGATGGGTTCAGCACGTTCCTACGTATGTTCTCCTCCAGCGGCTCCCCACAATCTATTAGGGCTAGGTAAGCGGGGACCCCGCCGAAGACCGCGTAACCCCTCACCCTATCCTCCGGGCCCCACCCACGCATGAACACCCTAGCGACCCTGTAGCCGAAGGGCATTAAGCGCAGGACCCTCGTGACCCTGCCGTAGATCGGTGACCCGTAACCCAGTAAGGCGCGCTCCACCATACCGACACCGCTACCACTCAACACAACCACGTAGCCACTACCGCTTAACTCGCTGTCCCACAGGTGCTGCAGCTCCGCTAAGCCCCCGCTACTAGCTAACCTTTGAGCCTCATCAACCATTAGTATCGGGGAGCCCGTCAACCGCTCCGTGAGCGTCAGCGCCGCACGGTACAGGTCCCTGAAGGAGCCGTAGGTGCCGAGCCTCACCCCAAGAGCCTCCTCCAGCTGCCTTGATAGATCGTGAAGCGCTAAGGCACGGTCCCCGTAATTAACGTTCAGGTAAGTGCCGCCGCGTACCCTCTGAAACTCCCTTAGAAGGAATGTCTTCCCGACGCGGCGCCTGCCGTAGATAACCACTAACTCACCCCTTCCGGAGCGGGCAGCCTCCTCAAGGACGCCTAACTCCGCCTCCCTATCCACGAACATCATTTCTACTTCAAAGTAGTATACTCACGAGTAGTATTAACGTTAACGCCCGCCCCGAGAGTGCGTTGGTGCCGGAACTGATCTCGGGTAAGCGCTGCTGGGGCCTGACCCCCGCCCCCAAGGAAGCGGGGACGGGGCTAGGGAACCGGCGCCGTGTTAGGACCCTCTCCTCTTACCGATAACCCACGCGGCGGCCGCCGCCAGCGCTCCTAAGCCCGCCGCTATCAGCGCTGCCTTCAAGTCAATTGTTGGTGGCCTTGTTAGGGTCGTGGTTACGGTGGTCGTGGCTTGCTGGGGCGCGCCCGCAGGTTCCGTGCCCTGAGCTGCTGGGGTGCTTAGGTTGGTGTTGGTCAGTAGCTCTCCTAGGTCGCCGCACCCTCCCCTTATCAGGGCTGAGTCCGGTATCCACTTTAACGCGTCGTGGTACGGCATCCACGCCCCGTTCGCGTACACTAGCCTTGAGTTCCAGCCCGCGTACCCGGGTTTCGAGGCATTCACTATGGCGGCTATGTCGGCGTCGCTCAAACCCTTGATGACGCCCACGCTGGTCAACCACTTGAGTTCGTAGGCGAGTACCGCCTTAAGCACCTCGGCACTGACGCCAACCTCAACCTTGCTGCGCGTGTGTTCCCCCACGAGCCTCACAGCCACGTCCACGTCGTGCCCGACCACCTTACTGATCAGTGCCCTAACCTCGCCAGCAACGCAGGCCTCGCTACCCTCGCCAGCCATGCTCGCGTTAACGCGTGTTTGATGCGATGCCGGGTCGTAACTGAACCAGATCCGTAGGGCCACGACGCAGTTGCTCGTGCGCTTCACTAGGTATGCTGAGGGCGCTCCCCCAACGCCCCCTCCCTCAGGGGGCTCCTTAAATGACCAGCCTAGGCTAGCGGCTACGTCCTTAATTGTCGATAGGTTGACCTCACCCGGCACCACGAAGCTGCCCTTCCAAGCGAACTCATACACGGTAACGTTAACTAGCCTCACAGGGGCCTGAACCCGGACCGCCAAGTACTTAGGGGCTCCGACCCCCAGCGAGACCCGCTCAAGGAGGACGGCCACCGACACGTTACCGCTCACATGGCTCTTGAAGGCGGCCACCCCACCATCAAGTATGGTGACGCCCTCCAAGCCCTTAAGGACGCTGAAGTCGTACTCCACGCCAGGTTTGCTCAGCACGACCTCGATGGCGCCGAAGTCTGAGGGCCCTCCGAAGCACGCCCCCACCGCCTCGGGGAGCGCGGCGATGACCACCATGGTTACTAGGGTTAAGGCTATGGTGGCGCCTGCTAAAACAGCTTTGGGTCCGTGCTTGGGTTTTTTACTCAATTACTTCACCGACTAACTATCGGGTTAGTTCCTCTTTACACTAAGCAATAGAATGAAGTGTCAGAACGGGTGGTTTAAGCTGTGATAATCTCGAACACCTGATCGCAATGCTTTTTCGCTTCACGCTACTTAGTGCCTTACCTGAGGCGGGCTAAGCACCTGCTGGGGTCGCTGGTGGGGCTCCTTAATTTTAATAAAGTGGGGGTTAGGCTGAGGGGTTGGTGATTTCCCCCGCGAAAAGTATTGTTCCTGTTGACGTGTCGATTAGGAAGTATAGGAAGGGCTTGTCTATCCTTATGATTTCCGGCGTGTTGCCCGGCGTCACCGACGTTAGGACTACCGTTACGGCGGTCGCTGCTGAGGCTTCAGTGCCTTTCTCGGTGACGTTTATTGCCGCTACGTGCACTACTTGACTGACCTTGAGCTCGCCCCTCCCCACGTGGGCCATCCTAGAGAAGTCTGCGTGGTCGCTGAACACCTCCTTAATCCCTAGGGCTTGGAGGGTCTTGATCATGTCGTACCTGCTCTTCACGTAGAATTTAGGCATGATCACCTCCACCTCCTTGGGTTCCGCGTTCCCCACGGCTTGGATTATGCTGCTTAGCTGGCCGTACGTTAGGTTCTCGATGAAGTTCCTGAGGTTCTCAGGCATTATTACGAGCATCGCCACGGACGTGTTCCTGTAGGGTATTAATAACGCGACGTACTCCCTCCCCTTAACCACCCTGAGTTCCTGCGTTACCTTCATGAAGTCCGCCTTAACGTCCCCTGAGGGTGTGTGGAAGGTTAGCTTGCCCGCGTACCTGAACTCCTTAACCCACAGCCCCTTGAAGTACATGGCCGAGACAAGAACCGCTTCAGTGTCCTGCGTGAGTTCATCCACCAACCTCTTAATCATCCCCTTAGTCCTCTCCGAGACCCACGAGTTGATCTCGTCGCTGAGGCCCTTAACGCTCGAGAACTGCCTCACCGTGGCGTTGAAGCACTCCCTAACCTTCGAGACGTACTCCTCCCTGAACGGGAAGTCCTTCCTGAGCCACACGCCGTTAGCGATGAATAGCTTAGCGTCACCGCTACCACCCACAGGTAGCTTGCTTAGGAGCTCCACGTACGCGTCACACGCGCTGGAGCCCAGGGGTATGTGGAGCGCCTCAGCAATCTGCTTAGCTGTCTCGGAGCCGGTCCCCTCGTAGAGCAGGAGGAGAGCCACGTAAAGGTTCATCGGGGACACTACGAGGTTCCTCTCCCCACCCTCACGGTTAATCTCCCTAAGGACATCCACCGTAAACATGTTCACCGAGCTAGCCAGCTGCGGCAAGGTCACCTCCCTACCCTCAACAGGCGCCACACCACCTCCCCTACCCAGAGGGTTCATCACCACCACCAACGCAACAACCACGGCTAACGCAACAACCACACCCACAACCCTCCTCAACGAAGCACCCACGACGCACACACCATGGTTAAACGCGCGAGCGTATTTGTTAAAACCAACGTATAGAAAAGTATAGAAAACCAAGCCACGAACCCTTCGAACAACGTAACGCTGTTTCAAACAAGCATTCCTGTCGCTTCGCCTTCTACTTAATTAGCTGACCTTAGCAGTAGTATTTAGTACTAAGTACGCTTCCGGGCTGTGTTTATGGGCATGCCTTATAATATAAATGCCTTAGAGAGTTTAGTTGTAAGGAACATGAGTTAATGACCTTTAATTCGACGAGAATATGGTGCGTACCTTAGGTGGTGTGGCTGATGCGCAAGAGCGTGAACAGAATTAGGGCCGCGTTACCATACAAGCCCCCTGACACACGCGTTGAGTATGTGTGGATAGACATGGGTCTAGACGGGCTGACTGTGCTTGTCGGGCCAAACGCTTCTGGCAAAACAACAGTCCTGGAATCGCTAGGCTATACTGTTTCCGGTTTATTGAAAATTACTGCAGGTATTCTGGGTATTGCCTTAACATCAACGCTCCGACCAAGGAAAGGCGTGCCCATACCCATGGTAGGTAACGTGCTTCTAGGTGAGTCACGTGTTTCAAGTGCGTATGTAGAACCTATGCATCCCCTAGATTTCGAGGCTAAGCGCAAGACCTGGAGTATGGCACGCCACGTCCTAGGTAATGAGGCCCCTCTGCTTCTACGTGAGATAGAGAACGACATTAATCGTAGTGAAGTGCTGAGGCTTGAGGAAGTCATTGAAAAACTTCCTAGGGGATCCCTCCTAATGGGTGAGCGCAGAAAGGAGTTCTACCACTTGCTGACCGAGTTAATTACTGAGATCCTTGGCCAAGACGTTGACGTCCTTGTAGGCCGCTTGCTCAGGAGGGGTGCCTTCTTTGCGGTCGGAAAAGGACATCTAGTAAGGCACATCCTACTATACAAGCCTCAAGTGAGGATCCTGTATAATCTTGGTGAAGGTGAGGTTATGGATAAGGCGCTTTTATTGGAGAGTATTGGCGGCATCGCTATAGTAAGGAGGAAGAACTCGGAAGTTATTAAAGGACCGAGGATACTTGTCTTTCATCCTGGCTTCGTCTACCTGCGTGGAACGTTCGAGGGCCTATACCGCATGTACGTGAAGGATATGCGTGAGGGCTTACCTAATGAGAAGGAGTCGCTCAGTATCTTAAGAAAGTACCTGGATTGGGTTGAAGGGTATGAACTTATATCTAATGAACTGCACTTGAAGGATCGGTATGGTAGGGGGGTGTCAGTATACGACTTAAGTGATGGGCACCGTGTGGCGGTGTTTATGGGTCTTCTCTACGCCATCTCCAAGCCCCCGTCACTAATTCTTGTAGATACTCCTGAGTCGTTCGTTCACCCCGATGGATTACCCGTAATAGCTGACTTCCTAGTAAACCTAGTCGCTAAGGATAATCAAGTGGTCGTGGCTACGCAAAGCATGGAGTTCCTCAACGAGCTACTTGTGAGGGCTAGGCAGTATGGCGTGCTTGATCACACAAGCGTACAGAAGGTAGGGTTAAGCAGTGAAGGCAGCGTGAGAGTTACAGGTAAGTGGAGTGGTGATGTAGGCCTTAGAAGTATTGAGGAACTTGGTGCTGACTTAAGAAGGTGACCGCTTAGGTGGTTTGGGGTGGCTGGGAGTACTTTCCTAGTCATGTTCGTTCCTGGGAGAGATGATAGGGCCTTCTACAAGAGGCTCCTTGCATACGTAGCTAGGAGGTTAGGGGTTCGATACGTTGATTTAGACGCTAGTAGTCATGGCGGGGAGAAGGACGGTATCTTAAACCGCGTGTATAGACCGTACGGAGCTGGCGGGAGTATATTGAGGAAAGCCTCTGTGATTAGATTATCTTCAACGGGCAATACTGGCGAGGTCTTCATAACGATAATTCCTTGCGAGAGGAGAGTAACGCAAGTAGCGGGTGCGGTTCTAGCGTATCAGGCGGGGCTAGAAGAACCTATGATAGACTTCGTGGTGGTTGCGGATGACGCGGAGGATACGGGGTTCCACGAGAAGCTTACGTCACTGCAGGACTCGCTAAGATCTCTTAGTCATTACGAATACGGGGAAGGGGAACTTAGCAGCGGTGATTATTACCGTTTATTTGCCCTTCGGAGACCTAGGGGAGTTAAGTTAATGTTCTTAGTTCAGGGACTGAAGCAACAGTCCATAGTTGCGAAGCACGCGATAGAAGATTACGTGCTCTTCACTCACCGGGATGACCTTAAGGAGCTCTTAGAGGCGATGGGCAGGTACCCGCACTCGCTGAGAGTAGATGTTTTCGATACTTACGCACACAAGAAGCTAGCTCTGCTAATAGCGATTAGGTTATGCCATACGAGGATCGAGGAACTCTTTCTGAGGAGTTTAAGTGATGCTCAACTAGATGAGTTGCTAGGGATATGTGATGGCTTGAGCACCCTCTACAGCATCGTCTCTCAGTTACTGCTCGAGTCTGTATGAGGCCGTCCTTGCCTTAGGAAGGTACTTTAACCCCATGCCTAAGAGCGTAGGGTTAATCGTCTCTCAAACGCTTAATTCGTTGTTGGTAGGGCGTGTTGAAGCCTAGGTTGAGGGTGTTGGGTGCCGAGACGCTGGGTGTTAGGGGGTTGGCGTGCTTAGTTAGCCTTAGGGGGAGGGAGGTGCTCATAGATCCCGGCGTTGCGTTGGGCTTCACTAGGCATGGGCTTCACCCGCACCCGCTTCAGGCTGCGTTTGGGGAGGCGATTAAGGCTGTTATGGGTAGGGCGTTTAGGGTGGTTACTGAT
>CAYNPH010000042.1:0-12462 GCA_964399035.1 uncultured Desulfurococcaceae archaeon
ACCTAAAGGAATACGCGAACCCAATACCAGTAACCCCAAGAAACATCACTAAAATACTGATCAACCCAAGCGACCTACGACTACGCATAGGGTACTCATACAAGATAGTGATCGTAGCCCAAGACGGGACACAAACATCAATAACAATCAAAGCAACGTGAACCTTAAAACCACTAATCACCCCAATTAAGGCTACGCATATTAGCTCACGGCTAAGTACATTTAGGAGAATTCATTGCCAGCCACTAGGGCATCTTCCGTTACTCTGGATGCGGGTGACGGTCAGTACTCGCTTCGTGGCGACGTTATTGTGGATGGCGACACGGCTTACTTGTTTGAATGGGTCACCTACAGGGTCATTGCTTCGGTAAGGGAAGGTGAGGAACCCTCCCTAGTGGTAGGGGATTCTAGGTACGAGGACGTCATCACCGTTGGGGGAGGGAAGATATTCGTTGCTGAGTTCAACCTAGGCAATAGGGTAGGGGTACTCCACCTAAGGATCCTTAGCAAGGATAGGGAGGTGCCCCTCAGGTTCCGCAGGTTTGAGGTGATTTCAGAGAAGGTCGTGAGGCTAGCGGGCCTCGACCCAAAAACATCCGACCCTGACGAAGTTATTCGAGCACATAAGGACTACGTTAAGGCACTTACCGACGAGTTAATTAAGGCTGCACTAGAACTGCCGTTCACCGTAAAGGCACCCACGGGCTTCGATTCCATTAAATCATGGTCAAGCCCCTCACCACTATTCGCCTACCACTTCCTACTAAGCAACTCAAGCAAGATACTGTCTACATACGAAGCCATACTGCGGAAGCCTAAACGCTCCCTACTGACTAAGCGTGAGTGGGTCGAGCCCTGGGCCGTGAGTACCGTGGACCACGACTTGATCCTAGGGATCTCTCAACATCCAGAGTACCTAGTGAGAGTTGAGGAGGGCTGCTTAGCCGTGGTAAGGGATGCACAGGGAAACGCGTACGCACCGCTGAAGCTAAGGCACGCGGTAAAGCAGGTAACGTACGACACCCCAGAGAACAGGTTCGCCAAGCACTTCCTAAAGGAGCTGATAGTGCACAGCATCAACGTGCTTAAGCTCCCCTCAATCCCGCGTGAGAACATGCTTAAGCTCCTCAACCTCAAGTCAAGGCTACTCCTAATCAACGCCCACCCAGTCATGAGTGAAGTCAGAGACTCCTCAGGAGCAATCCACGTCACGCAGGCAATGCTGAAGCAGGAAGGGTACCGGGACCTGCTGAGGCTATGGATGACGTTTAAGTCCAGAGCACCCTTCATAGAGGGACTGGATGAAGCCATAAGGAATAAGGACATAGCGAAGCTCTACGAATACTGGTGCTTCTTTAAGTTAACGAAGGAACTGACAAGGATTTTCGGGAAGGGTGAGGTGAAGCTAACTATAACCCCGGCAGGCGAGATACCTGAGAACGGGGAAGCAATGGCAACGTACGCCGAAGGCTGGCGGCTACACTACAACAAACCGATTAAAGGATACTCAGTAATGCTCAGACCCGACTACTCACTATACAGAGGTAATACCCTAGTAGGGGTTCTCGACGCGAAGTTCAGATTCGACGCACCAACCCCGCAAGAACTAGGGCACATCAGCGAGAACCAAGGCAGTGAAGAGCACACAACGCCCGAGACTAGGGCAAAGCTAGACGACATCTACAAGATGCACACCTACAAGGACGCCCTAAACGCGAAATTCGCAATAATCCTATACCCAGGGGACAAGAACGCATACTACCCCGAATCAAGAAACGCCACACCACGCAAACCCAGCAACATAGCGGAACTAATACAGACAGTAATAAAGGAACCAGGCATAGGCTACGTAAGCCTACGACCACCACGACGTAAAGCACAAAACACCAAATAAGAGAAAAACAGGAGGCGACAAAACCTGCCCAACAAGCAATCCCTTCAAATAAACAAACAAGCACTCAAAGAAATCCTCCTAGAAGGCAGGAAAGAATACGGCAAAATGTGGGACAGCGTATGGCCTGAGGTAAGGAGAACATGCTTAGAATCCCTAGAGAAAATCATTGCGAACCCCAGTAAATTCCTGCATAAGAACTTACAAGAGGCGCTTAACTGCGAAGAAAAACCTAAATAAAAAGAACATGCACGGCAGGGAAATCATTGACCTCATTTTCAAAAATATGTTATGGCTTGGTGGCGCAGGGAGTGGTGTGGAGCTCGCAACCAAGGAAATCATCAGGAGGCTGGGAGACTACGTTAAGGCGCTCCAGAACTCTAAGACTTTCGATGAAGCCATTAACACCCTCAAGCACTACCTTGTCAAGGAACACATTAGGGGCATGAGGTTATCCACCCTCAGCATATGGGCATCCCTTATCCGCCCAGAGTGGTTCTTCCCAGTTCTTGGAGGGAGAAAAAGGAGCTTACCATTCTCAAAGACTAGCACACGAGTGCTAGGCCTAACTAACGAGGATGTAGAGCGCATCAAGGCGAGCGTGGAGAGCTATAGGGAGTTTCTTGAGGTTCTACGGGAGGTCTCAGGGGAGGTAGGCATTAATGATTTAGCTGAGGTGGCTTTTTACTTAAGTTGCTTGAGTGCCAAGTACAACCCTAAAACCAGTCACGTAGGTAATGAGACGATAGAGATGGGTAAACATAGCAGACCTCGCTTAGGTCTTAGGGATTTTCTCTCGAGTAGGGGTTACGTGTTCCCTAACCGCGTTGTTGCTCAGTTTTACGTTGCTTTGAAGACTAAGGGTTTCGTGATCTTGGCTGGTCTTACGGGTACTGGTAAGACTAAGATTGCTTTGGAGTTCGCTAGGCTTATCTGCGGTGACGGGCACTGCTATGTGTTCGTTTCGGTTAGGCCGAATTGGAGCGATCCTAAGGCTCTGGTTGGTTACTTGAATCCTCTTATCAATAATCAGTACTATAGGACATCACTGCTTGACCTTGTTCTTAGGGCTGTGGAGGAGTACAGGAGTAAGGGTTCTGAGGCGTTGCCTTACTTCGTGATACTTGACGAGATGAACTTAGCCCGAGTTGAGTACTACTTCGCTGACTTCTTAAGCGTGCTTGAGAGCGGTAGGGGGGAGGATGGCTTCACGAGGGAGCCCATTAAGCTCCATAACGCGGGCAACGTCAACGATGTTCCTAGGGAGATTAGATTGCCTCCTAACCTGTACGTGGTGGGGACAGTCAACATTGATGAGACGACGTACATGTTCAGCCCTAAGGTGCTTGACAGGGCCTTCACCATCGAGTTGCATGACGTTGACTTAAGGAACTACGGTGAGGTTGAGCCCCCTAAGGCAGGTAGTGGTGGCGGGGGCGATGCTGAGTCGCTGAGGGCCACTTTGCTGGAGGACCTACGTAGGGGAGGTAGGTTCATGGCTTTTGAGAAGGGCGAGGTTCGGGAGGCCGTGAAGGCCCTTAGAGGTGCTGGGTACTGGGAAATCCTAGTGAGGCTTAACGAGGTTCTAAGACCTCACGACCTCCACTTTGGGTACAGGGTTGTTGATGAGATAGCTATGTTCTTCAAGAACGCTAAGGAAAGCCAAGCTAAGGGAATCGTCAGTTTCGAGAGCGATGACGAGGTGTTTGATTTAGCGGTGCTGATGAAGATACTGCCTAAGTTCCATGGTAGCATGGAGAAGCTGGAGCGCCCACTACTACTGGTGCTAGCAATGGCCAGGGAAGGTGAGTTAAGCGAGGACATAGAGACCCTAGACACGGAGCACCTATTCAGGAAAGTGCTAGGCGAGGACACCCTCAATAAAGGCGAGGTCGTGGTCAAAGCCCTCAGGGAAGGCACCAGCAACTACAGGTTCAAACACACCGCACGTAAGGCTCTAAGGATGCTTAGACAACTCTACGAATCAAACTTCGCAAGCTTCAGCTAAAAACCCGCAACCTCCAACACACAGAAGTGTCATGAAACGGCTTCGCTACTTCCCGAGGAAACTAGACATTACCTCACGGAACCCTTAACGAGTAACGAGGATAAGGTCCCAGCCGCTTGACCTTAGTATTGCTTGTAGCTTTAGTGAGTCGCTGTTGACTATCCCTACGGCTAGGGTCGCTAGTTCGCTGGGCACTACCTCAAGTAGCTCGCCCCTAACCCTGGTGAGTTCGTTGATTAGCGCGTTTTCTAGGGTCTTGCTGATTCCTTCATCGTAGTTTGTTCCCACGCACAGCACGGGTAGTGGGAGCCTATGTGTTCCTCTCTTGAGTAGTTTCCTTACCACGAGCCTTAGCTCCTTCACGGCGTTCACCATGTCTGCCGCGCCCAGCCCGCCCCATAGGATTAGGTGTAGGTGCATTCCTTCCCTGTCGCCCCTGTGTAGGGTCTTGTAGAGCGTTGCCAGCCCCTCGATGAATTCTCCCGTGAATGCCGCGTCCTCGGCGGCGATTACTACGTCCGTGAATTCTAGGGTTTCGCCCCTCGTCCCCGGCCACTCAACGCCCCTCCTGTTGGGGTACCTCCATGAGGTCACGTAGCTCTCGGTGATTAGCCTCCTCATTAAGTGCGTCTCTATGGCGTCGCGCCAGTTCAGGCTCACCGCCACGTGCCTCACCCCCTACACATCGTTCGTGGCTTGGTGCGGGATCCCCAGTAACTCGCGGTTGTCGGCGAGTATCTTCGAGTACGTCTTGTATATGGCTGCGTAGGTACCGAGTACCGCGTTGAATTCCTCCTCCCTCATACTCATTACCTTCCTGAAGTAGTTCTGCTCGTAGATGAAGCGCCTAGCAACGCGTAACGGCTCACACAGCCTAGCTATTGACGTGGGGAAGCACGCGGGATCCCCAAGCTCCTCACACTTACTCCTCAGGTACTCAATCACGGACCTAGCATTCAAGCCCGGCAGTACCGGCTCCCCTAAGGCCCTCCTGACGCCAGCAACGGAGAGGGCCATCGAGAGGTACGGCACGACCTCATCCACGCCCTTAGGCCCCCAGTCAGCGTACTCCCACGGAATAGTTACTGAGGCCCCGCACTCAGGGCACCTCGCCTCAACAACCCCTCTGAGCCCACCGGACTCACGCACGGGGAGGAGGAGGGCGCTGCAATCACCACACCTCATTACGGCCACCGCGGACCACCTGATGAGCCTCGCAACCCACTCATCAACCCTAGGCACCACCACGTGCCTAGGGATGTCCAGCGACTTAACCCCGCTTAACTTCTCCCAAAGCATCACTAGTGGGCAGTGAACCAGCGTTAAGCTGGTTAGGGGGTGCCAGTAAGCCCACTCACCAACCCTCGCAACGTACTCGAGCATCATGTACTTATAGTCCTCAAGCCCGAGCCCAGCGCTAGGCACCTTCAAAGAGAGAGCAAACCTAACGTAAATCCCGCTGTACTTCCTGTACTTCGGCGGCAACCACGCCGAGAAGAGAGCACGTAACGCGACACCTACCCCCAACCCCCACCTCCACACAGCATCATATATCCTCTCAGGAATGGTAAACTCCAGGAGCAACGACCCACACCTAACACACTTAGGCGCGTCCACACCAAGGTCCTCAACTCCCCGAGCGCCAGCGTCATTGACACCCAACGTCATCACCTCGATAGGCTACTCATGGAGCGAGGCACCTCTATGAAGAGGTTCCTGATCTCGGGCGCTACTTCTTCGCACCTGGTGCATGTGGCTATGACTGCCTTTACAGGTCCTTCCCTGCTGGAGCAACGGTTTATCAGGTCATTCACACATTCCATAACCTCATTTACCACGCCGATCAAGTTCTCACTAGTTGAGATTGACTCGATGCCCTTGAGCACTAAGCATGCATTACCTAACTTGATGAACCTAGCGAACACGCTCCTCAAGTTCCTCTCGGTCTCGCCTACCCACTTAGATAACATCCTGTGAATGGATGCCTCCACAACCCAGAAGTTATCTGGGTCGACCCCGACGGCCTTAAGTGCCTGGTTAAGGGCTTCATAGATCACTAACTCGGGACGCGTCATGCTCGCATAATGTCCGAGGAGCTTAGGAACGTCGAGGAGGACTAAAGGCACTGGGCACTCCCTAGCACTCCACCCCTCCCTCAACACCTCAGAAAGGATTTCCGCAACGGATTTTACCTTGCTGGATCTAGCACTATCCAATTTTATGATGTCCGTTAGTTTCCTCGCGATAATGCTACGCGCTATTGATGGTGTTGTCCTCTTGAGGATGTCAATGAGTTCCCTTAGCTCCACCCCCTTACTTCCTGTCCCGAACAGCACCCCCTTTATGAGCTTCATCATCAACTCACGTACCGCGTACATCAGGTCGGCACCGCTGAAGCCTTCGGAGATTCTCGCAGCCTCGCTGACTATGCTTTCCACATCCTCCTCCTTAACAAGTCCTAAGATGGGTCTTAGGTGTATCTTTAATATTTCCTTCCTCGCCTTCAGGTCGGGTAGCCCGATCTCGAATTCCATGTCGAACCTGCCCGGCCTCCGCAGGGCTTCATCGACCCTCCATATCTGATTAGTTGTTGCGATGACCACCACCCTCTCCGAGCCTTCTTCGCTCTGCAGACCATCCATTAGGGTTAGGAGCTGACTGACTAAGCGTTGCTCAAGCTCCCCAGCCACGGCCTCCCTCTTAGGGGCTATGGCGTCTAACTCATCTATAAGAACCGCCGCCACGCCGCAGTTCTTCGACAAGTCCCTAGCCTTCTTGAAGACCTTTCTGAGGTTCTTCTCGCTCTCGCCGTAGTAGGAGGAAATTATTTGCGGGCCGCTTACCTCCACGTAGCACTTAGTGTTCCCGCTCCTCAGGACTTTCTCAGCGATGGTTCTCATGAGGCGTGTCTTACCCGTCCCCGGCGGACCGTACAGGAGTATTCCTCTTGGGGGCCTCCAGCCTTGTATGCCCCACCCCCTTAAGCGCTCCTTTAAGTAGTTGGAGCACTTAATGGTCAGTAGAACCCCAACTATCTCCTTAACGATCTCCTCGTCAACGTAAACCTCCTTCAACACCTCATTAACAACTTCCCTAGGATTTCCGCAAATGTCGACGCCCATTACAAGGTCACCTAATCTGACTCACTGCACGCAAATTTACCGACAGTCTTTCCTCTCCACGCCTTCCCCCACTCGCTAACGTTATGGGTGAAGTCCTCGAGATCCTTTAACTCCCATCCGAAGGCCTCAACCCACCCGTACCTATCACCAATGCTTCCTCGGCGTCTTGCGCGTACGTAGCTGAGTGTTAGAACCTTCACCTTTACAGGGATCTTCCCTTCCTTGGGGCCTGAGTACATCTTAGCATAGATTCCCTTCGGGCCTACCCTGAGCTTAAGCCCTCTGTGATGGAGGAGGGCGGCTTCAGGCTTTAGCACGACCCAGATCTCAGAGCAACCAGTAATTCCTGTAGCGCCGTTCCTGAAGTACTTCTCAACGCTCTCGTCGATTTTCTTCAAGGGTTCCCCAGTGCCTGTTAGGCTTTCGACCTCAACGCAGATGATGTTGTCTCGTTCGTTGGTGAAGGTTATGTCCGGCACCACGTTACTGCCCCCGATGCTCTCCTCGACCTTCAGATCCAGCTTCTCGATAGCCTTCAGCACGGCGTCAATAATGTCCTTCGTCCCTCCACGTAACTCGCTGAGAACCGCGTCCCTCACTATGGCTGCGAACGTTGCTACCTTAATTCCGTATTGGGCGGTATCGACCTGTCCTGTCACCCCGACCTGCCTGCGTACGAACGGTGAGAGCCTGCGGACAGTCTCCTTCACCACGGCGTTCCTGTACTTAATGATCTGGGCTACGTTCCCACTAACTAGGTTCTCCCGCGAACCGATTAGGGCTAGGTTCGCGAACTCCTCAAGCGCGCGTCCATCACTCTCGAACTTAAGGGTATATACCTGAGCCGACGCCACCTCGCCTAAGCGGGCGAGGAGCTTGCAGGCTGACTCATGATCGGACACCGCAATCACTAGCGCACCCGGCCCGTGCGAGTACAGCACGGGCCACCTACTGCTCAGTAGGGATAGGATGTCCTCGATGACGTAGGGATCCCTAGTGGTGTCAAACACTTCAACGACACCGCGTAGGGGTAACCTACCCAGTGAAGCCCTACTGAGGTTCTCAAGCGGCGGCTCCACATCCTCGCTTAACCCCACATCCCTCCTAACGAACACCCTAACGTCCGAACCCACGGCCTCCACCAGCAACTCCCTAAGCAGGTAAGCGACGAGCAAGTGCCACTCACTACCCTCAGGCTCCTCAACTATGACCACCGCCACGTCCCCGCCGAACTCACTCGAGGATCTAGGTAGGGAACCGCCGCTCACCCCAAGCACGTCCTCCAGCAACTCCTCCAACTCCCCACTCCCTGCGAGGTTCTCTAATAGACCAACACCCAACTCGAACTCCTGCGCAACACCCGTACCCAAGGATAACTCACCCCTAAACCCCATACTAACACCCGGAAGAAGGACATCAGCAAGCAGGGCCCAAGGCCCCACACGGAAGGTAGCGGAAGACGAACCACGCAAGTCCTCCCCGAAAAACACGCGCGTCGAGACAAGCGGCACGGAAGTAGCGCCACCACACCTCACAAGAAGCACGCCGCCCAGAGCGTCCCTCAAAGCACGCCCGGCGCCTAAGCCCCCAACACCCTCTAGAGAATACTCAACACTAGTGCTAAACATAACGGGACCGACTGCGAGCGAACGCCCTGAAACCCTAGTAAGGATTACGCCACCCACCAGATCAAATGGCACAGAAGCAAAGCCCCCAGCAACACCAACCCAGGACGCAACCGAAGTGCTCAAATGCACCGAACCAAGACCACGGGAAAGCACCGAGGCATCAACCAAGGAGGGAAGCCCAACAAGGTCGGCAACCTTCACCTTACCAGTAGCGGTGACCCCAGCATTACCCACTAACGAAGACGAAAAACCATCAACCACGCCAACGTCCCCCGAAACCTCCTCCCTAACCCTGTGACGCCCTTTCAATGCAGTGGCCCCCGAGCTCAAAGCTCTTGGTCAGCGGGAAAACACGCTATGTCTTGTAGGCATTTAGAATTAGCGTAGACTTCGAGTCTATGCTCACTAATCCTATCGTAGTAAGTAACGTTTAGTACTGGCGAGTAGAGCACACCAGAATCTCGTAGCAACATTAACGCCCTCCAAGCTTTGTTAAACTGTTGCGGACCGTTTAATCCCATCTGGGATATGTGCAACTTTTTACTCTTTATGGCACTAGCGATTCTATTAAATTCCCTCTGCGTGTAATTGATTAAGTGCCCTTTAATAGTGCTCTTACCATAAATGAGACTCTCCAAGTCAATCACTCTTTTCCTCTTAGGATAGCATTCCTCATAATCCCCGACGTAGTCGTAGGCCGCCTTTATGAACTCGAGCAGGGGACTACGGATTGTAACGGGGCTTCTACCATAGTAACTCTCTGTATACGTGCCTAGCAACAGCACCTTCATTAACTCCCGCTTCGCGAGCTCGCTCTTAATCGTATCAATCGTATCTACGTCTTGGTAAGAGATGAATTTCTGATCTACCCAGTCAATTATAGCTTTATAGCCCAAGATCCTTAGCATTTCCTCAAATTTCCGTGTGTCGTTCCCCACTAGCTCCAGTAGATCCTGTGCTATTACGGAACTCACGCATAAGGCAAACGTCGTGTAAGGGTTTACCCCAGGCGCTAGTTTGACGAGATTCTCCACTACGTCTTTGATTAGGTTAATTAGGTTCCTAGGCTCTTGACCTGGTTTAGGTATGTACTTACATATTAGTTCGTGCACCTCGTTATCATCTACAGAGACATCCCCACTAACACTCTTTCCCAGCCTTTCTAGAGCATCCCTCAGTACATGCCCTAGGTCTCTCCATATTGTTTCAAGCATGTAAAAGGTACACTTAGCCACTCTGACGTTCCTTAACCCATTGTTCTCTAGGTATGTAATTAGGTCATCTGTGGAGCTATTTAGAGAGTGACCTCCGTCTCTTGGGTATAGTTCTATTCCGAAGAGTGTCCAGAGGATTGGCGCTATTGGTTTCGCGTTATTTCCTTTTTTCTTGCTTATTCCTCCAGCAATTATTGTTTTCATTCTTTCGCGTATTTCCGGATCCTTGAAGTCGCTTAGGAGTTTTCCTTTCTTCCCGAGTGCTTTTTCTAGTGCTTTGTCTATTTTGCGTAGTTCTTGTAGGTCTTCGTATAGTTTCTTGAGTTGCTGTGCGTACTCTGTCTTCCAGTTCTGGGGGTTCGTTACCTTGTTTAGGTAGTTGCGTAGGGTGGTTGTTTGCTGGTTGGGTTGCTGTGCCTTGCTCATTTTGCCTCACCCGTGTTTCTCGTTGGTATTACTACGGTGCATTTCCTTAGGTGCTGTGCTGGGTTGTTCTGGAATTCCTTCATCGGTACTTTCTCGGGTTCTTCGGGGTGGTGAGGTTCCAGCGTCTTTTCTAGGTACTTTAGGTGGTCCTGCGTTAGGAATATGAAGAGTGGTCTGTCGCTTTCCCATGCCCAGCTCCATGGTTGCTGCGTGTTGTTTTCGTGTTCGAGCGTGGTTAGTGTGGGTATGTCGTGTATGATGAGGTTAGTGATGTATGTTGTTACGTTCTCGTCTTCCTCCTCGTCCTCACCTATGATTCCGGACACGTGGATGAGTTCGTGTATTAGTGTCCTTACGAGTTCGTCTTTGTTCCTCAGTGCTTCGGGGGTTAGGACGATGTCCGTTCTTTCGTCTCCTAGCTTTAGGGTTAGGCCTGCGTTCGTGCTTCCGTCCTCCTCGACGAGGTTGAAGGGGCAGTAGAGGAGGGCGTGGTTGTTTCCTTTCTCGAATTCATTCATGAGTGTGAGGAGTTCTGAGGCGATGAAGCCCAGGTAGGAGGGTTTCTCGACGAGGTTTGTGAGCCCTGCCTTGAGGGCCTCCCAGACCTCGAGGATTTCTCTTTCCTTCCCTCTCCACATGGGTTTCCACCGTTCTTATTTTAGAGGTCGTTAGTAATAAATATATTTGTTTGTGAAAATAATGGAGAATCTACGCGTTAATTCCTAGGAATTTATGAAAAATGAGAACCGCGGTCACAGGACTATGGGCTCGCGTATGACTATGGTTATCGTTGCGGTGCAGGTGCCTTGCCTGGCGTAGGTACGTATGTGTGTGATCCTCAAGTAGTCTTTCTCCCTAGCCGTCGTCACCCATGACTTGATCGCTTTCTGCAGGTGCTCGCAGTCGAGGGCCTTGGCGCTGAACTCGAGTTCTTCGAGCGCCTCTTCAATAATCCTCGCACGCCACCTCCTGTTCTTGACCTTAGTGGCTAGTTTCCGACACCTCTCTGGGATCCCGCCTGAGGCCGCCGTTCCTAGCCAGGCATTGCTCACTTCCTCAGCGATTCTCTCTGCTACAAGCTTGACTACGTAGGCGTTGACGCCGTAGGATATGGAGGAACGTATCATCGCGTTGACGCGTCCCTTATTCCATGGGGCGAAGTACCTTGCGTAGATAGGCTTTGATGCCTTCGCAACTAGGTCGACCAGCTCCATTGCCCCGCGACCATCCTCAGCGAACTCTAAGGTCTCGATAATGTGTTTCTCGATGTCGTCGGCTAGATCGCTTACCTCGTCATTCACCTTCACTTTGAAGGGCTCGGCGAGCTCGCCGGGCTCTAACTTGGCGTTGAGCTTTAGGTGGAGGCCCTCAGGAACCTTTCCGCCCCTGCTGAATGCTGTGAAGCCCGCGCCCATCACGTCCCTGACGCAGTTGGCGGCGCTTCTGAAGAAGTGCAGTAGGTACTCCCGCATGAGCCTCCCGCCGATGCTACGGCATAGTGTGTCGTCCAGCTCCCTAGCTAGGGTGTGGAGCCAGGAGTTGCTGATCCCTGAGTTGAGTTGCTTCACCGTAACCATTAGGTCGAGTATCCTCAGCGCCTCGTAGAACCCGTACTGACTCACGAACGCTATTAAGCCGGCCTCACCTGAGAGGGGCCCGCTCCACTTCCTCGTCGTTGAGACTAGGCTCCTTAAGCCGAGCAACGCCTTCTCAACGTAGTGGACGAAGGACACGGAGAGGGCGTCACCGCAGTACTGCCTGACAAGGCTTGACGAGGCCACGTCCTTAAGGGTCTTCTCCCTGCCTTCAGGGGCTAGGATCCTGCTAATCAAGAGCTCCGCTGCTACCGCGTAAACGCATTTCCTGCTGAGAACCCTCTTCGGCAATTACCGGAACCCAAGGTATCTAACCCCTAATCGATTCATAAACCATGGGGTTACAGTGAGTGTTAAACGCGTTGTTACTCAGTTAAGGCATAAGCTACTGAAGATTCACCATGGTCGTCCCATATGACATATAAGACTGTTTTCATATAGGCTTTTTTGGGTGAGTCTAACTTTTTAGGTGGGGAGGGAGACGAGGGTACTTCTGGCTACGCCTCCCGATATTCATGACCTTGAAGTGTATAGGGTTGCGGGGCTTAACGCGCCTCCCCTTGGGCTCGCGTGGATTG
>CAYNPH010000043.1:0-2811 GCA_964399035.1 uncultured Desulfurococcaceae archaeon
AGTTTATCTAGTTTCAACAGTTACTATGGTGACGCCGAGAAGGCTTACTTCGCTATCGACGGTACGGGTGTATTGGTGATCACTATGACGGATATAGGTACTTCAGTGTCCTCTTACGATTTTGACGCTATGCAACAATTGATCCTCCCCTCTGACAACCCCGAGTACGACATCATAGTTATAGGAGTGAAGGGACCCGAACTGAAGGCACTAGCAGTCGGCATCGCTAAGGCCGAGGACTTTGATGTCAGCGGAATACCAATAATTACCGAGCAAATCATGGGTAAAGCGGGAGACTTGCTTGTAACCAAGTCAGATGTAAATGGAATAACCTACTTCCACCTCTACAAGGTGGGCTTCAACGTAGGACCCGAGACGACCACAACGACCACCACTCAAACGACCGCTACCACCGCAACTACGACCACCACGACCGCTACCAACACAACTACGACCACCACTCAAACGACAACGACACCGACTACCACTAGGTTCAGCGTGCCCTTCATCATGATCATGGTTCCATTCGCGGCTGAAGCGCTAAGGAGGATCAGGAGGAAGTAATTTCCCGGAGATAGGTGTCCGTGATGAACAAGTGTTTTTTTGCACTTTTAATAACCTACCCCCTCCTCGCCCAATACTTAGTAGTGTCCATCCACCCCGTCTCCTCCACGCCCATTGACGGCGCTTTCACAAGCATGAAGCCGTGCGTCGAATGGAATAGAATATTAATATTCGGCCCAAGCGGCTTGTACCTCTTCGACGGGGCTACTCTCAACAGGGTGGACTCGGATCCCGTAATCTTTGCCTCCTGCTCCCCTCAAGGTTACGTCTATGTTAAAAGCGACGGGAGGCTTGTGGTAAGATCGTATGGCGGTGGCAGCGACATAACGGCATCGTTAGACCCGGAGCTGAAGGGCGTCGCCGTGCTGATCTGGAGGACAGCGGATCAAGCCGAGGTCTTGGTCTGCGGCACTAAGTGCAACATTCTGCGCATACGTTCCGGTACCACGACCAAGCTTTGGAGCCCGGACTTGGATCTAAATTCCAAGGCTTCCGACGCTGTGTATATTGTGCATAATGGAAAGCCTTACGTCGTCGTAACGACGCTTGGCGGTAACATAGTATCGTTCGACGTCATACAAAGCGAAGGCGGTTCCCCCACCTACCAACAAATAACCTTGAGCGAGGCGATAAACTCCGTTGAGCGATGCGGGGAAAAGATGGTCTTCGCGACCTCTGGCGGCGTTAAGGTATTTAACGTTGATGACGTTGTAAACGGTAACAGTAATCACATTAGTTACTCTCTAAACGACCCTCTCAACAGGGTGGCGTGCAGACATCCATCGGAGGATTTCCTACTCTTGGTCAGCCCCTCCTCTTCATCCATAACGCTCCTAACCCCATCGCTAGCCCCCCTGAGCTCGCTCACCAACACCACCCGCTTGCTGGACGCGTCTTCCTTGGACGACGGTTTCTTCGTGCTCTACAGGAACGTTTTAGTGAAGTACGAGGTGTGGGTAGGCGTTCCGGTAACCGTGACCACTACCTCTACATACACCTTAACCAGTACAGTATATACAAGCACATCGACGATTGTGACCACACTAACGACCACGGTCATCACATCAAACGTGACTACTACAACTGTGGTCACCACCTACACGTCCACCTTCACAACGCTTACGACGTCCACAACGGTGATCACCACTCCGACGGTAACTGAGCTACCCCTGTCATCCCTCGCAGCACTACTCCCCCTTTTAAAAAGACGGAGGGTTAAATGATATCGGTGTATGGTATTGCGCCCACTCGCATTAATAGCGTTGGGGGCATTGTTAGCTTATGCCCTCACCCTTACGTCCACCACTAGGGAGTTCGGAAACCAAGACTTCAACAACAACTTAGGAAGTCCTAGTGCCTTAGCAAGTTGCAATAACAACTACATAGTCTTGGTGTCAAGCGATCACATATTCTTGGTGGACTTTAATAACGCCAACGTCTACCAGCTGACTTCGGAATCGCTGAGCTTCAGCGTTAAAAGCATAGCGTGTTTCACCTACAACGACAGACTTTACGTTGCCGCAGCCGGGTACGGTGGTGGCACAAAGATCAATATAATGCTGCTGGAGGTGAAGGACGGGCACGTCGAAAATAGGTATGTAAAAGATGACATAACTAGCGGGCCCAACGGGGAGAGCGTTAGTGATAGTTGTCCAATATCGATAAAAGTTACAAACGGGTTCGTGCACGTAATAGCCAGCTTTGGGAGCACTTGCAGCTATTTCTATGACTACTACCAGTGGCTACGAGGTCTTTCTGACGGAACCGTATTCAGCAACCCTATTAGCGTGGGAGGGGCCCCGCACACCTTGAGGGATGCCTTGATTTATGTTAGCAGTTCCATCAATGAGTACATATTTAAAGAGGAGACTGGCATAACTGCGTCAATGACCCTATTTGCGAACATGCCATCCCTAGGGACTATAATGGACACCATGGGTCAAAGCCCGCTGGGCGGCGAGGCCTATGGGCTGCTCGTGGGCGAACAAAGCAGCAGCGTGTGGCTTCTTTGGTTCAATGAAACGAACTACAGTTACTACCAACAAATATACGGATCCAAGGGGAGCGTAGAAAAGGTATTTATAATAGACTACAACGCTACCGACGAGTACATGGCAACGTTTGTCGGCATCATTGAAAGAGATGGTGCCAAAAGGCTTCGTTTGCTAATTTTCTACTCAATGGGTCCAAGTTACATTGTCGTCGTGGGGAATCCGGATAATAATGAAGTGAAGGGCACTCTGATCG
>CAYNPH010000044.1:0-5842 GCA_964399035.1 uncultured Desulfurococcaceae archaeon
GCCGCGAAACGTAATTCTTTAAACGTAATTCTTTAAACGTAATTCTTTAAACGTAATTCTTTAAACGTAATTCTTTAAACGTAATTCTTTAAACGTAATTCTTTAAACGTAATTCTTTAAACGTAATTCTTTAAACGGAGACGCGCTTTAAAAAATTTTGTGCAAATACAAATATATCTTATACGATGTAAATATATCATGAATCAAATTACTTCATTTAATCATTGAATTACCGCGTAAAACTTTATAAACATGAAGTCGAGATTCACAATGCTAGCACTAGTCTAACGGGGGAACATGTAATATGTTACATAAGTTGAAAGGACGGTTTTTGAGTACTGAGAAGTTCTATAGTTATGAAGAATTAGGCTCGTTTATTATGTCGCTCGTAAGGAGGTACGGGCGTGAGGGCATAGTAAGGTTTCAGGTTTTCCCAGATAGTAGCCCTCACATAGCGATAATTTACGTAACCCCGAGCAATTCACAGGTGCACGCAATAATTTATGATGCTGATAAAGAGAGCCTTGTGAGCGGTGTTGATCCAAAGAGTTTAAGGGATATGTTAAGTAGTTCTGGGCAAGCCGAGGCTTACTTCCTTGGGCAGAAAGAGTTCGATATTGATATGGAAATAATTAATTTTAGGGCGACACTAGATGGCTCTTCAAATTACTTACTTGTGTCTAGGTTGGAGGAGATCCTGCCTCAGAACCAATCTAATGCTTTAGGCACTGATGCTGGAACCTTGAGAAACGCGAGCGGGAACCTTGCTAAGCCTTCTGCTGTTAATCAAGCGGTACTTTCTGAGGATCCTCTTTATTCACTTCTTGAGGAAGTCGTGAGTAATGAGTTATCAAAGGTTGTTGAGGATCCCATGTTCTTAGCGAGAGTCCTCATGAGCTCCAAGAATCCCGTGGTTAGTAAGGTTCCAAGTAGTGATGCAAAGTCGCTGATTGTTAACGTAATACGTACTTCTAAAAATAGAATGTTGACATGTATGTTCGAGGATGGACTACTTTGCCACATATACATTAACAAGTCTAGGAATGTAGGGCTCTGTGTAACTAACGGTGAAGGTAACAAGGTATGCGGTCGTGATGCTTTGAAATTCTTTAGAAGAATCGAGGGTAACGTCAAGAAAGTTACTTCGAATGGCTTCACGACCGTGATGATGTATGACTTGGAGGCGTGAGTGAAGCGATAATTAGTTAATTAAACAGTTTACTTTACATTGCAAATATTCTATTTATTTATTTATTTAACTTGTAGAAATTTTATTTTCTTTATATATGGATTTTTATGGGAAAGATTTATATAAACAGCACCGTAAATACTTTGAGAATAAACTTCGAGGTATGATCGCATGTCAGGAGTAACTCCGTTAAAAAGAGCGTTAACGGATCTGTCCCGAGTTCCGAAGGTATTAGGAGTGTTCGTCGTTAGTAAGGAGGGCTTCACGATAGACTCAATCACAACAAGCGGCACGTTCGATGAGGAAGCCCTAGCAGCCATGGTTGTGGCGTCGCTGGGTTCAATTGACGCTATGGGTAAGGAGCTGGATCTGGGAAAGGTTGAGATAACGACGGTGGAGTTCACGGGTAGCATAGCCCTGATAGCTGAGCTGGAGGAGAGCGTTGTGGTGCTGCTTGCTGAGAAGGGTGCTGTGCTGGGTAGGATAAGGTACGAGCTGAAGAAGCAATTACCAAGAATTAGGGCTGCCCTCTAAGCGCTGCGGGTGCGGTGCGGGGGCAAGAACCATGGCTAAGCAGGGAGTGTTCACATTGGAGGAAGAAGTAAAGATCAAGTCCGGGGTCCTTAACACGATAGTCGCCATGTACCAAGTGGCGATATCTAAGGCGCTGGGCATGGGTAGCGCGGCGATGACACAGTTAATACTTCGTGAGATAGAGAGGCTCACGGACGAGATGCTCGCTAAGATAGGCTTCGAGCTACCTGAGGTCGAGGACATACCTGAGGAGATAGTCGATGTCTTCAAGCTCTTCGGTTTCAGCCATAAGGTCGAGGTAGAAATGCCTGAGGCAGGTAAGGAGCACCACGTAGGGAGCGAATTCGTGGTTAAGGTGTACGACAGCATATTCAAGCCCGTAGCGTACATGCTCATGCAGAAGGGCATCAAGTACACGCTATCTCCCGAGTCCTTCCTAGCCGCTTACGTAGTCATGAAGGCGCTTGAGAAGAAAGGCAAGAAACCTAAGATAAGGATAAATGTCGAGCCCCTCAAGTCATTAGACGACCCACTCGTAATCAAGATAACCGTACGGTAACTCATTACAAGGTGTACTCAGGATTGAGTAGCGGGGAAGGAGCGGAGGACGCGGGCGCGGAGGCCTTCCAGGCGATAAGCGAGTACCTTAGCAGCATCTCTAACCTAAGGGAGTACGTGGTCGCTGCCGAAGGCTTACCGGTAGTGTGGAGTAAGGGGTTAAGCCAGGAGAGGGCTGAGGAGCTAGTCGCGTTAGCCACTGACGCCACGCAGTCCATAAGCAGGTTCAGGGAGTGGGTTGACCCTAAGTCATTAGTGGTCACCGCCACCTCAGGTGATAGGAACATATCTATGCTTAATTTCAAGGAATTCACGGTCGTCGCTGAAGGCAAGCCCGGGGCGGTGGAGCAGGCGCTCCGAAGAGTACTCGACTTCTGGAGGGGGGAGAAGACCCCATGCCCTCACTGCGGCAAGGACCTTACTCTCTCACCCCTCAAGTGCCCTAAGTGCGGTGCTGGCATACCTCTCGGCCTGGAACGATGCCCTAACTGCGGTTCACCTCTGAAGACGCTTAAGTGCCCCCACTGTGGGTCACCCATAACCCCTAAAGCCCGTAGGTTAGTGTTCAGGAGGAGTCCCTGGGCACTTAAGCTGGGCGCTGGATTATGGGTGACTGCCGCAGTGGTGGCTGTTGCGTTAGTCGTGCTAGGCGGGCCTAAGGCGTTGGTGCCCGCGGTAATATCCGGCGTGGCACTCGGCATTACGGGGGCTGTCGTGGCGTCCTCTAAGGAACTTGTTGAGGAATGAATGTCCTCGCATGAATGGTGTGGACCCCGGCTCCAGGCCTCAATGAAGTTTTTACTAAACCTCGAAGCCCGATCTTGGCCTAAACCTTCTCTAAACATTTAAGGTAAAGCTATTTATTCACATCACCCTTAGTGTGTGGGGTTCGTGGAGTGGCGTTGTTCAAGTATCCGAAGAGGACGCACTGCTGCGGTCTTCTGAGGAAGGAGCACGTAGGCTCGGAAGTAACCCTTAACGGGTGGGTGACTAGGGTCAGGAAGTTCGGCAGGCTAGTCTTCATGCTTGTTAGGGACGAGACCGGGGTAGTGCAGGTCGTCGTGCCGGTCAAGTCGCCGGCATTCAGCGTAGCTAAGGAAGTCGGGCCTGAGTACGTCGTCGCTGTTAGGGGCGTGGTTAGGGCTAGGCCGGAGAACCAGGTCAACCCGGAGATGCCTACCGGTGAGGTTGAGGTGGCTGCTGAGGAGGTGGTCATCATTAATGAGTGTAAGCCCCTACCCATACCAATCCACGACGAGTCACTAATGGCTACTACGTCGGAGCAGGTTAGGCTTAGGTGGAGGTTCCTAGACCTGCGTAGGGAGGTCATGGCTAGGAACATAAGGTTTAGGCACGCAGTGGTTAAGGCGCTGAGAGAATTCTTCGACTCTAAGGGCTTCGTGGAGGTCGAGACCCCCTACCTAGCGAGGAGCACGCCGGAAGGGGCTAGGGACTTCCTAGTGCCTTCGAGGCTCCACCCAGGGAAGTTCTACGCACTAACCCAGTCCCCGCAGCTCTTCAAGCAGTTACTCATGATAGCGGGTTTCGGGAAGTACTACCAGGTCGCCAGGTGCTTCAGGGACGAAGACCCGAGGGCCGACAGGCAGCCTGAATTCACTCAATTCGACCTCGAGATGTCGTTCGTAACGCGTGAGGACGTCATGGGCGTTGTTGAGGAAGCCATGCAGTACCTCTTCAAGAAGGTCATGGGTAAGGACCTCGAAACACCATTCCGAAGGATTTCCTGGGCGGAAGCGGTTGAGAAGTACGGGACGGACAAGCCCGACCTGAGGTTTGGGGCCACGCTACGTACCGTGACGGAGGAGCTGAGCCAGCACATGGGGGCTGAGGAGGGTGAGGTGGTCAGGGCCTTAACCATCCAGTTACCGGGCGGGAAGCCAGGCAAGCAACTTAAGCTCGTTAAGAGGATGGTTAAGGACTTCATGGAGGCGAACAATATAGGGAAGTACGCCTACGTAGCCCGCGTGGGAGGGGGCGTAGCCAGCAACCTGGGCGGTGAGGGCGGCAAGGAAATCGCTAGGATCCTCTCCCTCAGCGAGGGTGAGGCGGCCATCATCGCGGCAGGCCCGTACCTGAAAGTGTCTGAAGCCCTCGGCGACCTGAGGAACGCCCTCGGACGTGCCTTAGGTCTTGCCAAGCCCGGCGAGCACGTCTTCGCGTGGGTCATTGACTTCCCGCTCTTCGAGCTCGACGAGGAGACCGGGCGCGTCGTCCCGAGGCACCACCCATTCACCTCCCCAATGCCGGAGGACATACCCAAACTTGATAAGGACCCCCTATCCGTTAAGGCGCAGGCGTACGACCTAGTGCTTAACGGGTACGAAGTTGCGGGAGGCTCCATAAGGATCCACGACAGAGGGCTTCAGGAGAAGATACTGTCGATGATGGGGCTAAGCAAGGAGGAGATGGTGGAGAGGTACGGCTTCCTGCTCGAAGCCCTAGAGTACGGGGCACCACCACACGGCGGCATAGCCATAGGGCTCGACAGGCTCGTGGCGGTGTTGCTCAACGAGGAATCCATAAGGGAGGTGATAGCGTTCCCCAAGAACAAGGACATGACCGACCCACTCACAGGAGCGCCCTCCAAGCCGCCGGAGGAGTACCTGAGGGATCTGCCGTGGCTTAAGGTCGAGGGTGACGGGACCTAACGAAAAATATATCTGTAGTACAGAAGAATAATTCATCTAATATACTTAATTAGCGTTTCGTAAATACGTTGGCGCCTAACAGTATATGCGTTGCAGTTTTCCCTCAACTCACCGAATAATCTAGGGTGCGTCTCACAATGTTAAAAGCAGTAGCCGCGTTAGTAGTAGTTATTGCTGTGGCGGCCGGCGTAGGGTTCTACGTCATGACCAGCCAGCACGCGCCAGCACCGGCAACTACGACCACATCCTCAACCACGTCATCAAGCACCATGCCCTCAACAACCACGCAGCAAACGACGTCGACGCCAACGACAACCAGCACGACCCAATCAACCGCGACCACGTCAACATCGACAACGACCACGCAATCATCGGTAACCACATCCTCGACCACGTCGTCAAGTACCACAACGCAAACAACGTCGACCTCAACAACCACGGCAACCACCTCTACACCCACTACCACATCAACGACTACGTCATCAACCGCAACCTCCACATCAACATCATCAACAACTACCTCAACCACCACGGTGCAGGAGCAGGACATTAAGGCGCAGGCTCTGACAGCTAAGTACATACTCGAGAACTTCAACAAGATAACCCTGAACATCTACAGCATGAACAAGACGACGGGCGACGAGAGCAACGTGACGGCCTCAGTGATACAGTCGCCCGGAGGCAACGTAGGGGGCGTGGACACCGTCAAGGTAACGTTCGTGTTCAAGGGCGAGGACGAAGCCAACATAACGATTTGGGCGAGTAAGGACTACTCAACCATTGTCAGGATAGACATGAACGGCCAGACCGTGGAGGGCGCCCTAGCGAACATGTACGGCCAGCAACTACTGAGTCAAGCAAACAGCCTCTTACTCCCCCTAACGTACGTCGT
>CAYNPH010000045.1:0-8899 GCA_964399035.1 uncultured Desulfurococcaceae archaeon
ACGAGGACGCGCGGGCCGTTCTGGTCGATAATGCCCGGTAAGTGGTTGCTCATAACGGCGGTGGCGACGAAGGTGGCGGCAACCATAATAGCCATCATAGGTGCTGGCCTGATGTACCCGCTATCCCCGTTCTTCGCGGCGCTGATATGGGGTTACGCGTTCGCGTGGTTCTTCATGGCTGACCAGCTGAAGCTCCTGGTGTACAGGAGGTACGCCGGGATCGAGGAGGCGATGACTAGAGCGCACGAGGTGTTCTGGAAGCACTTCTAATCAAGCCGTTTTGATGCCCGCAATCAAAACCACTCCTTAATACGCTCATTGAGGGAACCCGCTCGGGTACGTGCGTTGCGTGCTGGGCTACGTGCTTCGCTCGCGTTACTGGCCTTAACCGCGTTACTGGCCTCAGTAACCCCCTTAACTGCGCCTCCCGTCACGGCGGGCTCGGGGGACGCGGCAGTAATTAACTCCCCGCCCTGGGTTAAGGGCGTGCTGGTTAAGGGCCCGGTGCTTGACGCGGACTACGACCCATTAACAGGCACCCTGGTCTTGGGGACTGCCGAGGGCGCGTTCATGGTCAGCGCTGACGACCCTAGTAACGTAACCACGTTACTTGCTGGTGAGGAGGTGACTCAAGTAGCGGTTAACGGGGAAGCTGGGATGTACGCGCTCGTCACGGCGTACGGGGTGGAGGTGCGTGACCTTAACGGGAGGCTGGCTTGGTTCCGTGGACTCAGGCCCGCGCCGTCATCGGACGTGAGCATCTCGTCGAAGGGCTTCACGGCACTCACGCTAAACTACTTCCAGAATGAGTCGAGGGTGCTTATCTACGGCCCGAACGGGGGGTTAGTGGTTAACTTAAGCGTGGGTGTGCCGGCAAACGACGTTGAGTGGTCCCCGTCAGGCAACTACCTCCTGCTGAGGGGGGAGGACGTGGCCGTGCTTTACTCGTTCAGCGGCGACGCCCTCAACCCCGCCCGGAGCTTCAAGGACGTTCACGCGGCCTCGTGGAGCTTAACCAAGGACTTACTGGCCCTAAGCAACTCGCACGGAACCCTCAAGGTCATCGACGCGCGCGGCGGGGGCGTCAGGACGTACTACGTTGGCCTAACACCTCAGTCCATCGCGTGGGTGCCGGGCGAGGCAAGAGTGGTTCTAGGCGGTCGTGAGAGGGTCGCCGTACTGAACCTTCAGGACGGTGACGTGACCTACTCTAGGTACGTGGGCATGCACGTGACCCACGTAACTTGGTTGAGGGGCGGTGGCGTGGCGGCCGCCCTGAGGAACCGCCTGTACAGGTTGGTGACGAGGGTTGACTACGCCTTCATGATCCTGGACCGGAACCTAACGCCGGTTACTAGCGTGGTGAGCGTTAACGGGACACCCCTAGGGACGTACCCTAGCGGCGGCGGGGCCTTACTCGTGACGACGTCGGGTGTCTGGACTCTCAGGGACTTAAGCCCCACCCTAAGGACTTACGGGCCGGTGACGGGCGAGTACGCCAGCCCTCACTCACCAAGCGTAGCTGACGAGTACCACGTGGCTATACTAGTCCGCGAGTCACACGCGAACGGCGCCCTCTACGACCACGTACTCTACGTGACCTACCCCGAAGGCGTGGTTTGGGAGAGGCCGGTGGCGTGGGACGTGAGCGACGTTGACGCCTCGAGGGACGGGTCCCTAGTGGCGGTTGTGGGTGATTACCTGTACGTGTTCAACGCGAGCAACGGTGACCTGCTCTGGAGCGGTGGTGCGGGATCCTACGTTGCCTGGGACCCCAAGTCGGAGTTGCTGGCCGTGGTTAGGTTCGGTAGGCTGACGCTGTACGACCGTGGGGGAGGTGTCGTCGGGAGCGTGAGGGTTCATGGGGTGCGGGGCAAGCCCCTCTGGAGCCCTGACGGATCGTACATAGCTGTTAGGGGGTACGATGGCGTCTCCGTCTTCGGCAGGAACCTGAGTGAGGTTGCTGAGGTGACGGTTGAGTGGGGTCCGGAGTGGGTTCGGTGGGACCCGAGCGGCAGGTACCTGTGGGTCGCTTCCGGCAAGAGCGTGGGTAAGTTCCGGCTGGACGGGGCTGAGGTCGCTAACATTACGCTAACCAGCGGCTATGTCCACAGGTTCTCCGTGTCTCCGGACGGGAACCTAATAGCTGTGACCACGAGTAACAGGTTCTACGTGTTCAGTGCTAGGGGCGGCTCCCCCCTCTGGATTAAGAAGTATGACGGCGTTTACGGGCTACCCGTGTGGAGCCGTGACGGCGGGAAGCTCCTAGTGGTCGTCCCGCACGGCAGTGGTAGGGGGGAGGTGATACTGTGTAGCTCGGGCGGCGGCGAGATACTCCGTAAGTTCGTGGACGGGGGCTTTGTGGATGGTAGGGTGGTGGATGACCTGAAGTCCGTTCTCCTAGTGGGGTGGGACGGCGTCGTGTACCTGAACTACACGGACGGCTCCGCGTCCTGGTTCATGGATAGGGGCTTAGTGGGCTCGCTACTCGTGAATTACTTCCCTCAAGGGAAGGCAGTGCTCGTCAGTAAGGACGTCCTCGAGGGCGGGGAGTCGTTAGGGTACGTACCGCGGGTCACGATATACGATCTCGACGGAAAGGAACTGCATGAGTTCAGCTACGAGCCCGCGAACACCGCCGGGGTCGGGCTGCAGCTATCGCGTGACGGCAACCTAGTGCTGGTCACGGGGTTGAGGACGAACTACAGCGTCTTCCACTACCAGGCAGTCCTAATGATGTACGACGTGAACGGGACCAAGCTGTGGGTCAGGACCTTCAACGTGAGTAGCAGGGATTCCTTGCCGTACTGGCTGGTGGGGTCGGACAGGATAGCGGTGCCAATAACGTACGTGGGCAGGGTCACCCCCACGCTCTCGGGGACTTACGTCACGACGCTATACACGGTAGTCCTACTCAACCAGTACACGGGGGCTGAGGTGGCGCGCACCAAGCCAAGCAGGTACCCTATAGAGAAGCTAATCCCCGGCGAGGGAGGGTACTTCGCGGTGACTTACAGCGGGTACGAAGGCAACCTAATAGAGGTCTACGACGGCACCGGCACCCTCAGGACCGCCATCCCGGAGAGGGGGCACGTCAGCTCCTTAAGCCTAAGCGGGTACGGCGACGTGTTAGCGTACGGCGTGGCGCGCGGGGATAAGCACGAACTCGTTGTGAGGAGGCTTAACGGCGACATCGTCGGGAGCGTCGAGACGGGCTCAGCGATCCTAAGGGTCTCCGTCTCCAGCAAGGGCTTAATAGCGGTCGCGTACGGCAACGGCACCCTAGCCACGTACACCACCTCACTGAAGCTGATTGCTAGGGAGGACCTCTCCACAGGATCACTCCCCAGCGCGTACGTGTCCACGATGTCCTGGTCGCCGACAGGCAACTACCTAACCGTGTACGCGGCCTACTTCAACCACGGGGAGGTACGCGTTTATGACGCCGCCTTAAGGCAGGTGTTCTGGGGCTACGCGGACTGCGAGCCAAGCATGGTGGCCTGGGTGAACGGTAGCACGGTGCTCGTCGCCGGCGAGTACGGCGGGGAGTTAGTGAGGGTCGGCGGGGACACCCCCTCACTAAGCATCGCGGCGCCGAGCATCGGCGGGCACGTCATCAGGAACCACGTGCTGGCCGGTAAGTACCTGTACGTGCTGCTGGATGACGGTGCGGTGGCGGTGATCGACGTTAAGGCCGGGGAGGTGCTGACGCTGAGGGTTCTCGACCCCGCCGGGGTTGAGGGGATCGCCGCGTACGGGGACGTGCTCGCTACCTACGCGTACGGCGGCGTGGTCAGGCTGTACAGGGTCGACGGCGCCACGCTGAAGCACGCCCTAAGCCTTAGCGGGCTCGGGCACGTTACGGGGGTCGGCGTCGGCGCCGGCATGGTTGTCGTGGCTGGCCCCACATGGGTCAAGGCGTTCGGGCTTGACGGGGGCGTTAAGTGGTCGAAGGAACTCGGGGGCGGTGCTTACGTGTATTGGGGGCCGGAACTCGACCCGGTCACGGGGTACTCGGCGTGCTTAGTCATGCGTGGCGGCGTGCTGGAGGCGGTGATTTACTCACCGTCAGGGGAGGAGGTGCTGAGGTACCCGCTGAAGGACTACTTCTTCCTTAAGTGGGTTTCCGGCGGCGTGCTACTCCTCTACGACGGCGGGTCAACGGTATCCCTAGTTGACGTGCGGAGTAAGGTGAGGGAGGAGGTGCCGCTGAGGGGCTTGCCGATCAGCGTATTCGCTGACGAGTCGCTCGGTGTGGCTTACGTGTCCCTCACTGAGGGCTTACTCCGCATAACGGCCAGCGGTGAGGCGGGGTTCAAGGACGGGGTCAAGGGAGTCGTGGTCGCGGGCATCGGTGAGGGAGGGGACGCGTACTTGGTCAGCACCTTAAACTACGGGCAACTGGTGAGGTACTCGCCGAGCAGTGACTCCGTTACGGGGTACCAGGTTCTGGGGGCACGTGTCCTCGGGGTGCTCGTCACGGAGTCACTTAACGGTAACCTACTCGCCGTGGCTAGCGACGTTAGGCTCGTGGAGCCCGCGAAGTATGGGTTGCTGGTGCTCCTACCAGGAGACGTGGCGGTCAACGCCCGGATCGACGGCGTTGAGTACTCGGGGGTTAAGGGAGGCTTAAGGCTGTACGTGGCGGAGGGCATGCATGAGGCCGCCTTCACGCCCGCAGGGGGTCTGGGAGGCGTTAACGAACTGGTAGGTTCTAGTGAGTGGTTAGCTAACCTAATAGTGAGTAAGGAGTACGGCGTGAGGGCAGGGCGCGTGCTCATCGGTAAGCTACCCTCAACCAGCGACTTCCTTAACTCGGCAGGCACGGTGCTGCTTGACGCCTCGAAAGTTGAGGCGATGAGGTACTCATGCACGATCTCCTGGGCTGGCGGGAGCGCCTCGAGAACCGTGGGCCCGGAGCAGGTGCTGAGGGTGCGGGCCCTGCCCGGGGAGTACGTGGTTAAGTGCACACCATCATTACCCAGCGACCTAGCGTCGACAACCCTCTCCCCACCGCCTCCCGAGGAAGTAACCGTCACGGTCAAGGCCGGCGGTGAGGCCGTGGTGCGACTAAGAAGCGTTAACGAGGTGTACGGGAGGCTGACCGTAAGGAACGATGCCGAGGCACCAGTGGAGTACGTGATTAGCTGGGCGGGGAGCGCGCCGGTTAGCGGGAGGCTGTCGCCGGGGGCGCGGGCAACGTACTACGCCCCGCCCGGAACGTACTCGGTCACGGTGAAGTACGTCGAGGCACCGGCGCTGGACGTGGGTGATGCCGAGGCGGTCATTGAGGCGGCAACGATAACTAAGGAGGTGAGCGTCAAGGCAGGAGGGAAGTACGTCATCACGCCGGCAAAGCAAGCGATGCCAGCGCACCTCACCGTAAAGGGGGCCCCAGGGCAGGAATTCACGGTATCATGGGGCGGCGGTAAGGAAACGTTCAGAATACCCGGCGATGGGGTGCTGAGGCTGGCGGCCGCACCGAACACCGAGTACGTCGTCGAGGCTGGGGTGCCGGGGCTAGCGGAGCGATTCACGAAGCGCGTCGACCCCATCCCGCCCGGGGGTGAGGCGGTGGTTGAGCTACCGCAACCGCACACCGGGACGGTGACGCACTCAACTAAGACCACGTCGGTCGCCCCGCCCCGGACAACGCCCGCTGCGGCTCAGCCTAACTACGCGCCGGTGGTGGCGGTCGCCGTCGCCGTGGCCGCGGCGATTGCGGTGCTGGCTTACCGGAGGAGGGCTACGCGGTCGTAGCGCGGTTTGGCCGGGCTTGTTAAAAGCACTGGTCGTTTTACGCGTTGAGCACCCTTAAGCCCTGCCTTCCTGCTCCTCCCTTAACCTCTCCTCGAAGAGCTTTCTTAAGTCTGCGTCCCTTAATTCCGGTTTCAGGAGTTCCCTCAGTTCCGGGTGCTTGATGAAGTAGTGTACGGCGTAACTGCACACAGGCTCCACGACCCACCCGTTCTTCCTGGCCAGCTCTATCGCGTACTGCGTGAGCTTCGCCGCTATTCCCTTCCCGCGGTACTCTGGTGGTGTGTAGGTTTTGAGGAGCTTCATGACGTTCCCTTCAACCTCGTAAGCTATCCACGCCTTCTCCCTGCTTCCGGGGAGGCGGGCGTAGATGACTGATGAGGTGTGCCTTATCTCCAGCTCCCCTTCCTTAATTCCAGACATGTCTAACACCTATGATGATTGACGCCGCGGTTAAATAAAAGTGTTTGCTCAAAGCACCCTCACTTAGGGCTTCGCCCCGCGACCCTCCTCAACGATTAGGGTTCCGTACCCAACCATGACTACCTTATCCGGCGTCAGCGCCTCCAGAACCTCCGTCCTGTGGGTTGTGGCGATCAGCGTTATTCCTGCCTCCCTACAGAGTTGCGCGACCTTCCTCGCCACCCTCTTAGCCGTTAGCTTGTCGAGGTGGGAGCCGAACTCATCTATTATGAGTACGTTGGGCCTCTCAGCGAGGAGTGAGGCTAGCTTAGCCCTCTCCTTCTGACCGGTTGAGAGTTCCGTGTACTTTGCCCTGTAGTAGATGGCGTCCGAGAGGCCGACGGCGTTCAGTATCTGGATGGCGGCGTTCACGTCCCCCACCTTCCCGTTAACGTGCTCGAGGATGGTTTCGTCGCCGAAGGCGGGTTCGGCCTCGCCGGGGAGTAGGTACGCTACCCGGGCGTTGGGCGGCATGACGACTTCGCCTTCCGTGGGTGCCCATGCATCGCCTCCGGCTCCGGTGGCGGCGTTGACGAGTATCTTGAGTAGGGTGGTCTTCCCCGCGCCGGAAGCGCCTATGACCGCGACGACCTCCCCCGGACTTATCTCCAGGTTCGCGTCCCTGAATATGTACTTCTCAACGACCCTCTTCTCGACCCCGAAGGCTTGGAGGACCTGCCTTAACTCGCCCTTGAGGCGCTGCACGTCGAGCTCGGACCTGTAGACCTTCGTGACGCCCTCGAGCCTTATCGGGGCTTTAATGGGTTCGACCCTAGCGTACTTGGGCCTGAATAACCTGCCCCCGTGCCCCCTAGCCACGGGGTCTTCCCTCAAGTACTTGCTGACTAGCTCCTCAGCCTCCTTGGTGAGGGGGTATATGAGGACTGGTCTTCCTGAGGCTGTGTCCCACACGTACTTGAAGCCCACGCGCTCGAAGAACGGGTTGTACTTAGCCATCATCGCTATGGTCTCCACGAAGTGCTTGCCCCTCCTCATCTCGGGGACCCTGCGCTCCGCAACCCACCTTAACGCGAGCCTAACCGCTAAAGCACCCACGCCGTCGCCGCGGTAGTCTGGGTGAACCACCACCCTAGCTATCCTCGCGCCAGCAGTGTTGGCCACCCTCAACGCCTCCTCGGTAACGTCCTCGCCCCTCAACCCCTTCCTGACCCTCCCGTAGTGCCGTGTGATCTCCGGGTACCTTGACAGTACCTCTGGCTTCTCAAGCGCCTCAGGCCAGAAGGTGGGGTGGATCCAGTCAGGCTTAAGCACCTTCTCCCTGATTAGGCGCTCCACCCTCCCGTTAACCCTCCTATGCATGAGGGGTATGGGCGTGTCTACCCTAACGTACGCGACGACGCGCGGCTCGTAAGGCTCCCTCGAAGCAAGCTCGAGGATCAGGAAGCGGGACGCGGGCAGGGACCCCCTAATCTCCTGCAGCTTGCATGGGACGCCGCACTCAGGGCACTCGGGCTGGACGTTAGCCTCGAACACCTTACCGCAGGACGGGCAGCGCCACGTAGCGACGATCTCCTCCTTACTGGCGTAGTGGTGCTGCTCTAACTCAACGATCGCCGTGAAGTCCTCCTCCCTAACAGCCTCCCTAGCAACGACGGAGTACCTGTAGATGACCTCACCCGTCACGGGCGAGTGGCGGGGTAAGGACTCCTCAACCATCCACGGAGGCCAGACAAGCACCTCCTCACCGCCCGGCAGGAGGCGCCATAAGCGGTAAGTGTCGCGTGGAGCCACGAACACCTTACCGCCCACGTGCTCGGGCTCCTGCTCAAGCACTACCTTAACCCACTCACCCGGCGTGAACCACCTCGCCATCGATGCGGGCATGAGGAACGCTATCTCAGCGCCCTCGAACTCAACGAGTAACGCGCCCCTCCACCTACCCCCAGCCTTAGGAACCCTTAACCCGGCGATCCGCGCCTTGAAGGGCCTCATAACCGGGACCTTAACGAACGTCATGAGCGTGAAGCACCGACAAATTACTTCACCCTAAACCTAATAAGCGGGCACCCACAGCACGAACGTCACCAACGCCTCAATAACGTCACAGGATACCGTACCTCACCCCATACTTCCTGCAGAGGGCCCTCGCCACCCTCTCCAACCTCAGCTGGTACTTCCTGCTCGGCTGGTTCCTGCCCCTGAAGAACTCCCTGTACCTACCCAGTAGTTCCGGGAAGCGCTCCTCTATGACCCTAAGGTAGAGCTCCTTCCCGACCCCGTACAGGGTTAACGCGCCCACAAACACGTAGTCCGCCCCGAACTCCCCGGCAACCCTAATCATCTCCCCCAGCACCTCATCCGAGTCCGAAATGAAGGGGAGGACAGGAATGTAGGCTACGCCCGCGCGGAACCCGGCCTCCCTAACCTTCCTGAGGGTCTCCAACCTATCCCTCGGGGGCGGGGCTCCCGGCTCGAAGACCCTCGCCACACCCTCATCAATGGTTGATAAGGAGAAGGTTACGAGGACACCGCGTCCCAAGCGGCTCAAGTCACGCGGCAGGACAGCGTCCCGATCAATCACGCTCAGGACGTCTAAGTCCCTCAGTATTAGGGTTGACTTAGTTAAGCAGTGGACGGGGAACCTGAACCTAGCGATGACCTCCAAGCACCTCCTGGTAATGCCGTACCTCTCCTCAACACGCATCCAGGGCTCGGTCGC
>CAYNPH010000046.1:0-2563 GCA_964399035.1 uncultured Desulfurococcaceae archaeon
CGCGCGTGAGAGGTTCGTGCTGGGACTATTCAAGACGTTCGCGCCCGTAGTGTTCGCCTTCACTGAGCCGCCCGCCGAGCTACTGAGTCAGCGCTCCGTCTTCATAACGATGAAGAAGACTGACGACCCAGCGGGTAGGGATCCTGAACCCCACGACTTCGAGGATCTGCGCGGCAAGCTCTACCTCGCGAGGCTGACTAAGTTACCTGAAGTCCTGGAGGCCAAGAGGAGGGTCAGGGAGGACGTCACGAAAGGGGTCGAAGTTAAGGGTAGTGTACTGACCCTCGAAGCGCGTGACTACGAAATTTGGTACCCTATCCTAGTGGGTGCTTACCTGCTCGGGGAGGACGTGTATCGCGACGTCCTAGAGCTAGCCGCTGAGGACATTGATGCGAGACGCGCGGCCCTCTGGAGTGAGGAGAAGGAGGTACTTGCGGCCCTTGAAAGGCTCCTAAAGGGTAGTGAGGAAGTCATCGTGCGCACATGTGAGATCCAGGACGAACTGAGGGTGATAAAGCAAGAGGAGCTGGGTGCGGCCTTTGATGAAAGAGAATTTAGAAAGAAGTGGCCCCTTGAGAGGATAGGTCGAATTATGAGGCGGCTCGGATGGAAGAGGAAAACGACTAGGAAACTCCCAGGGACACCTAAGGCGTATGAGGTAACTCTCAAAGAATTCTGCGACGTTGCGGAAAGGTATGGCTACAGAAGCGAGTTGTGTGGTCAGTGTGGTCACTTTTTTGTGAAGGGTCAGGAGAGAACAGAACTGACCACATTGAAAGAAAATTCACAAGAAACGGAAGAAAAACGTGAAAAAAGTAATGATGTGGTCAGTAGTGAAAACGAAACACCCCTTTCAGAAAAAGTGACCACACTGACCACAGTGACCACATCACGCGTGGGTTGTGGTCACTTAGAAAGCATTCGGAAAAAAGTGACCACACCAGAAAAATCTTCGAGGGAGGTTCTCGAGTCAGTGGAGGAGGCGGTGTGGGAGTCGTTGGCGATCAGCAGTCCAAAATCCGCTTACGAGGTGTACGAGGAGCTTAAGGAGTGGAGGAAGTCAGGCAAGCTCAAGGCCCCCGTCACGTGGGAGAAAGTTGCGAAAGCCCTGGAGAGGCTTGAGAATAAGGGCGCGGTCTACAGGTTCATGGATCCCAACTACCAGGAGGAGAGGTTTACGCTGCGTAAGCTCCCGCCATGGTGGTGACGATGACCGACACCGCCCTAGAGCTTTTTCTGCGTGAATGGTTCTGCGGCCCCCTTAACCTGTGTTACAGGGTTAGGGAGTTCGGTTATACGTTAGGCCCGTTGAAGGGGGCGCCGTTTAGGAGGGACACGTACGCTCTGGAGGGTTTTCTAAGCGAGTTCAGGAGGGTTGCGGGTAGCGGGTTTAGGAAAATGAATGCGTTCCTTTCGATAGCTTCCTACTCTGACCTAGAGATGAGTGAGCTGATCTACGACGCGCTGCATTATGACTTCGATTGTGGGGAGGATCCGAGTAAGGCTCTTGAGGTGGCTGCTGAGTGGGTTAGGGTGCTTAAGGAGGCCTACGGGTGTGACGCGGTGGTTTACTCCACTGGCTTCAAGGGCGTTCACGTGGTGGTCCCGCTTAAGCGCCCTACTGACTGGGAAGGGTACAAGCTAACGTATCATGCGCTACTCAACCTCAGCAGGGAAGCTAAGGCCATCAACGACTGGTCAATGCTACAGCCCAACCGCCTTGACCGAATACCCTTCACCTGGAACTACAAGGAAGTTGGCGGGGAGCCTAGGAGGGCGTACGTGAGGGTAGTAAATATTTGGGAGGGGAAGCCCGTGAGGCCCGAGGAGTTCGACTGGGGCGATTACGAGCCCCTCGACATCACGCAGGTCGAGGTAACTAGGGTCGTTGTCTCAGCACCTAAGCCTAAGGTCGTGAGGGTGAGGAGAGGGAACGGTAACTCGTGGGCGTGGGTCGAGGAAGTAGTTAGGAAGGGCCTGCCTGACGGGAGGAAGCGCTTCATACTCTACACCCTCACACCGTACTTAGCGACCGTGAGGAGTGTTAGCGAGGAGGAGGGGGTCGAGACCGTCAAGGAATTCTTGGAGGCGAGCTGCAGGAATCACGGGGCCTGCGGGAAGGTCTACGACTCGTGGGTAAGGGCGGCGTTCAGGGGTGCTTTAAGGAAAGGGGTTAAGCCCAGGGGGCTTAGGTCGTGGGAGGAAAGAGACCCCGAGGTGCTCAGGCTGATTAAGGACGTGCTGAACGGGGAAGGCAGAATGGTTAAGATAACGGGGCCTAACCCCTACGCCACCAAAGTCCTTGAGTTCGTTAGGGAGACTGGGCTTGAGGAGTTCAGCTACGATGACTTCAAGCGCTGGCTCGAGGGTAGGGAGGGCAGGCTGCTTAACGCCTCCGAATGGCAGGGCTGGGAGCGCAGGCTAAGGGAACTCGTGAGCGAAGGAATCCTAGGCAGGAAATACCTAGTCAATGGTGAGTGGGTAGACTACGGAACCAAACGCGTAACCACGCCACCAAGCAAGGCCGTAAGGTTCTATGTCGCGAGGGTGTTTTCGAGTCACG
>CAYNPH010000047.1:0-12060 GCA_964399035.1 uncultured Desulfurococcaceae archaeon
GACTGTATTGAGAGTAGGTTATCTATCAACAGGAAATCACATATTAGTCTTGCAGGGACAAACCCTCCTCGAGCCACAGCCACAACGATATCGGGTTTATACCCCGACTCGTAAACCTTCCTGGCAAGACCACGGGACCAAGCAACTACATCATCCCATGAGACGAGCCTGGTCTTAAGCTTAGCCATGTTTTCAGTTCCCCCAATATCACTACTGTGATCCTCATAAGGATTTCGGAGTATAACATTCATTAATCTAAGCGTGAAATTAAGTCTATGGGTGTTCGACCTCGCACGGTTGGAGTGGAAGACTACTTTACATAGACTTGACTAAGAAAGAATCAAGTGTGAAGGAGCTAAGCAGCGACTTCCTACGTAAATACATTGGTGGGAGAGGACTAGCTGCTAGGCTTCTCTGGGACCTAAACGAGCCAGGAATAGACCCATTCTCACCACAAAACCACGTAATACTCGCCGTAGGCCCACTGACGGGATTCCCGCTACCCTCCTCCGGTAAGATGATCATAGCATCGAAGTCACCGTTGACGCTAGGGTACGGCGATGGCAACATAGGGACACGTGCAGCCGTTGAAATGAGGAAATGCAGATTTGACACAATAGTGCTTAAGGGCGCTTCAGAAAAACCTGTAACACTGAAAATCACATCAAAGGGTGTGGAGTTCCTACCCGCCGATGACTTGTGGGGATTAGGGACTCACGAAACCGAGTACAGACTCCAGAAGCAATTCGGCAAGAACCTTGCAGCGCTCTTCATAGGTCCGGCAGGCGAGAACAAAGTACTTTACGCAACCGTAATCAGCGAGCATGGACGTTCCGGAGGACGTCCAGGAATGGGTGCCGTACTTGGGTCAAAGAAGGTTAAGGCAATAGTGTTCGAGGGTGAATCCCTCCCCGAACCAGCCGATAAACAAGCACTCAGCAAGCTCGGTGCGGAAGCCTACAAGAAACTCAAGGAGGCTCCGAATTATGACTTCTGGATCAGGCAAGGCACCATGATGACCATCGTATGGTCACAAAAGAACTCCGTCCTACCAACGTACAACTTCCGCGAAGGCGTGTTTGACGGGTTCGAGAGCATCTCAGGCGACGCGATGGAGAAGATAAAGGTCTCTACAGAGGCCTGCCCATTCTGCAACATGCCCTGCCGTAACTACGTGAAGTACGCCGTGAATGGAGAGGAGAAGGTAGCCGAGCCTGACTACGAGAACGTCGCGATGCTTGGCTCGAACCTGGGCATAACAGGCATCGACAGGGTTTCGCACCTTAATGACATCGTAGATGACATGGGTATCGACACTATAAGCACTGGCTCGGTGATAGGGTTTGCCATGGAGGCCTCAGAAAATAACTTGCTCAGTGAGGACGACAGGATAGAGTGGGGTGATTACAAGGTTGCTGCCGACCTCATACGCAAGATAGCATACAGGGAAGGAATAGGCAACTTGCTAGCGGACGGGACCATGCGGGCTGCAAGAAAGCTCGGTGGAGGTTCGGAGAGGTACGCAATGCACGTTAAGGGACTCGAGATCTCCGCATACGATTGCCACGCAGCACCTGGCATGGCCCTAGCGTACGGCACATGCAGTATAGGTGCGCACCATAAGGATGCGTGGTTCATATCCCTTGAGCTGAAGATGGGGCGCGATAATTACTCGCCGGAGAAGGCAGAGAAGCTTGTGTGGATGCAGAACATTAGGGGCGCGCTGTTTGAGTCCTTCGTCATGTGCCGTCTCCCGTGGGTTGAGTTAGGTTTAGACCTAGACTACTACCTCAACTTCATCAGGGCATCAACAGGCGTTGACTTCACCTGGGACGAACTACATGAATTCGCCCATAGGGTATACTCACTAATAAGGGCATTCTGGGTCAGGGAACACGCAGCCATGGGTATGGGCTGGAGTAAGTTCATGGACTACCCGCCGGAGCGTTGGTTCAAGGACCCCTTAACTAAGGGACCATTGGCTGGAGCTAAGCTAAGCAAGGAAGGATACGGCGCACTACTCATGAAGTACTATGAAGTCAGAGGATGGGACAACCGCGGAATACCCAAGAAGGAAACCCTAATTAAGTACGGGCTAAGTGACGTAGCCACCCAGCTAGAGCGCTTCATTAACATATCCTAAGCAGACCTCGAAGGGACTGAACTACAAAATTCTTTTTACTCTCAATAAGTAAGGTAGATTCGAGGCCCGGGACAGAGCCTTTACGGCTCAGAATGATCGGGGCCTCTCCCAGCGGGCCCTTCTATCAACACTTACACGGTTAAGTTTAACAGGAATAAACACCTATTCACTAGAGAGGATAGCCTTGAACCCCAAGCTAATGGTGGTGGGCTCACTAAACTATGACGTAACGTTATACGTGGATAGGTTCGCACCGCCGAAAACAGTGGTGCACAGGCTAACCAGGTACCTCGGTGGTTCAGGAGGTAATTCGGCCGTCGCAGCAGCAAGGGTTCTGGGCGAGGGGGCGGTAGTTTTCTTTGGGGCTGTGGGGAACGATGACATAGGGAGGAAACACATAGACGCATTGAGGAGGGAGGGCATTGTAACGGATATAATAAGGATTATTAATGATGCGGAGTCAGGTCAGGCTTTCGTGGCTGTTGATAGGAGTGGAAACACGGCAATCTACAGTTACTATGGCGCGAACACTAAACTGACTCCGGAGAAAATAGATGAAGAAGTACTCACTTACCTAGACGCCGTTCAGTACGTACTAATAACTAACCCACCACTACCTACAGCACTCGAACTTGCTAGTAAGGCGAAGGAATTAAGGAAAACCGTTGTCTGGGATCCGGGAGCGCAGTCAAAGCACGGGTTAGAAGTGTTGAAGCCCATCTTAGAGAAGGTAGATTATCTAGCCCCTAATGAAGGCGAGTTACTCATCATGGCAAGAGCGAATGAGTTACTTGAGGCGATTAAATCTGTGCAGAAAGTCAATCCGCGCTTAAAGATCCTCGTGAAGCGGGGAGAGAAGGGTTCTATCCTCATGGATCCTTCCTCGAGTACCATGATATCCGTGAACGCTGTCCCGCCAGAAGCGCTAGGGTACAAGACAACCTCGACTGTGGGGTGCGGTGATGCTTACGTGGGTGTCTTTACAGCTTTTTTGATCCTAGGATATAGTGAGGTTGACGCCATGAAGGTAGCTACCTGCGCCGCAACATTGAATGCTGCATATGAAGGGCCTAGGGGTGTCCCGCCCAAACACGCGTTACTTAAGTGGTTTGAGGCGTGCAAGGTACTTATTCAAGTGAGGGAGGAGAAGGTATAACAGCGGATGTTATGTACACCGCGAATAGAACGCATTTTTCGTAATCAAGAGGTCAATCAATGTTGGATAGCTTAATTAGCATTCCATACCATAATTTTGTATAGGTGATGGTTTCTGAAGAGAGGCAAAGCTAGATGCGGTGAATTCCTTAAGGAAGCAGAAATGATTGCAAGGAACCTGAGGGAAGGAAGAATCATGGGTTCTACGGAGGCGGCGTACCAAGTACTCAATATATTGAAGGATGCTGCTGAGAAATGCGGTAACGGGTTCCCACACTTTATCCAGGTAGCGATCCCGCTAATGATTCAGGCACGCCCAACATCTATAGTGATGGTGAACCTAACACGCAACTTTCTGGAGGAGTTCATACGGTTAGCTAAGGAAGAAGGTGTTGATGAAGCTGTGAGCCGTGTTCCTGGGATCATTAATGGAATCATTGAGCGGGTTGAGATGGTAAAAGAGTGTGTCGCCACACTAGGTTCCCGAAGGATAACGGACGGTGATGTTGTCCTAACTCACTCATACAGTAGCACAATACTGGAGTTATTCAAGAAGGCGTACGACAGAGGAATAAAGTTCTCTGTTTACATCACAGAATCACGGCCAATAGGGGAAGGAAAAATCGCTGCGGCCAAGATCAGTAAACTAGGTATAGACACCACACTCATAGTTGATTCCGCCGTTCGATTCGTAATGAAGCGCATAAGTAAGGTCTTCGTAAGCGCGGATGCCGTAGCTGCTAATGGTGCTGTTGTTAATAAGGTAGGAACTTCAGCAATAGCCTTAGCGGCGAAGGAAGCAAGAGTAAGGCTCTACGTCACGGCAGGCACTTACAAGATGGGGCTAGAGACAGTCTTTGGAGAACTGATAGAGGGAGTTGTATTAAGTGATGCCGGCCTCATAATCCCCAAGGACAGGATAAGTGAATTAGCTGGTAAGGTATTGGTTCGCGCCCCACTCTTTGACGTTACACCGCCGGAATACATAGACGCAATAATAACGGAGGTCGGGGTCATAGCCCCTCAAGCCGTTCCGTTGCTAATTAAGGAAGTATATGGTTGGCCTCCGAAAGTCCCAAGTATAGAATCTCTCATTTCGGAGGTGAGGAACCTATGACAGAGTTCAACACCAGCACACTCCCCGAGGAAGTTAAGAAGATAAGGGAAGACATACGAACAATGATCATTAGAGGAGCTGGAAGGATAGCCAGGGCAGGGGCTAAAGCGTTAGCTATTGCTGCCGAAGAATACGAAGGCAATGATGTCGAGGATTTCGTAAATTACATGAAGAAAGTTGCCAAATACGTTAAGTCTGCAAGACCTACTGCGGTATCGTTACCGAACGCTATATCATACGTAATGACTAGGCTACTCAGAGCGTCTCCCGAGAACGTTGAGGAGGCTAAACAGATAGTGGTGTCGGCTGCGGAGGAGTTCATAGAATACTCTAAGAACGCTGTTAAGGTGATTGCGGGGCTCGGTGCGAAGCGTATAGAGAACGGAGACGTTATCATGACTCACTGCCACAGCACAGCAGCGGTATCAGTAATCGTGGAAGCCCATAATCAAGGTAAGGTGAATAAGGTATACGTTAAGGAGACTAGACCAAAGATGCAGGGCCTAATCACCGCTAAGGCACTAGCTGATGCGGGGCTTGACGTCATATTAATACCTGATTCGGCAGTAAGGTACTTCATGAAGCGCGTGAATAAAGTCGTTGTCGGAGCTGACACCATAGCCGCTAACGGAGCAGTAATAAATAAGATAGGCACGTCCCTTGTAGCCTTAGCGGCGAAGGAGGCAAGAGTAAGGCTCTACGTAGCTGCCGAGACATACAAGTTCAGTCCGCAGACAGTCATAGGGGAGTTAGTGCCTATTGAAGTAAGGGATCCTCATGAAATAGTGGAGGATGAATGGCTGAAGGCTAACCCTCAGGTGAGGGTATACAATCCTGTCTTTGACGTTACGCCGCCAGAATACATAGACGCAATAATAACGGAGAAGGGAATTATACCGCCTCAAGCAGCCATACTTATACTCATGGAGGAATACGGATTAAGCATAAGTGACGTCCTATCTAGAGAACAAGTTGAGTTTAAGTATGAGGAACTAAGGGAGTAATTTTACCTTAACACCAAGTCTCTTCGCTATGTAATCCCCAAACTTCTCGCCAGCAGTACTCCTTCGAGCATTAACTATAACTTGCTCTGGCTTAGCATTCTCAACATACTTAACTAAACCCGTAAAATCAGCATGATCGCTGAAGGCAACTAACCATCTCCTGCTTCCGAGCCTCTTGAAGGGCCTACTGAATTCCCAGCCACTTAGCAATACATGATTACCTAATCCGTTAGGTGCGCGTCTTAAGGCCGTTAAGTGCGTGAAGTATACATACCAACCGTCACGCATTACATCCTCTGCTTCCCTGGAATTGGCGTGCAGGTAATCTCCGAAGTCCATGCCAAACCTCTCAGCCACTTTCGCTAGTACATACTGCTTATGGCTTAGCACGAAGGGGGCATCCAAGTCGTTCCTCCTAAGTATATCCATTACTTCCTGTACCTTACCGTAATAGCCGTAGATGTATACAGGACCCTTAGCAAGTAACTCCCTTATGAGATCAGTTAGCACTTCATCTATGTATTCATCGAAGGGCCTTTGAAATGCTGGATCCCCATAAACAGCGTCAATCACCAACGTGTCGGCATCTAGGATGGGTGTTCGCTCACCTGGTTTTTTGAAGTCACTCGTGTATACTATGCGCTGATCCGTAGTTTCCACGAGAACTTGGGCTGTTCCCGGTATGTGGTTTGCCTCCCTTAGCGATATCCTCAGTCCCCCTAGCTCTATGCTTTGGTCATAGTTCAGTGGCACAATCTTTGAGTCGGGGATCTTGAAGCCCAGAACCTTCAGCCACTCCAGAGTTAATGGTGTACCTATGAGGAGGCTGGATTTTTGAATGGATGTCCTAAGCCTTCTTGTGTGGTCGGAATGAATGTGTGTTATGATCCTTGGCACCAGATCCTCATGACCATCTATAATCGCCGTTGAATCTATTATTATGCCTCCGTCGCTGTTTATTGATATCGCTGGTTGCTTCCTAGCCACCAAAATCGCCATTAATTCCCGTAGGTCTAGGCTTAAAAGGGTAAGTTAATCCGAAATTGCGGAAAACCTATATTAGAGTTGAATACCGTACCTCTTCCCTAGGACTTCTCTGAATTCGTCAAGATCTGGATTAATTATTGGCGCATCCCCAGCGGTTTCCTTGACGATGTCAGGATCCTTTAAACCATGACCAGTAACCAGCACAACAACTTCGTCATCCCTACCCACCCTGCCATCCTCAAGCGCTACCATTAAGCCAGCTAGTCCTGCCGCCCCGGAGGGCTCCGCGAATATTCCCTCGTACTGGGCCAGCCACTTCATAGCCTTAAGTATTAGGTCGTCACTCACTTCCTCAGCATCCCCGCTCGTTGTCCTCAGAGCCATTATTCCTGCATCACCATCCCATGGATACGGATCCTCAAGACCCCAAGCTATTGTATGGGGCTTATCCCATGGCTTAATGTTATGTGGGTCCTGGCTTTCCTTGAACGCCCTAACGAAGGGAGGATTACCCTTTGACTGCACAGCGAATAAGCGCGGCATCCTATCTATAAGTCCTAACTCACGATAGTCCCGGAATCCCTTCCACACGCCAGTAAGTAATGATGCCGCACCTACGGGTACGAAGACCCAGTCAGGAACCTCCCAGTTCATCTGCTCTACTATTTCATACGATATCGCCTTCGGGCCCTCAATTTGGTAAGGATTAAACGGTCCGAAGCTTGGGGACGGGTAGAATCCGAACTTCTCGTATGTTAGTTTCATGAGCTTCACTGTCGGGTCCTCACGTCCAAGACCCCTGACCTTAAAGACACGAGCACCATAGAACAGTAGTTGCGCTATTTTACCGTATCCAGCCTGCTCTATGACGAAAGCGTAGACCTCCATACCCGCCTTGGCGGCGTAGGCTGCAAGGGCTGCGGCTGCATTGCCCGATGACGCAGTAGTAGCTCTTTTGAATCCGAACTCCTTAGCCACGCTGACTGATACTGACATGCCCCTATCCTTAAATGATGCTGTAGGGTTCCGGGTCTCGTCCTTTAACCAAAGTTTCCTTATGCCTAGCTTCTCAGCTAACCTATTCGCTCTTATGAGGGGGGTTGCACCCTCACCTAAGGTTACTATGTTCTCTTCCTTAGTTGGGGGAAGAAGGTCAAAGTATTTCCATTGGTTAATTAGGGGCTTCTTAGCCACGTAGTCACGCGTGTAGAACTCCTTTAGCGCCTCATAATCGTAGATTATGTCTAGCCTCCCAAGATCATTATTAACGCAGGTTATGGGTTTCTCGTTATAATAATATTTCTTACCGCACCTTGAGCACTGCAAGTACTTTATGTGCTTTGTCATTACCCTTACCTCACTCACTGAGAGGCATGTAAGTTTTTAAAGGAGTTTTAACGTAAGCTAAAGCACCGCCCCAGCTAATTTAACCACGCAAAGGCAAGGGAAACATAGAACGGTTTGCTAGCTTCAGTTAAAAGATCAGGCTAGTTTATGAGGAGTGCTTCGCAGAGGAATATCACTTGGGCCAGTAGTCCTCCGGGAAGTGTATGGCCCTTGTCGGGCATAAGGTCGTGCAGAGTCCGCAACCATAGCATTTTGACTTGTCGACCACAGCTACTTTCCTGCCGTTAATTTCCTGCACATGCACGGCATCGTAAATACATGATTGCTCACATAGTGCACATCCTATACATTTTGACTCGTCAACCACGGGGTTCCTGATTTCGTACCAGCCAGCTAGGTCCGTTAGGTACTTGAGGGCCTTACCCCTTATGTCTTCTAGTGAGGTGTACCCGTGCTCTTTTAGCCATGTAGCAACACCTTCAGCTAATCTTCTGAATACTTTAGGTCCCTCAACTATTGCTTGGGTGCATACCTGAACGGCTGATGCACCAGCCATTATGTATTCTATAACGTCCTCTGGCTGAGATATTCCACCAACGCCTATTATAGGGAGCTTCGTGACCTTAGCTATCTCAGCTACAGTGGCTATGCCGACAGGCTTGAGGGCAGGCCCCGATAACCAGCCGTGTCCGTGAGGTCCTCCCATTATTGGTCTACCGGTCTCTATGTCGATATGGAGCGCTGGCCCTAACGTGTTTATAGCCACGATGCCGTCGACCCCTACCTTCTCAAGCTCCCTCACTAAGTCCTTGAGACCCCAAATATGCGGACTTAACTTAGGGAATATGGGTACGTCAACGGCCTCCCTAAGCGCCTTAGCTGACTCAACAACTGGTGTGTAGTCGTGACCGAGGTAATGAGTTGAGAACTCGACACCCTGTGCCCCCGCCTTTACTGCCTTAGGTCCTAGCTCGGCTAATTCATGTGCTTTATACCCTATGCTTGCTAGGAGCGGTATACCGTAACGTTCAGCAACCCTCCTCGCGTAGGGCAATTCTTTCTCGAACCACTGCTCTGGGGGTAGGTCAGTCCATAGCTCAGCGTTCAGGAACCCGTAGTATGCACCACGTATGCGCGTTATCTTCGTCTCTAGTTTCCCATCTCTCTTTACGGGGGTCAGTACTGTGAGTTGGCCCCGATTCACTACACCCATATGTGGTCTCGGTACCTTTGCCGGCACTACACCTATTGTCTTCGACACTATGCCTCCTGCACCGCCAGCAGCCAACTCCTCCAGCGCCTTACCATCCCTCGAAATGGGGCATGCCGCATTCATTATGGGGTTCTTGAACTTTAAACCGGCTATTTCGACCGTTATATCCACCATACCTGAATCACCCCTACAAAAGCTCATGGCTTAAGGTATTCGATCTTGTACTTGGGTTCCATAGACAACATCCGTTCCCACAACTTATTAATCACCTTATGCGCGCGTTCCATGACCTCCTCAACATCCACGTTAACAAGCTTCCTTTCCTTAGTTACCCACTCACCCTCAACTAACACGCCCCACACGTCATTCCCTGTGAACGTATTTACTAAGTGTCCGTACACTGTTCTCTCGTCAAGAGGCGTATGCACAAAGTCAGGCACTACTATTGTTATGTCCGCATCCTTACCCGGCTCGATGGAGCCCATACGATCATCTACCCCAAGCACCTTTGCCGCATCTATCGTCGCCATCTCAACAACCTTGTCAACCGGCATCACCCGTGGATCCTTCAACGCCACCTTATGCAGTAGGTAAGTTGTCCTCATGTTGTCGAACACATCCATTATGTACCCATCATTCCCTATACCTACAGTTATCCCCATATCCAGCATCTTAGGGACTGGAGGTACGCCTACACCGTTTATCATGTTACTCATGGGGTTGTGAGCTACTTTAACGTCGAATTCCTTAAGTATCTTTAGTTCGTCCTCGATGGCCTGCACGACGTGTATCGCAAGTAGCCTCGGTGAGAGGAAACCTATGTCACGCATTCTTTCGATGGGACGTTTTCCGTACCTTTCTATATTATGGTACACGTCTATCAATCCTTCCTCAACATGGAGAGCGTATATCGTGCCGTACTTGTCCGCTAGCTCCTTTGTCTGTATTAGTATTTCGTCCGTTACCGTGAATGACGCATGTACTGTGAAGACCCCTTTGACCTTAGTGTTTTTATCGCTCCAGGTTTTCTTCGCGAAACGCTCGTTTTCTTTTATTCCTTGATAACCCTCCTCTATACTCCTCCTCTGTGTCACCGAGAAGCCCGCGAATCCCCTAATACCCACCTCGTTGACAGCTTTCTCTATATAATCCAGCGAACCCTCAATAGCGTTCGGGGCATCCAGCAAGTCTTTGAAGAACGTTGTACCTGTTCTCGCAAGCATTATCGCCCCTAGCAACGCGCTGATGTAGATGTCCTCGTACGTTAGTGATTCGTCCAAAGCCCACCAAATCCTTTGGAGATTCTGCTGGAAGTCAGATGGGGGCTCTATAACTCCAAACCATGGTGAGCCGGTGAGTAGTATGCCGTAGAAATGAGTATGCGCACATATGAAGCCCGGAGTGACGACCTGCCTTTTCACTTCAATTACTTCCTCGGCATCGTACTTGGATTTACCGTCACCAACACCTACGTCCGCAATTTTCCCTTCAGAAATAGCGACGTAACCGCGAGGTATTACTGCCCTGTCCTTGTTCATCGTAACTATCAATGCATTATTTATGAGTTTGTCTACTTTCTCACGCATAAAACTGTGCCCTCATTCAAAGACACTCTGTTAATTTTATTAAGTATTCGTTTATTGTAAAGTGATAAATATTAACAGATGCACTCCTTCGATAACTAGAACTCTCGAGAATTATTTAATGCCGTTGCAGAAAAAGAATCTCTACCCTTTGTCCTCCAATGAAAATAATGGAGGTTGTGGGGTTAAGGCTTGTTAGTCGGGTACAACTATTGTTCCGGATTCGCCCTTGATTACCTCGTACCCTTTTTGTAGGTGACCAATCATTGCTTTCTTGCCGCCGTGCTTGATGAACCTTATAGCTGCTAGCACCTTTGGCCCCATGGATCCTGGCTTGAAATGACCTTCCTTGTAATACTTCTCAAGCTCGGAGACCGTCACTACATCTAGTTTCTTCTGGTCGGGCTTACCGTAGTTTATGTACGCACCGTCAACGTCCGTGAGTATGACGAAGGTGCCCACACCGAGTGCCGTCGCCAGTACCTCGCCTGCCAGGTCCTTGTCAATCACTGCCTCGACACCTTGTAGTGTGCCGTCCTCATTCCTTATCACAGGTATTCCGCCGCCTCCTGAGGCTATCACTATCCACCCTTCCTCTATGAGTTTCTTGACTGCGCCCACCTCTATGTTCTCCTTAGGATCAGGTGATGGGACTACCCTTCTGTACCCTCCTCGGGGATCGGGCTTTATTACCCATCCTTTTTCCTTAGCAAGCCTCTCTGCTTCCTCCTTGGTGTAGTAGCTTCCAACATACTTTGTTGGGTTCTGCCATGCCGGGTCGTCCTTACTGACAAGCACCTGGTTGACTATTGCGACAGCTCCTTTGACGCTGTCCCTAATGCCTTCCTTTACTAGGGTATTGTCGATTGCCTGCATTAGTAAGTAGCCTAGCCACCCTTGAGTCATGGCGCCTGCGATGTCCATTGCGAGCGGTGGTATCCTGTCTTTTGAGCGCTCCATCCACTCGAGTATCGTGCCTACCTGGGGTCCGTTTCCGTGGGTTATCGCTACCTTATAGCCCTCCTTTACTATCCGGACTATAGTGTTGGCGGCTCTATAGGCGTTCTTCCAGTAGTTTTCGGTCGTGCCTGGCTCGCCTTTAGTTTGGAATGCGTTGCCGCCCAGAGCTATTAGTATGTATTTTTCGTTTCTTTCCATCTTTGATTCACCTAAATATCATAGTGGCTGGTATTTTAAGTTGCTTAGTCGTAGCGGCTTCCCATTACCATGGCCATTACGGCCTTCTGTACGTGGAGCCTGTTCTCCGCCTCCTCGAAGTACAGTGACTTCTCGTAAGTGTCTAGCACCTCGTCCGTTACTTCCATGCCTCTGTCCGCTGGACCACAGTGCATGTAGTAGGGCTTACCGGCCTCCTCTAGGAGGTCCATGGTGACTATCCAGTCCTTGAACTTAGCTTGATACTCCTTAGCTTCCTCCTTGTGGACCTTTCCGTCAGCGCTGTACGGTGGGAAGAAGCCCTTGGGGCTCCACGCCTTCGGGTACACGAAGGC
>CAYNPH010000048.1:0-78080 GCA_964399035.1 uncultured Desulfurococcaceae archaeon
TAGCTTGCCTAATTTTAGCCTCATTGAGGCTCTTCTTATCTATGCCAGGACTCGCCACGTCGACCACCTCCTTAAATAGGGTATGCATAGGAATAATAAATTAAACTAAAGACAATTCAGCAGGGTTGAGAGAATGGCTGATAATAGAAATGAGGTTGTCCGCAAAATGGCAGAACTTATGAGGTCTGGGGCAACGATGCTGGACAAGTCATGTCCGCTTTGTGGTGCCCCCCTCTTTAAACTTCGGAGCGGTGAGATTATCTGCCCAATTCATGGTTCAGTAAGGATCGTTAAGTCCGAGAGTGAGGCGGTTGAGATATTAGCTGACACGGTGCTTGACGAACTTGAAGATTTCGCTGCGAGAAGGATACATGAGATCCTCACATCTCTTAAATCAGGAAATTCTCTTAACGAGGAGCAATCGTTAAGATCCTTAGTGCTATGGTTACGGGTACTTAAATACGCTCGTGCAACAAAGAGGACTTCGCAGAAGGAGTGATGATTCATAGATCTCCTATGTGATGGTGCGGGGGGTGGGATTCGAACCCACGCAGGCCTCCGCCATCGGGGATCTCACCCCGGTGAGAGGGGTCCTGAGCCCGACCCCTTTGACCTGGCTCGGGCACCCCCGCCCAAGAAATACTGATAAATATATGAGCTTAATAAGCTTGAAGAAGGCTAACTACCTTCCTCACTACTCATAATCTCTAGAAAGACCTCATAGAATTCCTCCTTCTCCTGCTCTAATTCCTCCTCACTTCTCTTGGTGGTGCTACCTTCACTCACCACGGACGTGGTCTTCACTTTAGAACCGGATGCCTTAACCTCGAGTCTATATTCCTTGGTCTCCGATGACTTGACAACTTCCTCATATCCGCACTCCGGGCACCTAAGCACGAGCTTCTTACCGCGCTTCTCCGGCAGGAGCATCGAACCACACTTGGGACAGAACTTCATAGTACCAGCAACCCGACCTAAAGCACCGTCTGGGGGGATAAAAAAGATTACTTATTACCTATTATGTGACTACTCATAAACAATCTGAGGATGTATGTAAGGAGATGTGATGGTTAACATCAATTTTACTTAATACGCAGAAGATTAAGGTTGTAAGGTTAAGTCTGGGTATGTTAATCATTCTTATTAGTATAGTTATAGTGAGGTGCAAAAATCGTACATTTTGTCAGTGACTTTGTTTGCTATGCTACTATTACTATCACTAAAGTATGTATAATCAGTGATCAAGCTTCTCAAAGTGTAGGGTGGAACATCGGCGTGCTCTTTAGTTTCACGAATAACATCATACCTAACCTTCTAATATTTCCTAGGTCATCCCAAGCATATTCGACGTCAGTGTACATCGACAAATTTCATAAATCCTAGACTACGGCCTGATGGATGGGGTAGGTTAAGTAAGCTGGAAAGAGAGAAGGTATTCTATCTGACATTTACGCGAAGTGGCTAAGGATATAATGAGTGCCCCCGACGCCTTGGAGGAGGAACGCATGTAATACCCAGCACATGTAACGACATGAAAACTTACGTGCACGTGCTTAAGATATTTCTCATTTCTCGAATATCTTCTTGTACAAACTACGTGTGAAGTTGTTTATGGGGGATATTAGCAGGAGCAGTGGCGTACGGAGCGGTATCCTAGAGGATAGAATTTTCTGCTACGCAGATGATATTTTAAGTGTGGACCAAGCTATAGTCCTGTTAAGCATTTCCCTAAGTAATACTGCTGAAGTTCTGGGCTATGTTAAATCTTAGGTAATGCCTTTCTCAGAAAAAGGGTCTCTTCACTGCATTAACATTCACCTTACTAAATAAATTCAGTGTCTGGTGCCCTAATCATCCCCCTATGAGCTCTTGTGATCAAGGTCATATGTAATACCTTTCATCATTTCCTCCGTGTATCCCCTCTCTGCCAGGATCTTTCCCCACTCCCTATACCTTGTAATTACTATAAACGTCCTACTTATTCTCTCGCGTTCGATGCATTCTGTTTCAACGACCTGTCCATTATGCAGAGTTGCGATAATTTTGAAAGTGCTCCCTTCTTTACACTCCTCGAGTTTTGCGGTCTCTACAAAGCCATTTAATGCTAGTCCCTCGAGGTCGAGCACATTTACGCGTTCGTACAGCTTAATTCACCATGAAGGAGTTTGTGCGAAAACTTATATTTCGTGCGATTTGCATCACACCTGAGTGATTGCAACGAGGATCGTCCTAGTTACGACAACCTCGGCTAAGGAAATAGTGGAGGCGGTAGTGCAGGAGTTGCTGAGTAATTACGATGACCTAGAATTAAGTGTAATCGTTACTTCAGCTCCGGTGGCGTCACTTGCAACGACGGATAGCATCTTAAGCGACTTGCTGAACCAGAGGGAGTTGATAAAGGACGTTGACTTAATAGTATTACCTGGCTTGATAAGAGGATCTGCAGAGAAATTGAAGGAAATCCTAGGTGTGCCAGTCGTTAAGGGGCCTAAGTACGTGGGCGATCTACATAAAATGGTGGATCTTCTGAGAAGGGGTGTGCGTTTCAGCACGGAGGTTCCAGCGGACGACATAATTGCGATGAATAGCAGGGAACGTCTAGGACACCTCCTTGAAAGCATAAAAAGGGTAAAACCCCGCTTCAAGGCTAGAGACGTGTTATTTACGTTAAGACCCCCGCCACTAAATCTATTTTACGAATTGTGTCCGTCAACGTTCACTAATTGTGGACTACGTAGGCTTAAGGATTTCAATACTTTAATCGCGAGTCTTGCAAAGCTAGGATATAGTGGCGTAGTTATTGGGTGTGACGTTGAAGAGGGATGTTACGATGATTTACGAGAGAGGCTAATGAGTATCAGAAGGCACGGATTACTGGCAGGGATAGACGTGTATGATCTTAGCGAAGTACCCAAGGACATTCTGGAATTAGTGGATCTTGTCCTAAATGTTACCGCCAGAGACGTAGAAATCATTGCATCCCACGCCAACAAAGATATAATATTAGTGCTGGTGCCTGAGGAAACAAGCTCGCTAAAGAGCGCACTGAACTCCATAGCTAAGACCATTAGGCTCGCCGAGGACGCGGGCTTCAAGAAGATAATAGTAGACCCGGTGCTGAGACCACCAATGCTTGGCTTAGCTAAGAGCCTAAGATTCCTAGGGGAAGCGATATCATCTATGGAGTATCCATTTTTGGCAGGACTTTGTAATGTCTATGAACTAATGGACGCCGATAGCCCGGGGGTGGTGGCCCTCCTAACGACCCTCTTATTTGAAATCGGAGTTAGCAATTTGCTGATCACTGAGGCAAGCCGTAAAGCCTGTGGGGCGGCAGAAGAAGCTGCGTATGCTAGAATGATGGTCTATGAAGCATTCGTTAGGAGGTCACCACCTAAGGATACGCTATATAATCTCCTAATACTGAAGGACAAACGAAAAAGAGAGGTGCCGCCCAAGCGTATGGAGAATATTATTCGTAGGAAGATCGTGAAGGAGCCTGTCCCCCCGAGAATAGAGAATGTTTATGTTAAGCTGTACGTTAATAGAGAGACCCAAAGAATAATCGTAGATGTGTATGTAAGTGACAAAATAGTAAGGTACGAGGGGAAAAATCCCCTTGATTTGGGACGTGCTATAGTACGTGAACTAGGTCTAAGCGCTGAACATGCTATGTATCTGGGCTTTGAGTTAAGTAAGGCGTATCTGGCCCTGAGGACAGCTAAGGACTACATACAAGACGAAGAGTTATTCATATGGTCGGGTTACGTAAACTCCGAGTTCGAGATAAGATAATCTCAGCGATTAGGATGTGAACTTCAAACTGTACCGTAGATTTTACAATATCTCATTCATAGATTAAGCAATGTTTATTGTTGCACAGTATTTTTAAACCCCTTTTACACAATCATGTAATGTAGTCTTAATAAATGGCATGCGTAAACACTTACTCGGTGGATGTTATGTCTATCATGAGAAGAACAGCAACCGCGAGAAAGGTAATAGGCAAGAAGGTTGTAAAAGGGAAAGTGTATACATACGAGTACTTCACGCTACCGTTAAATCTGTACCTACCTAAAAACATGGTAGAGAAATGGGGTACTGAGTTTATCGTAGAGCGTGACGAGGATCGTGGAATCATAACTATTAAAGCGAAAAAGGCTTTCGAAGGAACTTAACCTTTCTAAAAAGAATGCCACACGTTTTAAGAAAGTACCACAATATTATTTTTAACATTCTTGTGTATTATGCCTAGAAGAGCTAGTCAAGTTATTGAGGGATAAATATGCGATATAAGCTTCCTTGCCTGGTATTAGTTGGAACGTCATTGCATAAGTGTGGATCCGAAGAGAAGGACATCATGAAGGAGTTGATACTTGCATTAACGCAACTTGTGCCAATAGGTAATGTGACAACGTATTCCAGTATTGCCCACCTGCTCAACATCCATCCTAGGATCGTCGCGTTGATGTTAAAGAGAAATAAGAGACCAGTAGTGTACCCTTGCCACAGGGTTATAAGATCTAATGGATACATAGGAGGCTATACATTACGCGGGAAGCAGGCTAACAAAGTTAAGGAGAAACTTCTTGCCTTGGAAGGAGTACCTATAATTAATGGGTGTGTGCCCATTCAGAGAATTGTTGATCTTGCGAAAATGTTCCTAGAGAAGAGGGATTAGAGTTTTAGTGAAGTTCCTCTTTTTTCTATGTTATAATCTTTCAATACACTCCACAGGCTCATTCTAAGTGCGTTGTAATCCTTCTCTACGTTCCCAAAGAAGGCGCTTTGACGTAGGATCTCTCTACCCTCAAAAAACAAGGATATAGATGGTTCACAATCCTTAACGTGTAATACAATAAAGCTCATGTATTTTCTGAAGATTCTTTCTAGTTTGTTAAGTATTTGTAACATCTGCTTGCCTGAATCTGTGTCTAAATCCATTAAGGCAAGGAATACTATTCTCCTAGAGTACACCTCCTTCTTAGCGTCGTTGACGCTTCTAACGGTTATTGGCAACTCTATCCCTCACATCTTTCCCTAAGTTCTGACCTTATTATGTTCTTCAAGCTACGAGGCATGTAGATCTCAACATCAACAGGTAGTTTCTTTTGTGTCAACGGTTTAACTTCACTGTCATTATATAGGATAATATCATGTTGCAATAACGCCCTTAGTTCTTCACAACTGAGATTACGGACTAACTCCATAAACTTTACTCGAAATTCCTCGCTTCTAATAAGGTCTTTCTCATTAACTAGCGCACCACATACTAGGCAAGTCAGGTCGGGCATAAGCGAATTAAATCCGCAGTAAGGACATAACGGTGGTAAAACGTCGTACTTCTTTCTGATCCAGGAATTTCGCCACTTAATACGTAATATTTCAATGAGATCTTCCCTTCCTAGCCTGTTGAGGAAACCGTAAATACGTGGTACTACGCTCAGTGCTGTATTCACGTTTATGTTGAAGACAATGAACTCCAGTTGCTCTGGTGTTAGTTCATTTAACATGAATGCTAGCCTAGCGGCTATGACCTCATTAATTTTCTCCCGGGCCCGTAAGTACCTTTTAGCCACGACCTTCACGTTACTGTACGATGTGAGCGAACCGTAAAGGTCAACCAGTATATCTGAGAGCAACTCCTTATACTGCTCTTTACTCAACCCCAAAGTGTCTAGTCCTGTAAGGCTCACGAAGTCCATTATGTACTTATCTATCCAAGCCTCTATGTTTATTTCTCGTTTCTTTCTTCTTTTTTTAACTTGGTTCTTCTTAGCCTTCACCGTATTTCTCTTTTTCCTTTTTTTCTTCACCATGAATTCGAACCTCGCTCTAAACACTCAACAACTAGGCGACCCTTACTCAAACCTTATATACCTTTGATTTTAGTCCTTATTTCTATGATGTCACCGTCTTTCAGTACGTGGTCCAAGCCTACACGCTCACCCGGGTAGTTAGCGGAGGGCCCCCAGATTCTGGCGTATTTGAAGTATCTGAGAAACTCTTCTCGTATGCGTTTAACGGCGTCCCCCACAGTAGCTCCTGCCTTGAGTATCATTGGCTCAGATGAGGGCTTGGAGGAGTTAGGTTCCTTAGTGTAGATCCTGATTATTCCGACAATTTCAAAGATTACTTTGGGTATTGTATTTAGTCCCTCTCCCTTCATTGCTGAGGTAATTACCGTAGGTACGTTGGGTAAGGCTTTATTTATTAGTGCCTCTACCCTCTTTGCGTAGTCGTGAGTCACAAGGTCCTTCTTCGTGAGTACTATCAATGAGGGCTTAAACGTGACTCTCTCATAAATGGCTTTCTCAACATCGTCTAATGTTACGTGACCGTAGATCTTCACTATAGCGTTATATATCTTGTAGCTCTCCAGTAACTTCCTGATATCATCAGCCGTGCATCCCTCTAACCTTCCGTAACTGATGACCTTTATCCCGTGTGCAGCCTTAGTCCTTTCTATCCTGACCCTACCCCTAGGTTTGATTATGTAAATCCCCGCTTCGGAAAGCTCTTTGCAGAGTATCTTAAGTTGCTTCAATGGTTTATTAGATAAATCCACGATAAGCATTATAGCGTCTGCGTTACGCGCTAACCCAAGCACCCTGGATCCCCACCAAATCGCTCCTCGTGAAGCACCCTCAACGACTGCCGGTGCCTCCACTAGCTGGAACTGTATGTCCTCAAACCTCAGCATCCCAGGAACCGGAAACTTAGTTGTGAAGGGTACCTCGCTTATCTCCGGTTTAGCATTCGTTAATGCGGAGAGTAACGTGCTCTTACCGGAATTAGGTAGCCCCAGCATCACTACCTGAGCGGCACCCTCTTTCTCTATGAAGAAGCTTGGTGCTCCTGTGCCTGCCCTCCTAGCCTTGCGCTCCTCAATCTCTTCCCTTAATTCAGCGATTTTCCTTCTAACCCAGGATCTCAGGTTCTCTGTGCCCTTGTGCTTCGGTATGGCCGATAAATACTCCTCCAAAGCCTTTAGCTTCTCCTCGGGTGTCCTAGCCTCCAGGTACCTAACCCATTTTGCCCTAGCTTCAGCCGGTAGGTTAGTCGGCACGTCAGCACCCTAAGATTTCTTTTTTGCCTCTATACCTTTAATGATTTAATGACTTCATAATGCTCCGCCTTTAGAACTCTTGAACCACTTACTTAGTCCTTGACTCTGCTTTTCCTCGGCAATCATTATACCGAATCTCTTTAATGTGCTCCAGGATCGCCTGATGATTGAAGGCATTACTGTTGAAGAACTAATTAAGTGTTCCTCGAGCCATCTTATGGTTCTAGGGTCAGCTGGGTATCCGCTTCCGAAGTCACCGTATGTTTCCTTAAGTTTCGACACGTGAAGATCTCTGAGAAACTTAGCTACTATTGATGCGGCACTGACAACAACGTATTTCCTATCGGCCTTAGGTTCCAGTACGAATGGTATCTTGCCTATTCCTCCCTCAAGTATAGCAAGGGCTTTCCTGCCGGTCACGGCATCAATGTAGATTTTCTTAATTCGTAGCCCTATACGTAAAATATTATTTACTAAATCAACTACGGCCCTAGCGTATAACACATTGATATTCGTCTTATCGATAACTGATGGGGGAAATCGCTTAACCATAACTGCATCGGCATATCTCAGGACAATTGCCACGAGTCTAGACCTCGCATTTGGAGTGAGTTCTTTACTATCCCTGATGCCAAGTTCACGCAACCTCTGAAGTTTACGGGGATCAATGGCGACCCCAGCAACAAACATGTCCCCTATAACGGGACCTCGTCCGGCCTCATCTATCCCCAGGACCACTATTCCTGAACGTTTTCCCCTCACTTTAAACCGCCTCTCCTCACATAACTTACTACCCACCTCAATTCACGTATGTTAATATCTCTCCCCGTAATGTCCTTGAATATTTCCAGCACACCTACTCCTGCACGAGGAACACGCGACCGTATTGCCTGCATTAATTCCCTAAGGAAGTCCTTGGAAGGGACAACGTGAGTTAGGACGGTGTGGTACCCCGGTACGTGAACGCCATGAATGTGCACCACCTTAGCACGTTCTAACATTATTGGGGGCAAATCATTAACTATGGTTAAGGGGTTATGGATTACTTTCCATCGCTTAACCCTACGCTCAATTATGTGCGGAATGTCGAGACACACACCTATTTTTCCGGGGTCAGTATGCATGAGTAAGTGAGGTAGATGCTCCTCGTTAGAGCAACACCGATCCGTCACAGTCTCAACAAGTATTGGTATTCCTAATTTATCAGAAAGTTGCGAGAGATTCTCTAGTGATTTACCCGCGGCTTCAAGGCAGAGTTGGTCCTTAGGGCCGCACCAAGACTGGTTAGTAGATAAATGCACGACGAAGTAGAGAGGATCTAGTTTGCTGGTCACAGACGTTACTACTCCTGTTATTATTCTCTCTGACAACCTCCTAATCTCTGGGATGGGAGAAGCCAGAAATACTTCTCTCCACGGTAAATGTAAACCTACTTCCAGTCCCTCCCTATGTATAGCGTCAAAGAATACATCGGGTATTTCCTGAGTAAAGAAGAGGGGATAGTCTATACTTAATTCTATGCCGTCTGCATTAATCCCCGTTAAGCTCTCTATGAAATCATGATTCATTACGTTCCGGTACCAGCAATTGATGAAAACCTTCATTTGGTATACCCTGTAATCTCCATTATGATTTGCAGGAGCTTCTTCATAGGGTCCTCGAAGTCTTTGGTTAGCCTACTCACTACCTCATCATATGAAGGTTTAGGACTCGTTGCATGCTTATCTATCATTTCAAGCACCTCATCGTTAGTGGTAACGTTAAATAATGGGTACCCCTTAGACTGCACGTACTCATTTATTGCTAGTCTTCCAGGGTAGTATGTTAAGCCGGGGGTTAGAAGTAACGCAGCTTCCCTAGCTATGGATGCGCCGCCTGTTACGACGGCAGCTGCGTAATACGTAAGGCTTACACCATCGTATCCTCCCTGAATAATTCTAGGTCTTACTCCCAAGGAATCTAACTCCTTGATTAACTTGAGATGGCTACGGTACCTGGGAAGTAATACGACGTCGTATCCTTTTCTCTTCAACGTCAGTGATAATTCAACGACGTCTACTTTCACCTTGAGTCCTCGATAATATGTTGCTTTCTCTTCATGGGGTCTTAGAACGACATACTTTCCAGGATCAAGGCCCAGGGACTTAATGTAACTTATGTTTGGTCTGCTACGAAGGATCCAAAAGAGTTCATCAACAGCCTCATACTGGATTAGCTTGACATCACCGCGAAACATGTATCTCCTTATGTCATCAGGATCTATGGCTTTAGAGCATAGAATGACCGTCGCCAACGGCAGTGATAGGCGGCTTGGTACCTCTGCATGGGGAGAATCCGTTATGCCTACGTATGGGACGCCTACGCCGTAGGCAAGTCGAGCGGCTGAGGGGTTAGGGTACGCCACTAGGGCAGCAGGGCATTTCTCCTTCACAACGGGTATGAGCTTCAATATTCGCTCAGCATCTGCTAGGACCTTATCATAAGGATCTCCTTCGGAGTACCTTCCCACGATGACGGGATCTATTCCTAGGCGTTTTAGCGAGCCTACAGTATACTCATATTCCCTACAAGTGACTAGTGTATTAAACCCTGCCTTCTCTAACTCTTTAGCTATGAATCCGAGCAGAGTACCCTGCTTTGAGGTCAGCGCATCCAACCACACCGTGATACTCAAATCCTAAGCCCTAGAGGAAATGCCGTGAAACAGTTTTTAGTTTATGATCCCGATGATAATGATGTGGTGATCATGCGCAACAGGCTGTTTGGGACCGACGGTGTGAGAGGGATTGTTAATGAGACCCTAACACCTGACTTCGTACTACGCCTAGCCTTAGCAATAGGGGAGTACTTCTCCCCAGGTAGCAGGATCTTAGTAGGGAGCGATGCTAGAGCCGGGAACGAATACATAGTGAAGATCGTGACGGGAGCATTGATAGCTTCCGGGCTCAAGGTCTATTACGCTGGAGCGTTACCCACACCCGCACTTCAATTCAATGTTAAAGAACGCGGATTTGATGGAGGTGTGATGATTACTGCCTCGCATAACCCTCCTCAATATAGTGGTGTGAAAGTAATAATGGCTGACGGTGTGGAGGCACCCCGCGACGTTGAGGAACGTATAGAGGAATCATTCTTTAACGGTAGGTACAGGAGAGTTCCTTGGCATACCTTCAAGGATCAATACTTCAAATTAAGCGACTCTGTGGAATACTATGTCGAGGGAGTAGTGAAGAAAGTTGACTCGGAGCGGATTAGGAGAAGGGGATTCCGTGTCGTCGCCGACTGTGCTAATAATGTAGGTGCGCTAACAACCCCCAGAATACTTAGGCGCTTAGGAGTTAAGGTCCTCAGCGTTAACGCGCACCTCTCACCAATACCATACAGAGAGCCCGAACCCGTGCCCGAGAACCTGACCGATACTTCAGAGATTGTCCGAGCTATCAGAGCCGACTTCGGAGTAACGCACGATGGTGACGCGGACAGAGCAATATTCATTGACGATACAGGCCGCGTGATCCCCGGGGACAGGAGCGCGGCTCTACTCTGCCGACACATAGTAGTAAATAGAGGGGACAACGCGCCTAGGAGGGTCGTGACAGCGGTTTCCTCATCAACTATAATTGAGGAAGTACTTAAGGACTTAGGGGTTGAAGTGTACTGGACTAAAGTTGGCAGCGTGGGTATAGCGAGAACCATGATGAAAATAGGTGCTCTGGCAGGATTTGAGGAGAACGGAGGCTTCATGTACCCACCCCATCAATACGTAAGAGATGGGGGGATGGCGTTGGCTTTAATGCTTGAGTACCTATCTTATGAAGGTAGAAAGTTAAGCGAGATCATTAATGAATTACCCAGCGTGCACCTAATTAAGACTAAGGTTCCACTAAGCGACAGAGGTAAAGCCATAGAGATAATTGAGGAAATAAAGAGAAGGTACAGCAATCTGAGAATCATAGACATAGATGGCGTTAAAGGGATCGGCGAGGACTTCTGGTTCCTTGTGAGACCCTCCGGAACCGAACCCGTGTTAAGGATATTCGTTGAGTGTAGATCGAAGGATAAGGCAGAGAAATTACTTAACGATATACTCAGCATAGTAAAGGAGGTAGTGGGAGGATGAGGTACGCGTTAATGAACTTAATTGCTTGCCCCATGTGCAAGCACTTTCCTCTTAAACTTTACGTGTTCGAGGAGAGGGTATTCGAGAAGGAGTACGAGGTTAACGTACCTTTCTGTGACGTTTATTGTGGCAGGAAAGGAAAGAACGTAAGTGAGCTCAAGCAGGAGGAGCTGGACTGTAAAGAATGCGTGAAGCATGATGTGGTGACAGGTATTTTAATTTGCCCTAAGTGCGGTAGATGGTACCCAATAATCAACGGCATACCGTTAATGTACCCTGACAGCAAGCGCAAGCATCCCAAGGTTAGGGAAAAGGAAGAGGAGTTCCTTAGAAAGTACCGTGAAAAGCTACCGGCGGAACTAAGAAGCATTATCTCCTAAATCTCCTGCGTCGCCTACGTCTTAAACCCCGTAACAATAACTCAGTAGTTGACTCTTCTGCCTCAATCCTAGGTTTTAGTTCCTCTATAGCCTTCATCAGGGATTCTATCTCGTCCTCAGGTAGCTTATTCTGCTCCAGGAATTCTTCACCTGTCGACGTTAACCTCAACCTACGCGTTACAGGGTCTGTCTCGAGTAACCCTAAGTATAGCAGTATCCTGATGTCCTCTGCCAGCGCTCTACTACTGGGGGTATCTCCTATCATTATGAACTCGTATCCCACGTCAACGTTTTTCTCATTCTTCAACATGTACACGAGATTCGTCAGAGAGCGCTCCGAGATTTCCTTCATAGCCTGAACTATGTGCAGGATCCTTAATTTCTTGGGGTCCTTCTTAACCACCTCTACCGTTACGACAGGCTTAGTTACTATTCGTAGTTCCTTGCTTCCTCCAGAACCTTTCTGCGACAATCTATCACCGTTGTTATTTGACCCTTAGGAAAATTAAGCGTTCCCGATGTTTTAATTAGGCAAAAATTAAATCCCGTGACCCTATCTCATAGATTTTGGGTGATGCTGATGGCGGAGATAAAGGAGATAAAGGTAAGCCGGAGTGAGTACGGCATAAGCATACATAGTCACATACGTGGATTAGGGCTTGATGAAAAAGGTAATCCGAAACCCGTGGCCGATGGACTGGTAGGTCAGCTAGAGGCCAGAAAAGCGGCAGGCATAGTTGTCGAGATGATAAGGCAAGGCAAGATGGCAGGGAAGGGCATACTATTTGTGGGTCCGCCAGGGACAGGCAAAACTGCCTTGGCCGTAGCTATAGCCCGGGAGCTGGGGGAGGACACACCCTTTGTTGCTCTGAGCGGCGGTGAAATATACTCTACTGAAGTGAAGAAGACTGAAATATTGATGAGGGCTGTTCGAAAGGCTATGGGTGTTAAGATAAAGGAAGTTCGGAAAGTATACGAGGGTGTGGTGAGAAGTATAAAAATAGCTTATGCCAGGCATCCCTTCAATCCCTACGTAAGGGTGCCACGTGAAGCACGAATAACCTTGGCGACGAAACATGACGAACTCACACTAAATGTTGGTGAGGAGGTCACTGCGCAGTTAGTCCAGTTACGTGTGAGGCGCGGGGATCACATATGGATTGATGCCGAGACAGGAGTGGTCCATAAGGTGGGCAGGGTCCGTGGTGTTGAGAAGGCTAAGTACTACGACGTTGAACCATGGAGACTGGAAGAGGAGATGCCTAGCGGCCCAGTCAAGCGGGAGAAAGAAATAGTGAGAGTATTCACTCTAAACGACCTAGATGTATATGCCGCCAGCCAGAGGCTATCGCTTACAGGGTTATTTGGCATAGAACTTGAGAAGGAGATAGACGAGGAGGTGAGGAAGTCCGTCAATAATCAGGTTCGCAAATGGATTGAGGAAGGTAAAGCGGAAATTGTGCCTGGCGTGCTCTTCATAGATGACGCGCACCTATTGGACCTTGAGGCATTCGCATTCTTAACGAGGGTGCTGGAGTCGGAGTTCTCACCGATCCTCATACTAGCAACAAACAGGGGCATAACGAAGATCCGGGGCACGGACATAGATTCACCTCATGGCATACCGCTAGACCTTCTTGACAGGTTATTGCTGATTCCTGTAAGGCCTTACACGAGGGATGAGATACGTAAGATAATAGAAATAAGAGCTGACGAGGAAGGAGTCGAGTTAAGCGATGAGGCACTTGAGAGACTTGCTGATATAGGTGCTGAGAGGAGCTTAAGGTATGCAGTGCAACTTCTCAGACCTGCAGCAATAGTTGCTGGCAGGAATGGGCATTCAAAGGTACTCGTGGAGGACGTCAATGAAGTGGTACGCCTATTTGCTGATACTAAGACAAGTGTGTCACTCATAAAGGAGTACGAGGATCTTTTTATGAAATAGCTTCCACACCTTCTTCATCGTCCAGAGCGCTAACCAGTGGTATTAGTAGTGAAGGATCATCCACCTCAACCTTATCTCCACTAGAGCTACTTTCACTTATAACTAACGTAATGACTAGATAGCTCCCAACCTTAACGGCCTTAACTTTCTTTATTCTCATCCTTGTATGTGGGTCCACCTCAGCTAGGGAATTACTTGACCCTGGCCGGAAGGTGTGACTTGATGAAGCTAGCGCTTTGGCTCTTATGCGTGTTGCTATGTATTGGTCGTAGCCAGTCACGGCTAAGATAATCAGCGTAATTGTTGCTATGAACAGCATTACCTCTAACGTGCGTCATCACCCACGAATGTAAGTGGGGTATTTCAAACCTTAAAAAACGTAGAGCGCGTTACTTCCGTGGTACGCGCGATAACGCGTCAAGCGCGCGTGTCGCTGCCCCGCGCGGATCGGGTGCTTTAGTAATGGCGGAGCCTATGACAATAATATCAATGCAGGCTCCGACGAATTTCTCAATATCTTCGGGCTTTATCCCCCCGCTAACGGAGATGATCACGTCGCTCAAGTCACTCTTTATTTTACGAGCAAGGTCTCGGAATGACGTGGCCCTAATACCGAGTCTTCGTTGGACATCAATTCCTGAATGGATATTAATTATGTTAACTCCAAGCTCATGTAATTCTCTAACGCGTTGAGGGATTATATCGGGTCGCAAACCTATGGTGTCAGCAATGACGTCCACGCCTAGTTTCCTTCCTTCAGTGATGGCGGCCTCTATAACAGCGTCATCGCTTGATGCAAGAATGGTCACGACATCCGCGCCGTAGCGGGCTGCCATACTGGTTTCGAGGGCACCTACGTCAGCTGTCTTCATGTCTGCAAGGATTAAAGCATCACCACTTGTCATGGCCTTAATTATGGCTATGGACCTTATACCCTCAGCCTTGATTAGGGGTGTTCCAACCTCTATTATCGGGATTGGAAGACCTCTCAAAGCAGACATGACACGTATGGCTTTTTCAATGTTTGTAAAATCTAATGCTACCTGCAGTAAGGGGTGTTCACATTGTTCGAGCATTTGAAGTAGTTTTCCCAATGATCTCAACCAAAGATGTAGTAGATAGGGAAGCTATTAACGCGTTTTCTGCGAGGCTATGGCTTCAAGCCAGCCTTTATTGAGTGGCCAGGAAAAAAGCACCGAAAGTCTTTAATTTCACTTAAGGCCTGCTACTTACTCCTTCTTAGCAATTACTATTTCGATAGTGGAGACCCTAGTCTGCCTGCCCTCAGCAGTGGTCACTACCTGGCTACCGATCTTGATGTCCTTGATCTCCACCTTGTCGGGGAGGAACCTGCTCCTCACTATCTCAACGGTGTCAACAGCCTTGCTGATGGCTCTGCCCCTAGCCTTTATCACGATCTCTGAGACGCCCTGGTTTAGCAGGGTTAGGGTAGCTAGTACGTAGTTCATTACAGGTTTCTTACCTACTAGGACTACATTGCTTGAGATTGGACCTTGGGATGACATTGCTCTCTCACCTCATCTGTCTAAATTGCTTTGTTCGCAGAGTATTCTTTGCCTCCGCCTTATAAGTTTTGTTGTAGTCCAATAAGAGGATGTTTAGGAACCGCTTATTAGTATTGTGTTGGTTACCTACTCAGGTGAGGATAACGGAGGAAAGCCTCCATAAGGTGGAATTCGCTGGGATTGCGAGAATAAGTAAAGTACCTCTGAACATTGCTAAAGGATTAGCACAGGCAAAGATAACTCCGCAAGACTTAAGTAACCCTGTATCATTTCAGCTGGCCTTTTCAAGACTATATGAAGCCCTCATGAAATCGCTAGAAAAAGGTGAAGGTGAAACTTACGTTGCTGAAGTTAAGTTTGTTGATAGCTTAGGGAATGAAGTTACGTTCGCAGTAGACATGGGTGAGGAGCCTCCAGCATTCAGTAGTGATACAGTAAGGGTTCGAGTAATTGTAGAATTTTATGAGTAGGGATTTACACATGTTAGCTTAGACCTAACGAGGAAAACCTTAAACAAAGCTGATGACTAACCATGTACATGCGGCTTCCGAGAGAGGTGTATTCTAGTGGTTAATGACGTAGACCGATTGAAGATCTGGGTTAAAGGATGGATTGATTCTGAAGACTTTAAGAAATTACTGCGAGTAGCCGACTATGTGGGTAGAAGCAAAGGCATTTCTTACTTTCGTTTATCGAAAAATAAAGTATTATCCAGTGGTCTTTCAGTTGATGAGATCCTATCTATCTTAGACGATGTAGGCGCTGAGTATGACCCTGAAATCGAGGTCGTGCTTAATAATTACCTTCGTGTAGATAGGGGGTCAGTAATACTTTCTTTCGATGGCAAGAGAATCTGTGTTAAATTTGAGCGATACCTAGGCAAGCTTTACGACAAACTAAGGGATTTGCTAAGATACGACTCGAAGGACAAGGTATTCTATACGCTACCGTATAAATATCACGAATTAAAGACCCGCTTACGTGATCTAGGATTCAACATAGAGGACCTCACGGGATTCAGAAGCGATCTTCCTCTGAACATTGACGTGGTGTTCACCGGTGAGTTAAGAGACTATCAGGAAGACGCCATAAAGTCTTGGTTAAAGAATGACGGACGCGGCGTCATAGCGCTGCCCACAGGCTCCGGGAAGACCGTAATAGGTGTGGCTTCAGTAACTAAGGTAAAACAGAGAACCTTAGTAATAGCCTACACCAAAGAGCAGTTAATGCAATGGAAGGATGCATTCTTAAAATTCACGAACATTCCGGAATATAGCATAGGTCTCTACTATAGTAAAGAGAAGAGAATCGCGCCCATAACGCTAGCGACCTACCAAACAGCGTATAAGCATACAGCAAAACTTGCACCATACTTTAACTACATCATAATAGATGAAGTTCACCATCTGCCAGCAGAGAAGTTCAAACACATAGCTGTGAGCATGCCATCCAAGTATAGGTTAGGGCTCTCAGCCACACCCTATAGGGAGGACGGGAAACATGTGGTATTGTTCCCATTGATGGGGGGTATAGTATACTATAAGACTCCTCAAGAGCTTGCGGAGAAGGGTTACTTGGCTAAGTACAGGATAATAACTGTCAAGGTGCCATTACTTCCTGCTGAGAAGAAGAGGTATGAGGAACTAAAGAAGAAGTTCAGGAGACTAGCAGGTTACGTTGGTTTCGACACGATAGTTGACGCGGCAAAGAGAGGAGACGCTAGAGCCATCCAAGCACTACGTATTCACTCCGAGATGCGTCAAATAATACAGAAATCCGAGGCTAAGCTGAGGAAGGTCGAGGAAATAATAAGGAGAGAGCTTGCTGAAGGATCCAAGATAATAATCTTCGCCCACTACGTGGATCTAGCAAAAACATTGGCTGATAGGGTGAAGGCATACCTACTCACCGGTGAAATGGATGCGCGGGAACGAAGGAGGGTGTTGGAGGAATTCAAGAAATGCAGGAGTGGGGTTCTAGTAGTAACCACGGTAGGGGATGAGGGCTTAGATATACCCGACGCTAACGTAGGCATTTTAGTGGCCGGGACGGGTTCACGTCGACAATTCATCCAGAGGCTCGGCAGATTATTGCGGCCTGGTGAGGGAAAGGAGGCTAAGTTGTATGAAGTAGTTGCCAAGGGAACAGCTGAGGAGATTCAGTCAAGGAAAAGGAAGAAGATAAGCATGCAGGACTTTAAGGATTTAACAAACGTAGAGTAATGCCCTCAGCGCAAGTACCTTCATAATTTCCTCGTCATTTATGAGCCCAGTCATAATTATTGACCCATTATATGGGATCTCACTTACTAACACGTGGTCACCAAGGAAGACTAGAGGCTTTGAAAGTACCATCAATTTCTCGGGAATGTCACATACAATCTCAGCCTCAAGGGTAGTGTTAGAGTACTTCAAACCGTAAAGCATGGGATGGACACGCCATAAATGCCATGCTAAACCCCGAACAGGTTCGGTAACTACACCGGTCAATCCAGGTAGTAGGACAATGTGCTTCGTATGAAACACCTTGCTGAAGTAGCCATCCCACGTAATTCCGGAGTTGGCATCAACTACAAAGCACTTGCCGCCCCAAACAGAGGTTGCCCGCTTACTGACGAGTTGCATTATAGGGTCAAGCAAGTCTTTGAGAGCGCCTGCTCCCATAACGTCAGGGCGGCTGCTCAGCAAGGATTTTCCATCTACCCAGCACTCCTCTGCAATACGATAATATCTGTAGGCAGTGTCCAAAGGCTTAGGTGTGATTAGGGTTAATGGAGGTAGGGTAATGTGCCTTGTTACTCCATTAATATCTAAAGGAACAACTGAGGGCTTCATTATTATGTAGGACTCACCACCTAATCTAAGTGCGTCCATTACTATGTGCGCTTCATTGTCGAACCGTGAGTATTGCCCCACTAGATTAGCGAAGTAGCCTTCCTTCAGCTTCATCCTACCCAACGCCTAGGAGGAGATTTCAACTCATGGGTTAAAGTCTTTGGGGCACATATATTTAGCTAAGGACGATAAGACAGTCGGGAAATGATGAGCTTTGTAAGGGCGGATCCATAGATTCACCTAGGATGAGGAGAACCGGGCTACTGAACTTCCTGGCATCATCAAAATTTGCTTAGTGTGACGTTTTCACGTAAGAGGCAGGTTTTACTTCGGCAGTTTCGTTTATTAGGATTGTATACCAGTATATACGATGATGGCGCTATGCCTGCCGCGATAGTTCTCGTAAATACCGAGATAGGCGCGGAATCACAAGTTATGGAGGCGCTTTCACAAATAGAGGGCGTCAAGGAAATACACGTAGTATATGGTATGTATGACATCGTGGTTAAAGCAGAGGCTGACTCCCACGAATCCCTAAGGGAGTTAGTAATAAATAAGATTCGAAGGATACCGCAAGTACGTGGCACAACTACGATGATCATAATTGAGTCAAAAATAATATGACCTCGGTAGCGAACATTAGGTAGTTAAATTTGAGTTAGGTAAGTTTTTGATGCTAATCCTTCACCTTGATTAAGTAAAAACCTAGTCTTTGAAGAAGCTCCTCTTTAGCCACGGTAATTTCATATCTTTCCCTCTTATCCTCTCAAGAAATGCGCTAGCTTCCACTAACCCACGCTTAAATATGGCTACATTAGCCTTTCCGAGATCGGTGCTCGGATAAGGTATCCTATCAGTGCAGCAGTTCTGCATAGGTAAGCCCATGAACTCCAGTAGCCCCGCTAGGAATCCCAGCATGAACATGTTAGCTCCTGCAGGGTTACCAAGCTTAATTGCCTCCTCTGAAGCGTTAACTACCACCGTGAGGGCTGAATGACTCTTTATTGCTTTCAGTATAGTCTCCTTCTCCGGAACCTTCGCACCGGGGATTGACGGTCTCAGTACTTTGTCGTTTACTACGCTGAGCGAGAACTTCGGGTTGACATAATTTAAGTAACGGGCACCTTCTAGCATTTCTAATGTGACCATTACGTGCGCCTCACGCAGTGGTACGGTGGGGGCGTACACGTCATTACCTACCCTTACGTGAACTATCACTGAACCCCCACGCTGACTCATGCCATGGGTCTCAGCAACTAGAGCCTTAACACCTGCTTCGACCGCACACGCGCCAAGGATTTTTGAGAGGGTGAGTATGCCTTGACCCCCTACCCCAACTACAATTATATTAAGCGCCAAGGTGCCTCACCTCCAGAATTTCTCTATCAAGCCTTTCTGCAACTCATATGTATCGGGATGATCCACAGGCACTATCGCGTTGACTGGGCATACCTGTACACATGCTCCGCACCCTACACAGAGTCCAGGATCTATGTGGGCACGACCCTCCTTATCCGGGTAAATCGCGGGACACGCAAAGATGTTATAGCACATACCACATTTTATGCACTTGCTTAAGTCAACTTTGAAGAGTGGCGGCTTTATTCCGGCTTTCCTTAGACTCCGTAGGGCGCTTAGGGCGCATTTTCGCCTAGCTATTATTACGGCGGGTTCCCTCCGCTTACTTGCGTACTCCATCGCCTTGCTGAGGGCGTTTTCAACCTGTGACACGTCGAAGGGGTCTATCACCTCGACGAAGTTAACTCCAAGCCCCCTAACAACGCTCTCTAAAGGAATGTAGTTCTCGGTAGCGTCTGCTCCTCTTGTAGTAGGTGAGGGCTGATGGCCAGTCATAGCGGTGATCTCGTTATCGAGGATTATCGTAATCATGGGTGTCCTATGCCATACGGCGTTCACCAGCGGGGGTATGCCTGTATGAAAGAATGTTGAGTCACCGATTATGGCGAGTATGACGGAGTCAAGTACGTGCGCGAATCCATTAGCAGTCCCTATACTTCCGCCCATATTGATAATTACGTCCTGGAGATTATATGGTGGGTTATGAGCTAACGCGTAACACCCTATGTCGCCAGCAGCTACGTAGTTTAGTTTTCTCCTGTCGAGATACCTTCTTATGGCATAGAAGAGCGGGCGGTATGGGCACCCCGGGCAGAATGTTGGCGGGCGTGGGGGTACCGGTAGGGCTTCCCTCGCACTACTTGTTGCCAGTACTGTTGGTTTTCTGCCCTCAGTAAATGACTTTAACGCACTATATACTCGCTCGTGACTCATCTCGTAGGGAAGCCCGATAAGGTCCTTCCCATGCAGCTCTATAGTAATTCCCTCCTCGTAAAGTGTGGCTTTTACTTCCTTCTCAACAACAGGTTCTAGCTCCTCCACAATCAGGACTTTCTCGACACCTTCTAGGGCTTTAAGGAGCAGTTTCCTAGGAATAGGGTACGGTGTACTGAGCTTTAGTATTTTCCAACCGTCGCCTACTTTCCCAGATGCAATTATTTCCTTCACATACGCGTACGCTATTCCTGACGCTACTACTAAGTTCTTTCCGTCACCCTCTATTCTATTAAACGGAACGACGTTAACTTCATCCATGATCTTCTTCCATCTTGTTAGCATTGCTTCCCGATCTTTCCTAGCGTTCGACGGCGTGAGTACGTATTCCTTTCTCCTGGTGAACTCACCGCGCGTGATTAACCTTGGTATCGCTCCTAAGGTAACTGGGCCGCGCGTGTGGCTTAGGCGGGTAGTCGTTCTTAGGATTACTGGGTGCCTTACTTTTGAGCTGAACTCAAAAGCAAATTTACATAATTCCTTTGCCTCCCCAGGGTCCGAGGGTTCAAACACGGGTATATAGGCGTGCACACCATACAACCTATTGTCCTGTTCATTCTGGCTACTCCACATACTCGGGTCATCGGCAGTTACTATCACGAAACTCTCCCTTACACCCGTATATGCCGAACTCATCAGCGGATCCGCAGCTACGTTGAGTCCCACGTGCTTCATCGCGACAAGCGACTTAACACCCGAAATAGCTGCAGCGTAAGACACTTCAAACGCCACTTTCTCGTTGACGCTCCACTCGACGTAAATTCCCAGCTTGTCCTTTACCTTAAGAAGGGATTCCACGATCTCGGAGGAAGGGGTTCCTGGATACGCGGCCGCTAAGCCCATGCCTCCTTCAAGAGCTCCTCTGGCTATTGCTTCATTTCCTAGCATTAATATAGAGCCTTCTTTCAACATAATAGTGTCTTCAAACCTCATTTCGATATAACCAAATATATTTCGCGATTAACCAAATTATTTTTAATGTTATACTGATTTATGAAGAAATTTATGGAGATTTATACTGTTTAAGCAATTCATTCTTTCTCTATCTCCTCGAAGCAGCAATGAGTAATCCTTCGAATACCGGTGAGGGGTTGAGGGGCCTACTCTTAAATTCTGGATGCGCTTGTGTGCCTATGTAGAACTTAGAATCCTTAAGCTCCATTATTTCAGCTATGCAATCATTGCTAGTGCCGCTTACTATGAATCCGTGGTCTTGGAACTCATCAATGTAATCTGGGTTGACTTGATACCTATGGCGGTGCCTCTCAAGCACTATTTCTGCGCCACCATAGATCTTGTACGCTAGCGTACCTGGAACTAACTTTATGGGTCTTGCGCCAAGGCGCATGGTACCGCCTAGTACCTCAACGTTTCTCTGGAAGTCCATTAAGTCTACTACTGGGTGGGGAGTGTTAGGATCTATCTCAGTGCTGTTCGCGTCCTTATATCCTAAAACATTCCTAGCGAACTCAACAACCATTACCTGTAGCCCGAAGCATATTCCGAGCACAGGTTTGCCCGATTCTCTTAGTTCCCTTACAGCCTCTATCTTGCCCATCAGTCCTCTCTTACCGAAACCTGGTAGTACTACAGCGCAGTCTATGTCTTCAGGGATTTCTTTAGGGTCTATGTGGCCCCGCTCTATGTCTGTGGCCTCAAACCATTTTAGAATGGGCTTTAAGTTTAGCTTTGCGGAGGCGTGTTTCAAGGCTTCAATGATGCTTAGGTAGCTGTCCCTTAACTTAGTGTATTTACCTATCATTCCTATTCTTACGGGTTCAGATGCGGTCTTAATTCTCTCTACGAACTCTTTCCAAGCGGTTAGATCCGGCTTATTTAACTTGATCCGTAGCTTGTCGCTAATTACATCAAGTATTTTCTGCTTATGTAGGACTAGAGGCACTTCATACACAGTCTCAACGTCGGGATCGCTGAATATCGCCCTCTCAGGTACGTTCCCGAAAAGCGATAACTTCCTGCGAGCCTCAGCGTTGAGGTGTGTGGGTGATCTAGCGATGAGGATATCTGGCTGAATACCTATTCGGCGTAATTCTTGGATGCTGTGTTGGGCAGGTTTGGTCTTCAGTTCACCCGTAGTGGTTAACTTGGGTACCAGGACTACGTGAGCGAAGAGCGTGTTAGTTTCTCCTAACTCTAGCCTTAATTGCCTGGCGGCTTCTAGGAAGGGTAATCCTTCAATGTCGCCTACGGTGCCCCCGATCTCAACTATGGCGACGTCGGTTTCCTGCTCCCTTGCTACGTCAAGGATTTCTTTCTTGATCTCGTCGGTGACATGTGGTATTATCTGGACGGTTTGACCTAGGTATTCACCTTTCCGTTCCTTCCTTATTACGGTGGAGTAAACCTTTCCCGTCGTTATGTTGTTCTTCTTGCTTAGGTTGATGTTGAGGAATCTTTCGTAGTGCCCTAAGTCGAGGTCAGTTTCCCCACCATCCTCTGTTACGAATACTTCTCCATGCATGTAAGGATTCATGGTTCCTGCATCAACGTTAACATAAGGGTCGATCTTTATTGCCGTAACAGATAGCCCCGAGGCTTTAAGCAATAATCCTAGAGAGGCTGTTACGACCCCTTTGCCAAGCCCCGAAAGCACACCCCCCGTAACGAATATTAGCTTAAGCGCCATCAGCACCACGTCGTTGATTCTGTTATCTGGGGTTATGAGTTTAGTGTATGCTTAAGCTCCCTATATTTCCTAGAAAAACCTAAAGGATCTTTCAAGACCTGAGGAACGTACTTCAATATATTTAGCGGTGATGCCTTACCCTCCTGCATGTAAGCGTACTCACCGGCAATAGCATTTGTGAACGCGGCTACGCAGGCAGCCCTAAAGGGATCCTTAGTCCTAACTAAGGCAGTCGCCAATATACCGGCCAGCACATCCCCGGTGCCACCGCAGCTCATGTCTTGGTGGCCGACACCAATCCTTAACTTATAGTTTCCTGTCGGTGTTGCAATAACGTCCACCGGTCCCTTCAGAAGAACGTTTGCCCTATATTTCCTAGAGATTTCCAGGGCTATGGCAACCCTTTCATTAATACTATGAGGATGAAGGCTTCTTTGTAGCAGTGCTGTCGCTTCACCTAGGTGAGGCGTAAGCACTAAGGTCACGTCTTCAGGTACATTAATGCTAGGTAATACTTTTAGTGCATCAGCATCAAGCACTAAGGGTATGCTTAACTCGCTGGCAAGTTTTAGTAGGTTCTCAACGAAGCCTGCCGTCCCGTCATGAAGGCCTAATCCCGGCCCAGCAACTATCACATCGACCTTACGTATGAAGCCCTGCTTCTTCAGAATGTTCACGTGATCCGCGTTTAAGTGATCTCCCTTAAGTGGTACCCCTAGAATCTCAGGACTGAATCTGTGGCTTAGTACTTCCTCAAGTGATGCGAGGAACACTAAGTCGGCGCCCGCGTACCACGCCCCAAGCGCTGTTAGCCATGGTGCTCCCACAAACTCTTTTGAGCCAGTGAATACGAGAACGCGCCCTCCATCACCTTTCTTTGCGTTACGCTCCTTAGGTTTAAACCATACAGCGACATCCCCCGGCCCTACAGCCTCAAAGGCATTCTTCGGCGTGCCTATGTTGACAACTACTAACTTACCCACGTACTCTGTGGCTTTAAGGAGTCCAGGCTTTACTGCCGCCATTGTTACTGTTATGTCAGCCTTAACAGCATCCCCAGGTACCTCCCCGGTATCTGGGTTGACGCCGGAGGGTACATCTATCGATATCTTCAAGCCCTGTGACGAATTAATTGATCTTATGGCGTAAGCAACATCCCCGCGGGGTGCGCCACGAACGCCTGTCCCCAGTAATCCGTCAATAATCACGTCCTCAGAGAACTGCTGTCCTAAGGAGTAACGGGTGATTCTAACTCCCCTAAGGTTTTTGAGTACCTCGAAATTAGCCGCGGCGTCCTCATTCCTAATCACTTTGCTGGTTAAGTACACGTTAACCTGAAATCCATGATTCAGTAAATGCCTCGCGGCAACGAAAGCATCACCCGCCTTCCCACCAGAACCAGCCACCACCGCAACAGTGTGAGGCCCCTCCCCTACAGCGTCAACTATCACGCGAGCTACTCCAGCTCCTGCATTTTCCATCAGAAGCCTTGTTGGAACACCCCAGAACTCCGAATTTAGATCTGTAGCCCTCACCTCGGCGACCGTCAAAACACGCGGGTGCATTCAGTATCCCCGCTTTCCTTATGAGGTAGAGGTCTTATAAGGTGCCTTCAAGTAACAACCTTCACACAGGTATTTAGGATGATCATCAAGGGTATGTGCCCTAACTGTGGAGGGCCAATAACGGAGAAGAGGTTGCTTGCTGGGCTACCCTGCAATAGGTGCTTGCCGGAGAGAGAGGCTAAACGCGTAAAGACCTTGGGATTAAGGAAGGTAATCACCGATCTAGGGCGTGTAAAGGGACTAATAGACGCGTTCCTCCTTGAGGACGAGTTAAGGGACTTTGAAGAGTTCTTCAATAAACTAACGGGGAAGAAGTTCTGGAGCATACAATTGGCGTGGGCCAGAAGGATGCTAGCGGGAGAGTCCTTTGCACTAATTGCGCCGACGGGTGTCGGGAAAACCACGCTTCTCCAGGTCTATGCGATCTTCAAGGCACATAAAGGTGAGAGGGTTCTGTACATAGTGCCTACTAGGGAGCTAATGAAGCAAGTAGTATCTTCCCTGAAATCACTTGGTGAAGGACTGGGCGTAATGGTATTCGATTCAACGACCTTCAAGAAGAGTGAACAGAACAACGCTGGTAAACGTGTGGATGTGCTGACACACGCATTCCTCTTCCGCAATAAGGACCTATTTCAGGATATTAGGTATGGGCTAGTGATTGTGGATGACTTCGACGCGCTACTGAAGTCGTCCTCTCTAATAGACCTAATACTAAAAACACTAGGTATAGGGGAGAGAGCAATAGAACTAGCTCGTAAGATAGTCGCGCTTAAGTCCGAGCTATTCTTCTACAAATATGCTGGTAACGAGGAGCGTGCCGAGGAGGTTAGTAAGAAGCTCTATGATGTTGAGTTAGAACTAGCGGCAGTGTTGGATGTGAGTAGTGTAGGGCAGTTATTAATAGCGAGCGCCACAGGCAGGGCGAAGGGAACTAGGATAAAGGTCCTCCGGGAGTTACTGGGTTTTGAAGTTGGATCGATAATGGATTACTTACGTAATATCGTTGAGGTAATTACGCCCTACGACGAGGGCAAGTTAGTTAAGGTACTTAAGGAGCTGGAGGGAGGCACACTAGTATTCGTGAGTAAGGAGATCGGTGTAAGTGGTGCTAAGAAGCTTGTGAGTACCTTAGTAAAACATGGAATTAAGGCATCACTCGCGACATCGAGGAAAGCACTAGAGCTACTGAAGAGCGGGGAGGCCGAAGTACTTGTCGGTGTCGCAACATACTACGGAATACTAACTAGAGGAATAGATGAACCGCTACTAATATACAATACAGTATTTATTGGTGTCCCTAAGTTCGAGTTCGACTTACGATCAATGCTAGAAAATCCCAGATCCTTCGTGAGAACACTCATTGAGGCGTCAAGGAGGGGATTCATGCTTAGTGAGGAAGAGAAGGAGCTCGTGAGGATCTTAACTAAGTTAAGCCCAGGGAAGATCAAGGTGCTGCAGGCAGGGATAAAAGGGTATATTGAGTTGGAGGGATTCCTAGCAGAGATTAAGGAGAGGATTCAACGCACCATACCTAAGTTAATGAAGTTCATCTCCACATACATAAGGGAACACGGGAAATTCGTCAGTGAGTCCTACGTCATCATTAGCAAGAGGGGTAAGCTCGTTGTCAGAATACCTGATGTAATGACGTATATACAAGCATCTGGTAGGTGTAGCAGGTTATTCAGGGGTAGGATGACATTAGGACTGTCAATAATATTTTACCTTGACGAGGACATTCTCAATATATTTCAGAAGAAGTTACGGAACTATGTTGCCTCCTACAACCCGATCCCATTAGAGGATGCTGACCTTAATGAGATAAAGAGAAAGCAGAAGGAATCAAGGAGCGGTGCCAGTGAGGGCATGGATGTAAATAAGATTAAGTCGGTGTTAATAGTCGTTGAGTCACCTACTAAAGCAAGGACTATTTCCAAGATGTTCGGTAGGCCTGGACGAAGGTACCTAGGGGAATACGTTGCGTATGAGACCGTGATTACGCTAAACGATAAGGTTTATGTAGCGACGATAGCCCCAACTCTAGGTCACATACTTGACCTACAGATAAACGGCGGACTCCACGGCATAAGGAAAGCCCAGACAGGTTTGACACCTGTGTATTCGACAATTAAAAGATGCGCTGACTGCGGTTACCAAACCACGGATGAAATAGATAAGTGCCCTAGGTGTGGCTCTACGAGGATACGTGATAGCAAGAAGATCGTGGATGCGCTCAGAAAGCTTGCAAGGGAGGCTGACATGGTGTTCCTTGCTACGGATCCCGACGATGAGGGAGAGAAAATCTCTTACGATGTGTACTTACTGCTTCGCCCGTACGTTAACGTGTTTAGACGCATAGAGTTCCACGAAGTGACTAGGCAGGGCTTCCTCAAAGCTCTACTGAACCCGAGGGACATAGACCTAAGGAGAGTTGATGCCCAGATCGTAAGGAGGGTTGACGATAGGTTAATAGGTTTCGAGCTAAGCGCGGTCCTCAAGGAGAGGCTGGACAGGTACTGGCTCGGCGGAGGAAGGGTGCAGACACCTGTCCTCAAGTGGGTAGTAGACCGATATAGGCAGTACATTGACTCAAAAGGATACCTACTGATAATCACGCTGCCAGAGAGACTACGCATTAAGTACTTCACGAAAGACAGGGATGTAGCGGAAAGAATTCTTCGTCACGTTGCATCTGAAGGGGTAACCCTAGAATTAATCGAGGAGTACGAGAAGGAGCAGAACCCACGACCGCCATATACTACTGACACGCTACTCTTTGATGGGGTAAGGGTACTTAAGCTAAGCCCAGGTAAGGTAATGAAGATTGCACAGAACCTCTTCGAGCTTGGTTATATAACTTATCATAGAACTGATAGTACCCATGTCTCTGCTACGGGAATCGAGATTGCGAAGGAGTACTTAATTAAAGAAGGGTACGGCTCTGACATACGTCCTAGATCCTGGGGAGGTGAAGGAACGCATGAGTGTATAAGGCCGACTAAGCCCCTGAAGAGTCTTGACGAGGTCGAAGACCTAGGGTTCATGTCGTTCAGTAACTTAACGTGGTACCATAAGAAACTGTATGAGCTAATATTCCGCAGATTCATAGCTTCGCAAATGACCCCAGCAAAGCTACGTGTCCGTAAGTTCAGGGTAATGCTTGGTGACATGGAACTCCACGTGGAAGTGCCTGTTGAAATAATCGAAGAGGGCTTCATGAAAGTACTTCCGGAAAGAATCTACGAGTACCTCGCACAAGGAAAAGTATTCAGGTTTAGCGAGAACATAGAGTCCAAAGTAGTACGGGCATCAGAGATATCACTCTATACGGCGTCAGACGTAATCAGGATAATGAAGGAGAAGAGAATAGGGAGACCTAGCACGTATGCAAAGGCAGTTGAGAATAACATGCGCCATGGTTACGTCATAGCCTCCAAGAAGAGACTGTACTTAATACCTACGAAACTTGGCATGGAGGTTGCAGACCTAGTAAGTAGATATTACCCAGAGTTAAGCGATGTAAAAGCTACAAGGGAGTTAGAGGCGTTACTGGATCTAGTAAGGGAGGGTAAGATAAGCAGGAAGAGCGCCCTAATCCTACTGCTGAGTGATGTTGTACGGATTAGGGTGGGCCGCGAACTCATGATGGCCTCAGAAGAGTTGCCGGCAGTATCGGAAGCTCAGACACACGTGGAGGCACTGTAATACGGAACAGAAAACGTTCGATGATATTCACTAATAGATTCTCTCTATTAGTATCTCAATAAACGACACTATCCTGCCCCTAACCTCATTGCTTCCTATTCGAACATCCACAAGCTTTAGGGCGTCACCCATACGCTCCTTTAGGGCATTATACAGCGCCACAGCTTTAGAGATGTTATTGCCTCTCCCACGTATCAACACTTGCCGATATCCTTGGTTGAATAGTATTGCTGCCGAGACAATGTAATCCCCTAAAGGCCTATTACCAACGCTTATCTCACCGCGCTCGCTCATAAATAACCCCCAAGTATTTTAATGAATAGCTTTAAAAGTCGTGGCCTGCCCAGTACGGGGAACTCACCTAAAACTTAAATTAGGAGGCATTAGGTTAGACTGTAGGTGTGGACTATGGCAATCCAGAGAAGCGAGAGTCCCTTAAGGACCCTGAGGTCGTCCGTCAATAAGGACGTATTAGTTAAGATTAAGGACGGGAACTCGTATTACGGTAGGCTAATAATGACTGACCCCACAATGAATGTAGTCATGACTGATTGCGAGGAAATCTCTGATGAGGGGGGAGAGCCCATAGCTAGGTATGGCACCGTGTTAATCAGAGGAAGTCAGATCCTCTACATAATCGTTGACTATCGTAAGCAGTAACCCTGCCGATTTTATTCGTCATTGCTATGTGGTGCTGCTTATAGTTCAACGGTAGCGTTAAGTAGTTTCATCAGAAATAAGGAAAGCTTTAATTTCATACGTCCCTCCTCTGAAATTAGGTATGTAAAATGCAGGGGAGAAACATACGTGTGGAGGCCGTTTCCTGGACGCCGGTCGAGGAGCAGATGGTAGAGCTTGTTGAAAGGAAGGGTATTGGACATCCAGACTACATAGCGGATGCGGCTTCTGAGGTGTCTAGCGTTATTCTCTCAAAATACTATCTTGAGCACTACGGATACATCCTTCACCACAACCTCGATAAGGTTCTGCTTGTCGGGGGTCAGGCAAGGCCTGTCTTCGGTGGCGGAGAAATCCTTCACCCGATATACATAATAGTCGCTGGCAGGGCAACGGAATACGTCATTAGCAGGGATGGTGGAATAGAAAGAATTCCGGTCGGGACACTTGTTATCGGGGCCGTCAAGAGCTGGATAAAGAAGAACTTCCGTTTCCTTGACCCGGAGCGTCACGTTATAGTAGATTACATGATAAGGAGCGGGAGTTCAGACCTTGTAGGAGTCTACGAGCTAGGCAAGAAGACCAAGCCATTAGCTAATGATACAAGCTTTGGCGTAAGTTTCGCCCCGCTCTCAACGCTGGAGACTTTAGTCCTAAAGACCGAGCGCTTCCTTAACTCTAGAGAATTCAAGGAAAAGCTACCTGAGGTTGGGGAAGACATTAAGGTTATGGGGCTAAGGACAGGGAAGAAGATAACGTTAACGATTGCGGCAGCCATGATATCTTCGTTAATACCTGACATGGATCATTACCTGTCGGTAAAGGAGGAGGTTCTAAACAAGGTGAGTGATCTAGCATCTAAGATAGCGCCTGACTACGAAGTCGAGGTTCAGGTTAATACGGCGGATAAGCCTGACAAGGGGATAGCCTACATAACCGTGACGGGAACGTCGGCAGAGCACGGGGATGATGGAATGACGGGCAGGGGCAATAGGGCTAACGGACTAATAACTCCCCTAAGACCCATGAGTCTTGAGGCAACAGCAGGGAAGAATCCCGTCAGTCACGTTGGTAAGATATACAACGTATTAGCTATGAGGATAGCCAACAGAATAGCCAGTGAGATTCCGAAAGTTCGTGAGGTTTATGTAGAGATACTCTCAAGAATAGGTTACCCAATAGACTTGCCTCAAGTAGCGGTGGCGAAGATACTTCCGGAAGATCCTGCATCATTCCTCTCTATGAAGTCGGATGCGGAATCAATAATTAACGAGGAACTTGAGAATATAACGAAGCTAACGGATCTTATAGTTAACGGGCAAGCAATGCTATTTTAGAAGTCGGCACTTCCAGCCGTCAGTGATGAGTGAAACCGGGTCTGATATCTTAGGTAAAGTGATGAGGGGTCGGTGGCTGAGATTTTTAGTTCATTACACCCTTCATTAAAGGGTTGAGGAATGGAGTTAGCTCTGCTCTATAGGGGCTTAGACAAGGATTGTTTCACCGTCCTCAAAGTCCTAGATTCGATGCTAAGTAAGTACGAATATGTCCCCTTAGAGGTAATAGAAAGGAGGAGCAAGCTACCGCCTAAGGTTCTGGCACGTGTGTTGACTAGGCTAAACAAGATAAAAGCAATAATACGGACGTTAACCCCTAAGACGGGCTACCGCCTTACCTACATAGGTCTAGATCTACTGGCCCTTCATTCTCTTAGTAACGCCGGGGTGATAGCGTATCTCGGGACAAAGGTCGGTACTGGAAAAGAAAGTGAGATATACATTGCCAAGAACCCTGAAGGGCAATTACTCGCTGTGAAGTTTTATAAGATAGGGCGCGTTAGCTTCCAGAAAGTAAAGAGGGTGCGATCATACCTAGTAGATGAGACCAATTGGATGATCAGATCTAAAGTCACTGCTGAAAGAGAGTATAAAGCATTGAGAGATCTAATTAAATTCACACCATATGTCCCTAAGACCTACGGGTGGAATAGACATGCAGTAGTGTTAAGCTACATAAGTGGGATCGAACTTTACCGCTACAAGGTAGCAATTGACCCTGAGGGACTCCTTGAAAAGATACTAAGCACTTTGAGGGAAGCCTACCTCCATGTGGGCATAGTTCACGGTGACTTAAGTGAATACAACATAGTTGTCTCCATAGAAGGTGATGATGAGGTACCCTACATAATTGACTGGCCACAATACGTTTACAGAGACGACCCGAATCACGAGGCTCTTCTCCGCAGAGACGTGGAATACGTGCTCAAGTTCTTTAAGCGCCGTTACCGAGTCAACATTGATGTCGAGAGGGCCATCAAGTACGTCCGGGGAGAAGCAGAGAAGCTGTGGGCATGAGCGGACATACGTAGGCGTAGACATAGTTAAGAGTGGCGGCAAAGCCCTTAACAAGTACGTCTACGCTATAGCGCTAGTTAAGAACGGCCGAGTGCTTAAGGTAGATAGAGGCAACCTTGGCCGGTTAGTGAGGTACCTGTGGGATTACAGACCCGCAACGCTTGCAACGGACAACATCCTTGAATTAGGGGGCTCCAAAAGGAACTTAGTTCGAATACTGAAGCTCGTACCACCGGACACGGAGTTCATTCAGGTAACGTTAGAAGGGCAGACCCTCATGAACTTAAGACGTGTAGCCAGCATAGCGGGCATGGAACTCGATAAAGGTAAGCTGAACCCCGCCAAGACAGCAGTCCTCGTTGCAACCCTAGCATGGAGTGGGTACGGAGAAAGACTAGACGTTTACGAAAGGAAGGTCAGGATAAACGTATTCAAGGGTAGGTCTGGTCATGCGGGAGGCTCGCGCGCGGGCAAATTCCAGAGAAATCTTCGGGGAGCCGTAGCGCGAATGGTTAAGAAGCTTAGGGAGGAATTAGAGCGCCGCGGATTCGATTACGACGTAATGATTCGCCGTAGTAAGGGAGGGGTTGAACAGGCCGTATTTACCGTATATGCATCGAGGGAAGAGCTATTCGGTGTTGTAAAGAGAGTTAAAGGCTACGATGTTGAAGTGAGGATAAAACCTGTCATAAGTAGGAAGTTCCTCAAGTTAGTCGCGCCGCAGGAGATCCCTAAGAAGTACCTCATAGTTGGTTACGATCCTGGAATGCAGGTCGGCCTAGCTGTAATAGACTTAGACATGAAGCCCCACCTAATAACATCCGGGCGTGAGCTTGATCGAGGGGAGATACTCTCGAAACTCACGAGTATAGGCATACCTGTTATAGTAGCTACCGATAAGAACCCACCACCCGAGATGGTCAGAAAACTTGCGGCGATGTTGAACGCCCAGCTATTCGTGCCTCCACGGTCACTCTCTACAAGCGAGAAGGAAATACTGGTGTCAGAGTACAGCCGCTCGTACAGTGTGGCGGTCAAGAATACACATGAGCGTGACGCACTTTCCGCGGCGTTGAAGGCATATAGGTTCTACCAAGATAAGCTGGACAAGCTGGTGAAGAAAATCAGGAGTATGGGGCTCTCCGTAAAGAATCTACAGAAATATAAGGTACGAATACTGATGAATGAGCCCCTAAGCGCGATAATCGAGGATATAATTAACGACTATATTAAGCCAGTCGATTCCTCAGTAACTTCATTAAGAAAGCAAGCCCCGCTAACGTTGCCACATCAAGCTCACGAGATCTCTAAATATACTGAGAAGATCAGAGAGCTTGAACGACGTGTGGATGAATTGCTTCGAGAGCGTGAAATTCTGAAGAGTAAGGTTAGAGATTCTGAAGTCCGCATTAAGGAACTAGAGCATAGTGTGCGAACGTTAACGGAATCCATGAACGAAAAAATTGCTAGGGATAGGAAGGTTAGCGAGCTCCTGACAAGGCTCAAGAATGCCTCGCAGAGAATTGAGGAACTAGAGCACAAAGTGCTTAGTTTGAAGGAAAGATTAACCTCCGTGGGTAAAGTTCTTGAACGCGTATTCGCGGGCGAATTAACGCTCCTACCGCGCTACGGAGTCAAGTACGTAGTGAGTGATGACAAGTTAAGGGCAGTGTTCGTTAACGATCCGCGTCAAATATTTTCGGTCGGTACTGTAGGTAACCTAGCCTCGAGGGAAGTTGTATTGCCGCCGGGTCATGAGAAAGACTCCAAACTCCTCGTAAAGGAGTACCTAATACCAGCAACAACAGCCCGGGAAGTATGGGACGTGAGTCCAAGCTTAGTCGCTGTGGACTCCGAGACACTTAGCAGATTGCGCGCGGCTGAGGAGGAGGTCGCGAGAATTAAGGAAGAGATGATGAGACAAAGGGAGCTAACCTATGCAGATCTGGAAGCCATCTTGAAAGAATATCGGGAGTCCCGCCTATCAACCTCACTGAATGCGTCCAAGGTAAAGCACCTTGAAGGTTATGTAAGAGAGCACGATTGAGAGGGTCAGCGGCAATACCCAGCTAAGCATAATGTACGTCGCTACCCTACGCCTACTTATCAACCTGAGCCTCATAGCTAGTGCTGTCCCCAACATGCCGGAAAATATTGAGATAGACATTGGGAGCGGTATGGAGAACTGAGTACCTATCTCGGTCAGTATTAAAGTTGAAACGTAGGGAGCTACTGAGCTAGTGTACCTTAATCCATAGAATCCGGAACCCAGCTTAGTAACTCCGCGTCGACCTTGAATCACCAGAACACCTACAACTATACCGGATATCGTGAGTGCCATGGTGAGCAAGTCACCCGCACTCTGACCAGCAAACGCAACTACAAAGCCTATGGTGTTCGCACCCAGGGTGTAGGCAGTGATAAACACCATTACTATGCTCGCAAGCTTAAGTGCAAGTAAATTACTGATTACCCCTGTTTTCCGTGAAGCTACAAGCTTAACGAAGAGAAAGGCTACTATAACAGACGATAGGAAAGTCACGCACCAGAAACCCAGTATCTTAAGGATATCACCCGTCGCTTCGAAACCATATGTGAGCAAGTAACCTATGTAAATACCAACAAAGACCTGCGTTATGGACGTGACGAAGCCGCTGACTGTGAGCATCACCAGTATGGTTATTGCCAGAATGAATGATACTTCTATAGCGTTCCTCGGGAGGCTCACTCCCCCCAAGAACTTCCAACCCTCGAGCAAGTACCCTAAGCTAAGGCCAGCTATTGCTAAAGCGGAGATCGTGGTTCGCCTCAATATCCTAGAACCTGCGGCTGGCCCAGCAATGACACCCATATTATTTCCAACAGCTATTGCCACGGTTATTAGTAGCAGTACTTGAAGCACCGCCTGCATGGTACTCACCAACTACCGTATCCGTCATGACGCATCGAATTTCACTGGGGGACTTCGCTAGTATCGCATCGAACTAATAACCCTAATCAGTAAATGTGAGGCATCCTCGCACGCATCCACGATAGTATCCAGGCTCTTAATCATCTCAAGCAAGTGGTTAAAGGTTATGGCGTTTATCTCAGGACCTAAGCTATATAGTTTATCTAGGATAGCGTTCTTCATCTCATCGACCCTATCCTCATAAACGTCAATTATGTCATCTAGCTCCTGGAGCTTATTAAAGTCCTCGAGAGCAATTTCTAACTCCTTCTCAAGTGTTTCTAGAGCCTTAGTTGCAATTACAGTTACCTTGAGTATCTCCTTGTACATGCTTCTCGCGTGTTCTGTTCTGTATATTCCGGTTCTAAAGGCCCTGCCGTACTCCATCGCTATGAAGTATGTTAGGTCAAGTATGTCATCTATCCTGTCTATTAGGAACTCTATATCACCCAAGAGCGCCACAGGCACCGCACCATGGGTCACCATTTCCGTTAGTTCAGCCGCTATTTTATCGCCATGTTTTTCGTAAGTTATTACTTCGACTATCAGGGACTCCATCTCATGATCTTTTATGTCGCCCTTAAGTAATTTCTCCACAATCAGCATAGACTTTAACGAGAGATCCACATGCTTCGCTAGCTTACTGAACAATTCCTCCTCGCCGGATAACAGTAGCTTCTTGAATAGCTTCATTTCGCCACACCACGCGGTAAAGTATATTGCCTCCTCAATTTATAAAGACGCTAGGGGCCACGCATGGGGAAGCGCCGTAGGAAGTTAATGTTTAAGAAAGAGTACGGGGAGGGCATAGTTAAGGGGTCGAAGACATCAACGATAAGACTCTCCAGCACCCTCAAGAAGGGAGATGAAGTTGAGATAGTTGCTGGCAGGGTTCGACTAGGGGTTGCTAAGATTGAGGATGTTGAAGTAAAGAAGGTTCGTGAGTTAACAGATGAGGATGCCAGAACCGATGGCTTTAAGAATAGGGAGGAGCTTGTAAAGGCCCTTAAAAGGATTTATGGGAGCAGGATTACAGACAGGACTGAGGTTAAACTCATAAGGTTTCGCATGATTAAAGACGATGAAGAACAGTAATTAACTTAATTTACCTTCATTTCACATTGTAAACCTTATGTATGCTATACTGGACTTAGGGACTATGTACCCCTTATCCTCTACCCTGAATCCTAGTTCGTACTTTGTAACCTTCATTAACTTCCCCTGAAAGCTTAGCCCATTTACTAAGTATACCTCCACATCGCTTCCCACCATGTCAGAATCTATGACTGTGTCCCTCAGCTGCTCGTTGCTGTATCCGTGTAGTTCAGTGGCCTCAGCAACGGCATATAGCATTGCATGTCTAAAGATCACCACTGGTAAGCCCTCTGACCGAACACCTATTTCGTACCTAGCTACCTCATCTATTAATCCCTTGATTGGCTCATCCTTCCCCATAACATAGATAGTTACTTCCCGACCAACGAATCTCGCATCTATCAAGTTCTCTCTGAGAGGCATTTCCTAACGCACCACTAGCTATTCTTAAGTCAACTATAATAAGCTGTGTTGTTTGCATAGGTATTGGGCTATGCCGGAAAAGTCGATGATGAATTGTAGCGGTATGATTAAGTAACTTAATGATTAGGCTGAGCTACTCTGAGACTCTCTTGTACTTCCCTGCCAGTTATCATCAGTGTGAGTGAAGTCATAGTTTCGACGAACTTAAACATGAGTTCAGGGTGATGTTCAGAGAAGTCTGCCGAAATGTTCTTTAGTATTGGGTTGATGCACCCCTCTTCAACTGCACGAATACTGGGTGATGCGCTGTCATTCAAATCATCAAGTATTCCCTTAAAGAACGCGTATGCGTATACGTCCTGACGTAGTATGTTGCTCATGGGATGTGCTATGACACTCTGCCCAACAACTCTGGGTAACGGACTGACCTCCCTCGTTAGCGTTACGTCAGCAAGAAGAGATTGGAGCTGAATCTCGAAAAAGTCACTTAAGGTTAGAGGCGTCAGAACAGCGTCAATTCTGAAACCTATGTTCCGTAGCCACGGTGTAAGGGAGTTTATGATTCCCGGTAAGCTGAAGGGCTTTATTTTCTCTTCCGCCTTAACAGTAAGGTGAATTAAGGGTATCCTTCGTGCTAGCTTTGCACGCATAGCCTGTGATACTGTGTGATCAAAAACAAGAACTAGTACGTGGCCCCCATGCCTCTCCTCGATTAGGTTAATTATCTCTGCTAACACTAGACTCTCTACGATTCTTTCCTTTAAAGCAAGTACAGCAACTAATGCGCCGTGCCTTAACCTTACAGACCTGGAGATCCCTTTCCTAACTCTTTTGACTAAGGACCTACTTAAGCAGTAAGCGCATAACCTCTCTCCCGAGTCCCGTCTACGATATACGGCAGGTCTCCGCTTGCATACGTCACATAGCTTTACGCCAACGTTCAAGAGGACCTTATACCTCCAGGATATCTAGTCGATCCTCCTTCAGCACCATACGTAACTTGTTCTTGAACTCCTCAAATGACGCGTCAGTAAGACCCTGAGCTATTATACTCATTAACTCCATGACGTAGGGATTCAGGTAGTCTGGCCCCTCAATAATTTCCTCCCTTAATGTGTCGAAATACTCCTGCAGGTTCTCGGCACTCACGAGTCTATGTTTCCATAGATACGCAGCGTAGCCACAAAGCAATGCAATGAAGAAGTTAGCGCTATCTATGTCTCCTTTCTCAAGTACCTCCCGCTCATATGATTCTAATACTGACTCAATGCTTGGGAGCATGAAATATTCCCGCCACCCCCTACATGGGAGGGGTAATTAAAGCTTTCGGTTACCCTGTTCCTAAAGTTTATATAGAAGTGGTTCTCCTAGAACTAATGGGTGAGCTCATGACTGCACTCTATGGAGTTCCTGTAGTGATACTGAAGGAGGGAACTCAGAGGACATATGGGCGTGAGGCCCTAAGGAACAACATCATAGCCGCTAGGGCGCTGGCAGAGGTTCTGAAAACCAGCCTAGGCCCTAGAGGTCTAGACAAGATGCTCGTAGATTCATTCGGCGATATCACCGTAACTAATGATGGTGCCACGATAGTTAAGGAGATGGAGGTACAGCACCCAGCCGCTAAACTCCTGGTGGAATCAGCTAAGGCAGTTGATGCTGAGGTTGGTGACGGTACCACATCAGTTGTGGTTCTCGCGGGCGAGTTACTTGGTAAGGCAGAAGCGTTACTCGACCAGAACATACACCCGACAATAATAATTGAGGGCTACAAGAAAGCCATGAACAAAGCCCTAGAGATACTTGATGAGATAGGCACTAAGCTAGAAGTTGGCGATATCGAGACGAAAGAAGGTTACGAGAAGACCAAGAAGTCACTATACCGCGTAGTCTACTCAACCTTAGCGAGCAAGTACTTAGCGACACCGGACTTAATCGATATGATGATTAACATAGCGATCGATGCTGCCCTTCGAGTAGCTGAGAAGAGATCTGACGGAACCTACAATGTCAGGCTTGACAACGTGAAGATCGAGAAGAAGAAGGGTGCGTCCTTAGCTGATACTAAGTTGATTTATGGTATTGTGTTGGATAAGGAGGTTGTGCATCCTGGCATGCCTAGGAGGGTTGAGAACGCTAAGATAGCGCTAATCGACGCACCACTAGAAATAGAGAAACCCGACATAACCGCTAAGATAAACATAACGTCGCCAGAGCAGATCAAGATATTCTTAGACGAGGAAACTAGGATGCTTAAAGAGATGGTTGAGAAGATTGCTGCTACTGGCGCTAACGTCGTGATTTGTCAGAAGGGCATTGACGACGTGGCACAGCACTTCCTAGCAAAGAAAGGAATCCTAGCAGTAAGAAGAGTAAAAAGATCAGACATGGAGAAGCTCAAGCGCGCAACGGGAGGAAGGATAGTTACCAGCATAAGGGACCTATCGCCTGAGGATCTGGGCTACGCAGAACTCGTAGAGGAGCGCCGCGTCGGCAACGATAAGATGGTGTTCATAGAGGGTTGCAGGAACCCGAAGGCCGTGACAATACTGGTGCGCGGCTCAAGTGACATGGTGCTGGACGACACTGAGAGATCCTTCAACGACGCACTACATGCGATCAGGAATGTGCTAAGGGATCCGAAGATTGTGCCGGGCGGTGGAGCGGTGGAGGTCGAGCTAGCGCTAAGGTTAAGGAAGTGGGCTGAAACCGTCGGTGGTAAGGAGCAACTAGCCATACAGGCGTTTGCTGATGCGCTAGAGGAGATAGTGTCCGTCCTAGCACAGACAGCTGGTCTAGACCCGCTGGAGACCGTGATGGAGCTAAGGAGACTCCACAGCGAGGGTAAGCTGAACGCCGGCATCGACGTAATGAACGGCAAAGTAACCGAGGATATAGAGCAGATACACGTAATAGATCCAGTGATTGTGAAGAAACAGGTGATAAAGGCGGCGACTGAGGCAGCAGCAGCGATACTGAAGGTCGACGATATAATAGCCGCCACTCCGCTTAAGAAGGAAGAAGAGAAAGGCAAGAAAGGTGGAGAGGAAGAGGAGACGAGCAAATTCAGCTTTGACTGAAAGCCAAAACGTGTTTTAAAGAGTACATCCGCACACCTCCCATAATGCTTTATTACCCAAACAGGTAGAATCAGGTAGTGTTGAGTATGAAGGAAAAAAGCGCAATTGTTTCCCTAATCAAGCAGGCTGGGATCAGGACAGGCCCCCTCAAACTGACGAGGTACGAAAAGGCTCGGATAGTCGCTGCTAGAGCCTTACAACTTGATCTTGGGGCGATACCGTTAATCGACATCGCTAACTTACCAAAAGATCCTATAGAAATAGCTAAGGAAGAACTAAGGAGAGGGGTTCTACCGATAACTTTAGTCCGTAGGAAACCAAGTGGGGAGGAGGAGCTGATACCTGTCACAAAGTTAATAGAGCTTGAAAGGAAGCTCTTTGGATTTATTGAACTTTAGATAAAATCGACGTATTTTCTAAAAATTGCACCACCAACGAATATCTAGTGCTTTAACATCTGTATCCTGACGAAAAGGCGTAACGGGCAAAGCATACTCATGTATAAGGTGGAGGTCTTGGAGAAGGGGAATGACGTATTTAAGAGATTGAGTGATCTTGAGGCGAAGATCAGCGAGTCATTTGAGTTCACGGAATATGTTCGGGATCCGCGGGGGCGTTATGTTGAATACTTAGTAGATCCCAAACCAGGTGTGGATGTGGAGGAGGGTTTTTCTAGGGTTTATGATGAGGCGGTTAGGCTAGGATATTACGTGATACTTACTAAGACGGGCTCAACGTTAGTGTTGCGTGCCCTCCTCAATCCTAGTGGGCTAAGGGAGCGCAGAAGGACGCTAGCTGTAACTTTATTTATTGCCACGGTGGTCTCCGTAAGTGTTACGGGATATATTCAGACAGTAGCATATAATGACATTGTGTATAGGCTTCATTCCCTAGGAGTGAATGTACCCCCGTTTAACCCTGTCATGGGCGCGCTTGTCTTCACAGCAGCCGTCCTTATTCCGATTCTAGCTCATGAGTTAGGCCATTTCCTTATCGCTAGGAGGACTTCGACACCAGCTACTTTTCCGTTGCCAATACCTGCGCCCATAATCTCGCCCTTAGGAACTTTTGGTGCGATAATACAAATGCGTCACTTGCCGAAGAGATTGAGAGACTTAGCATACCTAGGGATTGCCGGGCCACTTACTGGAGTGATTCTAGCAATAGTGTTCTTTACAATCTCATACGTGACTTCGCCAGCGATTTCTCTAAGTTCAGCTAGCGTTGCGGTGAAGCATGGGCTCCTAGCACCTGTTCAGATCGTACCGCTCTCAACGCTTGCAGTGTCTTTCATGGTAGCGCATTTAACAGCCTCAGGCGAGAAGGTAATTATAATGAATCCTGCCGCATACGCAGCCTTCCTAATACTGCTCATACATTTCGCAAATCTGTTACCTATAGGTCAGCTAGACGGCGGACACGTTTTTAGGTCATTAACTAATGTGAAAGTGCATAGAGCCTTCTCTTTAATATCCACGTTATTGCTTGTCCTTGCGTCTTTCATAGTGTACCAGCTTAGCTGGCTCGGTTTTTTTGCAATCCTAGCGTTCATGCTCACGGGGCTAAGACCTCATTATGGATCAGCGAACATGTTATCGAAATTGAAGAGACGTGATAAATTCTTAGTAGGTCTTACATATGTCGTGCTCTTGGCGCTAACCACCCCCATCCCTGTTCCAGCCTCTCTTTAAGGCTGATTATTATGCCCAACCTCAAACTTAAGCCGGGTTACACATTAGTGATCGCAGAAAAACCTAGGGCAGCATCTAAGATAGCTACAGCCTTAGGACTCAGGAAGAAAGCAACGTTATCAGGCGTTCCGTTCTGGTATGGCTATTTTCAGGGAAGGTACTACGTGGTAGCATCATCAGCTGGCCATCTTTTCTCATTGAAGCCTGAGGGACGCGGATACCCTGTATTCGAGTATCGGTGGGTGCCAAGGTGGGAGGCAGAGAGAGGATCGTCATTTCTAAAGAAGTTCTACTCAGCACTTTCAAGGCTTTTCAAGAACGCCCGTGATTACGTTAATGCGTGCGACTATGATATAGAGGGCTCGGTGATAGGTTACCTAATAATTAAGCACTTCGGAAACACAACACATGCAAAGAGGGCGAAGTTCTCCTCCTTAACTAGGGAGGAGTTACTGACTGCATTTAGGAATCTCTCGTCACTAGATATTGACATGGTGGAAGCCGGGCTCTGTCGCCATGAGCTTGACTGGCTATGGGGAATAAACGTCAGCAGAGCACTTATGGACTTCTACAGGGCTATCTCAGGAAGATTCCTCATACTTAGTGCAGGAAGAGTTCAAACACCAACGCTGGTCGAGGTCCTCAACAGGTACGTGGAGAGGGAGACATTCGTGCCTGACATATCATTTAGCGTTTCAGTAACCGTAAAGATTAATGGTAAGAAGTACAAGCTAGAGAACCTTTTCCCAAGCCCCGTAACTAAAGCGAAAGCTAAGGAAATAGCTCTTAAGGTAAAGAACGCGAAACGCTTGAAAGTACAGAAAGTGGAAAAAACAGTAAGGAAATTAAACCCTCCCCCGCCCTTCAACCTTCCCGACCTACAGATGGAGGCATCGAGGGTCTTCGGGATATCCCCTGCGGAAACATTGAGGATTGCTGAGAACCTGTACTTGGAATCCTTAATAAGTTACCCAAGGACCAATTCACAGAAACTTCCTCCAACACTAGATAACAGACGCATAATAAGGTCGCTGAGCAGGTTGCGAGGCTTGTCAGCATTCTGCGAGAAAATCCTGGCTAAAGATAAGTTAAAGCCTGTGCAAGGGAAGAGGGAGGATCCAGCTCATCCAGCAATATACCCTACAGGTTACCTACCCAGGAAGAAACTGAGAATTAAGGAGTGGAACATCTACGAAATGATCGTAAGGAGGTACCTTGCTACATTCTATGATGTTGCCGAGGTCGCATCGATCCGTTACGTGTTTTCAGCCGAGTCGCTGGGCAACATGTCATTTGCCTTAACAGGGCAGAGAATAGTTAGGCCGGGATGGTTAAGCGTCTACAAGTACGTGAACGTAAAGGAATCCAGCGTCCCTGAATTAAAGGAAGGCGACCATGTCGAGGTGGAACGCGTAAGCGTCGTTCGGACATACTCAAAACCTCCTAGGCTATACACGAAGGCATCACTATTGAGATGGATGGAGTCCGTGGGCATAGGGACGGAGGCTACGAGGGCTGAAATAATAGAGACCCTCTTTCAGAGGGGTTACCTGAAAACAACTAGTGCTGGAATAGTAGTTACGGAGCTAGGGATTAAGGTTGCCTTTATGTTACTTAAGTTATTCAAGGAATTGACGGAGGTTAACTTAACACGTGATTTTGAAGAGAAAATAGAGCGTGTCAGGAAAGGTGAGATAAGTAGGCAGAGAGTCGTGGACGATGCTAAGGAATTCCTGAAGCCTAGATTACTTAAAGTCAAAGAGATGATAGCTTCGAATGATATGAGCGAGTTGAGGAAGCTTGCGGAAGAAGGGTATGATGTTAAATGTGTTGTCTGTGGGAAATATGGGCGTTACGTTGTGGGGGATATTTCCCTGTGTGAGCTTCATTGGCGTGCGTACAGAAATTTAATGATGAAATACAGGATTTGGCGCGAGCGGGCTGGTTCAGATTTTAACGAGTATATAGCGTCGTTGAAGAAGCTTTCGTCCGTAGGCAGATTTTGTAAGGATGTAATAAAGTTACTTTCCGAGGATAGATTTAAGTCCCAAGGTTAGGTAACCCAGCACAGGCACTTTAAATACGTCCCCTCCAATACCTGCGACCTTACCGAGTATCCAGCTGTATGGTATGTCCCCGTCAGGCAATGGGTTATTGTCGCCTTTTATGAAATACATATATTCATTACCTACTTTATCTATCTTCAGTACTCTGTGTATGACTAACTCCCCACCAGGTCGTTTGTATACCACAACGTCACCAACATGGATGTCACTTGGCGATACCTTAACGACCAGTACTAAGTCGCCAGTTTGAAGTAGTGGTTCCATGGATTTACCTTCAACTACAGCAAACATTATGCTTCCAGTCAAGTTAAGGATAAGCATAACGAATATTAACGTAGCCACTATTATCTCGGCAATTAAACCTAAGTTCTTAGGTCTCATTACATTCGCTCCTCTTCATATATGTCAGAGAGATCAACCTCAATTACGGTTCCGCCAGTCCTTTCCTCAGTTTTCTCTTTTTTTCGTCTCTTACGTCTAGTCTTGCCCTTAACTACTTCAACCTCGCCTTCAGGTCCTACCTTTAGTGTCGAGACCTTTCCACGCCATGAATAGCCACACTTAGGACATCTAAAAGAACCCATAACAGTGATTGTTATCCTTCCTTCAGCATCAGGTAATGGCGCTACGAGTTGCCATGTTCGCTCGGGTTGCACGTCTGTTCCGCAGCTGGGGCACTTGACCACGATATCACCACTACATTTTCTTGACTGAGTTTTTAGAGTTTCCGCGTTATGCGGGGGTAACTTTAGGTTGTGTGGTCAGAACCCAGCCTCTAATCATCACTCATCGCTTTTAACCTTCATCATTCCTTTCTGGTAGTAGGGGATGGTAGGGTAAAAACCTTACGTCTTTTAAGTAAGGCGGGCTGGAAGCCTTAAGAGTGGTGGTGATATGGGCATAGAGGTGCTTCAAAACTTGTGGTCCTCAATAGCCTCTGCTAACGTAAATGGTGTGGCTCAGTGGCTTGCAGTGATAGGTTTCGCGTTGATAATAATTGTTGCAGTGGGGTATGGGGTAGCAGGGTCTGTTAAATTAATTAAGATGATCTCATCAATGAGAATAAAGGAATTCTCATTATTGCTGCTGGCGTTGGGTTTCGCTTTGATAGGAATAGCCGTGGTTTTACCTTAAAAACACTTTTTTACCTGCGAAGACAGCCTCGCCGCCTAGATAGTCCTCGATCCTAAGGAGTTCATTATATTTTGCGGTTCTCTCTCCGCGTGCTGGCGCACCTGTCTTTATTAGACCTGTCTCATACGCGACCACTATGTGTGCTATTGTAGTATCTTCGCTCTCCCCTGATCTGTGACTTATCACGGCCTTACCTCCGGAACTCAGTAGGTACCTTATGGTGTCTTCGGCCTCAGTGAACGTACCTACCTGGTTAACTTTTATTATTGCACCGTCGATGTACCCGCCAGCGAAGTACTTCTCGGCAAGATCCTTACGCGTCACTATGATGTCGTCTCCTATGATAATCACCTTCCCAGCAAGCTTCGTTCTTAACTCCTTGAACGGTTCGGGATCATCCTCAGCAAACGGATCCTCTAAGAGTACTAGTGGGTACTCGTCAACCAACGCAACATAATAATCGATTAACTCAGTATTGCTTAGCTTCTTCCCATCTATTTCGTATGTTTGATCACCTCTGTAGAAGTGCGATGCCGCGGCATCCATGGCTAACAGTACTTCATTACCGGGAATGTATCCAGCCCTCCTAATTGCTTCTGAGAGCGCGTTCAGTGCGTCCCTAGTAAGCTCTAGCGGGGGTGCGAATCCGCCCTCATCTCCGACGTTAATTGCGGAGGGACCGTACCTCTCCTTTAGATACGTTTTTAGTGACTTATAGACCTCAACGGCTATGCGTATAGCGTCGCTAAACGTATCCGCACCGGCCGGGACTATCATGAACTCCTGGATACTTAATTTATTGCCTGCATGGGCACCCCCATTAATAACGTTCATTAGAGGTACAGGCAGGGTTCTAGCCCTTCTTCCTCCTAGGAACTCGAAGAGCGGTATTCCAGCAGTATCGGCGGCCGCCTTTATGACCGCTAATGACGTTGCCACACATGCGTTGCCTCCAAGCCTCGATTTATTGGGCGTCCCGTCAACCTCAATTATCTTGCGGTCAACCTCCCTAAAGTCAGAGGAATCCATTCCGAGGATCGCTGGTGCTATATACTTATTGATGGATTCAACGGCCTTAGAGACACCCATCCCTCCATAAGCTTTCCCACCGTCTCGTAGATCCACGGCCTCAAGCTTACCTTTAGAAGCGCCAGCTGGTGCTATAGCCCTACCGTAACCTCCTCCCTCCGTAATCACGAGGGCCTCCACGGTGGGGTTGCCGCGGGAGTCAAGTACTTGTAGCCCTTTCACGTGCACGATGTCATACTCCATTTACTTTCACCGTTGTTTAGGTGTTGGCTTAGTTATTAATTCTGCTTCATTATACTGCTTCAAGCTTCTGCTCTCGACTGGTAAGGGATTACGTCTTGTTGAGTTGTAGGCTTTTTAAGCATAACATAGACTGAGACCTTAAACGTGGTGTGGAGTAATGGTCGTCACTATTGATCAGATTGAAAAGTTCATGGGTCAAAACGTAAAAGATGAGTACGGCAGGATTATGGGTAAGATTCTCACGGCATTTACTGATGTGTCAGGCAATGTTGAATCCATTGAGATTGCCTTAAATGATTTCAGCTTGGAGAGGATAAGCTCTGACAGGATTAAGCTTACTCCTGACGGAGTTATAGTTCTAGCTGAGTGGAAAGTTAAGGCAATAACCACGGAGAACAAGCTTGATAGAGTGAGGAAGAGGATACGGGCTGTTGAGGAACTTTACAGGAAGGGAAGCATACCTGGCCACGCTTACGAGGAAATAAAGACGAAGCTAGAGGCTCAGTTCAAGAGCGTTAAGGATGAGGTTCGGAAGGTAAAGGATCTACTTAGGAAGAGAGCTAACGACCTAGAGGACCAGATAATCAGGCTGGAGAAGGACATATCGAACTTAATGGTACTCTACATGAGCAATGAAGTGAGTGAATCCGCATACAAGGCAGCCATAGACTACCTGAGGGACGCGAAAGCCCGGAACGCAGAGGAGAAGAAAGACGTTGAGAAGCACTTGGATCTAATAACAAAGCTTGAGTCAGAGGCAACCAGTGCGCACAGGCCTGCGCCAATCCACACGCCCGTTAAGGAGTCCAGCGAGCCTGAGGTTCAGCATGAGGGACCGATACAGGTCCAGATAATCGAGGCATAAACAAACCACTAACAAAACCCAACAGGTGAGGGGAGGGTTGGAAGGTGAGTTTTACAATAGGTGAGAAAGGGGGCGGGCTGAGGAGGCTGCTCTTCCTTATTAGATGGGGAGCTAAGAGTAAGGGTGATGCCAGAAGCAAGAGGAACGTGATAGCGGGGCTTATCTCGAGCATCGAAATAGTAAAGACGGACCTGGAGGAGAGCATAACTAGGCTCAAGAAGAGACACGGTCACCTAGTGAAACAGGCAATATCGTCTATGTTAAGGAAGGAGAACGATAGGGCTCTCATATACGCTAACGAAGCAATACAGGTCCGACGCGTAGTAAAGAAACTCCTTGTAGCTGAGAAGGTACTAGAGCAGGTTAAGCTAAGGCTGGAGACTATAGAGAACATAAGTAACTTACCTGGGTCGATGGTTGAGGCAGTTAATCTGCTCATGGCTGCTAAGGACTATGTGCAGGGAGTCATGCCAAGCATGGCGTACAGCTTAGAGAACCTAATTTCCAAAGCAAGAACTGTGGTAGCTGAAACCACGGACGCCGTCGATATAAACGCTGAGGCAGCCATAGAGTACACTCCTGAGGCAAAGAAACTTCTAGAGGACATCGAGAGGATAGCGGAGGAGACCGTAAAGAATCAATTACCCGAAATCCCGTTAGGACTCATGACCCCAGGACAGAGTAAGGGTCTAGAAGTGCGAATTAAAGAGAACGCAATGAAGGTGAGTGCCGCACCAAAGATAAGCGTCAGGAAGCCAAGGCCTGACGAGATAGACAGGGCAGTACTGGAGTATATACTCACACACGGGGGCTTCGTCGATATTGGCGACCTAGCGACTAAATTAGGGGTTGGGAAGCAGGACATAATGTCATCTCTCCACAGGCTAAAGGAACAGAATAAGATAACGTTCTAAACGGCGGGCCTAAAGGGTGGGGGCAATGAGCAGCAACGCATTGCCTTACTTAGAGGATATGGCCCGCCGTTACGCTATCCAAGCGGTAATGCATGATAGGGAGGGAAACTTCGGCGAGGCCGTCAAATACTACAAGAACGCTATAAGGGTATTAACGAAAATAATACAGCTATATCCCGACAATGGTTTAAATGCCATATACAAGGACTGGATAAGGCAGTACAAGAAGAGGATAAAAGATCTCGAAAGCTTGCGCACGACCCTAGTCCCGGCAGGAGGTCCCAAGCCACCAGGAAGTGATGAGGAAGACGTTAATGAGTTAGTGCTTAAGGAGAAGCCTGAAGTCACGTTCAATGACATAGCTGACCTTGAGCATGCCAAGAAGGCGATAAGGGAGGCGATAATATTCCCAACAAAGAGACCAGATCTCTTCCCACCACAGCTCGGATGGCCTAGGGGGATACTGCTCTTTGGACCACCTGGTTGTGGTAAGACGTTACTGGCGGCTGCCGTGGCGAACGAGATAGACGGTGTATTCATGCAAATAGACGCAGCATCCATAATGTCGAAGTGGTTAGGTGAGGCTGAAGGTAAAGTAGCTAAGTTATTTAGGAAAGCTAGGGAGTTGTCGGCTCAAGGGAAGCCAGTCATAATATTCATAGACGAGGTAGATTCGCTCCTAGGAACCTTCAATACTGAGGTGGGTGGGGAAGTCAGGGTTAGGAATCAATTCCTACAGGAGATGGACGGACTGTTGAGTAAGTCAAAGAAGACGTTCATATATGTTATTGCGGCCACGAATAAGCCATGGAAACTTGATAAGGCCTTCATTAGGAGATTTCAAAGGAGAATATATGTTCCACCACCTAATAGAGAAGCTAGGGTTCAGCTACTGAGGTTACTCACCAAGAACATAAAACTAGCGCCTGACGTTGACTTTGAGCTACTAGCCGACATGCTGGAGGGGTACTCGGGGAGTGACATAAGAGACGTCGTCATGGCGGCACACCTCAGGGTAATAACGGAGTTGTTTGAGAAGAACGGAGGAGAGGGGGATCCAAGACCAGTAACGCTGGAGGACTTTAAAGTAGCTCTTGAGAGTATAAAGCCAAGTATCAACAAGGATCTCATTAAGGTATATGAGGCATGGTATGAGAAGTTTAAGGCCGAGTGAGCCCCCACCTAAAATTTAATGAACGCCACACTCACCCCATGAGTGAGAAAGCTCGTTTTTCCCTGTTAAAATCGTTTTAAGGTGGGATGCCGGATCTAAGCTTACTCGTTGTTTCTTTTCAATACTTGGCATGTTTAAGTATTCTGTCTAGTAGCTGATCCTCTGTCGGCGGACCTACGAACTCAACGGATCTATTTATGGCGACAGTAGGTACTGTCATTACATTATACATGTCGGCAATATCAGGGTTCTCGTAAGCCTCTATGGTCTTACTTACTATGGATTTCTTGCCGCTACGATAGGATTCATATGCAAACATGTTCGACAGTAAAGATGCATATGGACAGTAGGGACATGTGGGAGTCACTACAACATCAATGATCATTTTCCTAGAAATTTTTGAGAGCATGGATTTCGTGCGCTCACTAAGACCGGAATCCCCTGTCCCTATTCTGATAATAGTTTCAATGAACCCCCTAACCTCTTCGCCCGCTGGCATACCCACGTATCTTATGTATCCGTCCAATAGTATCACTGTTGGCACCCTATCTACGCCATATTTTGCGAAAATCTCTCTCTTATCTTTGCTATACCTAACTACTTCATGCTTTACTAGAGGTTCTCCACCCTTTCGGGGACTAGCTCTAACTACTAACTCAATTAAGTCAACAGTGTTACCACAATATCTACAGTTTTCAGCTATAAACGTTACTATCCTAACAGGGTTACGTATTTCACTAAGCACATTCTTTAGCTCCTCGATATCGGTCTCACTTAACGGTACCTCAAACATGCTGTCTATGTTATACATTCCTGTTCACCTTAAGGACTTATGTTTGCTGGAGTTATAAATATTAAGTTTAGACTAGTAAAAATTAATTAACAGTAATAGTGACTGTATGTTCAAGTTACGGCGATAAGGAAACTATGAAATTAGTAATCCTTGACCACCACCTCTCTATGGAGGTATCTACTACCATGTATGAGGCTCTGCTATTATAGTATGGAGGACCTAATCTACTAAAAAGAGTAACAACTCTACCTCCGTGATTAAGCTTAAAGCCTCGATCTACCGCCTCATGTCCTCGAATGACAACATTAAACCTAAATGTGTGCAAGAACCACTCTGTGACGGGCTTGCCGAATAAGTACCCAACTCCTCGAGGAGATGGGATTCTGCTGTGGTTAGATTCTATGGGGTCATTCCAGAGGATCTCAGTCATGATCTTGAAATATTCACTATGTGATTTGCCCATGAAATACTCTACTAAGCTAACCTCTTTTTTAAAGGTCTCCGTAGGCAAGCCCCCGTGAAGTGCCACGAAATTATTCCTAACTATAAACACTAATGGAAGACTATCGAAAATTTCTAAGGATTTCTTGTAAACCTCTAAGCCTCTGATATACCCGTACCTAGACCGCAAAACGCTGGGGTAGTCATGTGGGTAAGGTTTTAGGTTCTCGGGTGGTTCGTGATTGCCTCTAAGCAAGATAACTGAGTCGGGAAACTCTCTCTTAAGCATTAGTACGGTCAGGAACGTCTCTACTTGATGATCTCCCCGATCTACGTAGTCCCCGAGGAAGACAAGTGTAAGTTCACCCTTAGCAAGTCTCTCGTGGGATGTTCTTGAGAGTATAATCCTTAACGTACTTAGATCCCCATGTAAGTCTCCGATAATTAAGAAAGGCGTGTTTGGTGGTGCTTCAACGATCCACCGACCGTTGCGGCTTTTTTGTTCAGCCTCAAGCGTTGTCAGCGCTTCCTCTAGGAGCTTCATAACGGAGTTATATTCCGTCGATATTTCTTCAGCCCTCCTGACGACCCAGTCAAGGTTTCTCAAGACTATCGCCCTCCCGGGTGATGTGTTTTCTAAGCGTAAACAATACATGAATAATTAAAACGTTAGGCTTTTATTAATTCGGGATGAACCTCCGGATCCAAAAGATGAAGGAGGTTAGTTCACGTTAAGTACTAGCCAGGAGTGTGACGGAAAGGAATGGGTAACTGGAGCTTAAGAAAAATGAGTTTGACAAAGTTCATGAACGTCATGGAGGGAGTGATTAGTAGTGACTCCCTAGCCACGATATTCGCTATGGCGGATGAGGAATGCACTAGAAGAATTGTGTTGCACTTCAAGGTCTCTGGGTGCGAGCCCTTGAACGAGGCTAGTTTACTTATAACGTACGTTCCATACGCAGACATTGTGGAGCCGTTGCGCTTGGAAATAAGGATTAACCCAGATAAGGTATCGGCACGGGAATTCATGAGTAACCAATATAACGAGCTAGTAAGGCTGGGAGCGCAAGTAGCTATAGATAAGGATGGCGTATATGCTACATTCAAAGTGCAGGAAGGGGAAGACCTAGTAGGATTCATTCGTAGGACTCTGGATCTGGTTTGTGAGGTTTTTAACGATAAGAAAGGTAACAAAGAACCCAACCTAACTTATGATGGTTTCACGCTGGTGAGAGAATGGGTAAATTGTACTTAGTAGGATTAGGGTTATGCCCTGACCTTATTACATTAAGAGGGCTTGAGAAAGTCAGGGAAGCACGTAAAGTATACCTAGATGTCTACACGAGCTCCTTCCCTGGCTCCATAGATGATATTAAGAAGATTGTCGGACGTGACGACATAGCATTAGCTAATCGAAGCATACTCGAAGAACGGAGCTCTGAAATCATACAGGAGCTCGAGTATGGGGATGTCGCGTTACTAGTTATAGGGAACCCTCTACTAGCGACTACCCATGTATCCTTACTTATAGAAGCGAGAAGTAAGGGATATAGCTTTGAGGTTGTGCCCGCACCCGGTATCATACCCAATGCCCTGTTGCTTGCTGGCTTAATGATATATAAGATCGGTAAGCCAGTTACGCTAACATACCCTCGGGAAGGTATCGTTTCAGAGTACCCGTATGACGTCATCAAGGACAACGACTCACGGAATCTCCACACCATACTGTTGCTTGAGATGGACATGGAGAAAGGCATAATGATGACCATACCCGAGGCAGTGAAGCTACTATTCAGATTAGAGAGCATAAGAGGGGAGGGCGTCATTAGCGACGACCGTAAGGCAGTCGCTGTTTCTGCACTGGGTTCTCCTAAGCAACGTATATGTCCACGTAAGCTTAAGGAACTCCTTAACTATGAGGGGGAGGGTCCGCACACACTAATATTAGTATCCCCTAAGCCCCACTTTATGGAGGAGGAGGCGCTCACGGTGATAGGAAATGAGTTCTGCAGAGAACCTTGAGGAAACACTTGCATCAAGGATTAGGATATACCTGAGAATGGTCTCTAAGGCTCTTGAGCAATTAAGTGTTGATTCGTTAAAGCACCATTCGAAAGCTTTAGAAGTTCTGAACCTAGCTAAGTTATATCGTGATGATGCCGAGTACTACTTAAATACTGGCGACCTGCCCACCGCACTAGCATGCATATCGTACGCTGAAGGACTGCTTGACGCCCTAAAGGTTATGGGTTTAGTAAACGTTTCATGGATCCGGGAAAGGCCCAAGAAAGTACTTGTTGCCGGCACCTTCGACATAATACATGCTGGCCATATACGCTTCCTAAGGGAGGCATGGAAACTTGGATTAGTTTACGCTGTGGTTGCCAGGGACAAGAACGTCCAAAAGTTCAAGGGAAGGCTCCCAATAATGCCTGAGAACATGCGGCTGGAGGTAGTGTCCTCCATAAAGTACGTGTATAAGGCACTCCTAGGCGATGACACCGACCTGCTTAAGCCCGTAGAGCGTGTGAGGCCCGACATAATATTCCTGGGCCCGGATCAGCCTATGGACGAGAAGTTCCTAAAAAGGGAGCTCGAGCGAAGAGGCATAAAAGCTGAAGTTAGGAGAATGTCAAGAAGGGAGGGCCCTGAGATCGCGTCAAGCACCTCAATAATAAAGGAGATTCTAAGGAGGTACTGCAACAGCGACGTTACTAGTAAATAACTAAAATAGCCTGTATTATGTAGGTGATAAGTTTAAGCGACGCGTGCCTTAGAACGTAAAATTACCTCTTTCTCCTACCGGTTCTTCTGGCAGCGATGTGGCCTACCTTCCTACCAGGCGGGGCGTTCCTCGATACTGTGGATGGTATTGACACGCTCTGGTGTGAGCCACCGCCGAACTTGTGGCTGACGGCATTCATAGCAACTCCACGCACTTTAGGCCAGATATGTGCTTTGGGCTTCCACTTGTAGTACGCTAGCCCGGCCTTCAACAGAGGCTTCTCAGTGCGTCCAGCGCCTGCAGGGACACCTATAGTAGCCCTAGCTGTGCTAAGTATGTTCTTCTGTCTCCCGCTGGGTAACTGAACTATCGTGTACTTTCCGGACCTACCTAAGATTATGGCGTAGCTACCTGACTGTCTTGCTAGTTTGCCGCCGTCTCCTGGTCTTAACTCTATGTTGTAGACCTTCGTACCCTCAGGGATCTTGCCTAAAGGAAGGGTGTTCCCTACGGCTATTGGTGCGTCGGGTCCTATAGCTACTTTCTGACCTACGTACATGCCCTCCGCTGCAGGCACGTAGTACTCTGTACCGTTCTCTAGCTCTATGCGGGCTAAGGGTACCCACCTACCGGGGTCGTGAACTAACTCAGTTACGACGCCCGTTAACGTGACATCACTTAATGGCGGATACTTAGCCGGCGCTACCCTTAGGTGTCCCCTATTCCTGAACTGTTGACCTCCACGGCCAGCCCTCTGTTGCCTTATCCTCTTACCCATGGGTCACACCCCACCCTGATTAGATTATGCCTAGGCGAGTTGCTACCTCGCTGGCCTTGTACTCCGGGGCGAGCCTGACGTAGGCTTTCTTTTCGCCCTTAGGAGTGATTAGCGTACGGACCTTTTCAACCTTAACGTCGAAGAGCTCCTCGACTGCCCTCTTAATGTCGTGTTTAGTAGCCTTTAAGTCAACTATGAAGGTTAAGGTATTGGCGGTCTCAATGTAACTCAAGGCCTTTTCAGTAGCTACAATCCTCTTTATTACAGTAGCTGGGTCCCTCATGCTGAAATCACCTCAAACTTCTCCCTTATCTTTGATAAGGCTGAAAGGCTATACACGGTTAACCTACCTGGAACTCCACCGGGTGCGAGGTGTAGCACACTTAGGTTGTCGGCAGAGATTACGTCTACACCAGGCAGGTTTCTGAAGGCCTTTACTGCAGGGACATCGTGGCTTGACACGACTATGAGCAAGGATTTGGGAACCTTATACCTCCTCCCCCTCATCTTACCTTTCCCGCTCCTCACCCGCTTCCTTGCTGCGGTCCTTTCAACATCTTCCCAAAGACCTAAGTTCTGCAGCACTTTCTTAGCCTCGGCAGTGCTGCCCACGCTCTCTAAGTCATCCACAACAACCACAGGTAAGGTTTCCACGCTGAACTTATGGCCTCTTGCCCTGACTAGCTCCTCTCTAGACGTTGCGGCAATGGCTGAAGCTATCGCTCTAATGCGTTCCTTCTTGTTTATCTCCTCATGAAGTACCTTCTCAACCCTTGGCGGATGGGCGAGTCTTCCGCCGCGAGTCATTGGAGCTATTACAGCGCGTCCGTTGTCGAGCCTCGGAACCCTTGCGACGCTGTGGTGGATACCCCATGACTCGCCAGCCCTCCTCATGCCGGCTAGGGGGTCTCTGCCCTTAGGCTGGAGCCTTGCTGTGTGGGCAGAATGGAATGCCCTTCTTATTAAGTCCTTCCTCACTGGTAGGCTAAAGACTGAGGGTAGCTCAACTTCCTTAACGGGGGTTCCATCTAGCCCGTAAACAGGTACTCGTTTCCCTGGGTCCTCCCTTAATCCGAGCCACACTATCCTGTACGCCATCACTTACCACCCAGCTCAGATTTTGCTTTCTAAGCTCACATAAATTACCTTAGGTGCTTGTTCGGGCACCCACTTGGGCGGCCTTACGGGCCATCGTAGTACGAGCGGACGTTTGGGCGTTCCTTGCACGCTTCCTCTAACAACGATGTAGTCGGTTCTTAGGAGGCCGTAGTGCGGGAATGCGCTCACTGGCGTGAACTCGCGTAGGATCCTCTCCGCTTCCTCGGCAGGCTTATCGCTTACTATTCTCATAGCTATGATCCTCTTATTGTATTCTGTCCTTCTGTGCATACCCATTTGGCCAGCCTGTGGTACGGGGCTAATCGCGCCAATGCCTGGGCTCCTAGCGCCTATTCTTCTTGATCCTTTCCTCTGTTTGTTCCATTTCGGTAGCTCCTTGACGCCGAACCTTTTCACTACACCCTGGAATCCTTTACCCTTAGTTACTCCTATTACGTCTATGAACTGTCCTTCACGAAACACGTCTGAAATCTTCAAGGGGTTTCCGAGAATGTTTAACGCGTATTGCACTTGATCATCTACGTTTCCTCCACCCACCTTAACCTCTACAATGTCGGGAACCTTCTTACTGAGGCCTCCCGTTAACCGTGGTTGTGATGCCAGAATTAAGGAAACCCTAGCGACGTAGTCCTTGTTATTCTCTAGCTTCTTACGTGCCTTCTCAACGCCCTCTTCATTCACCTTCAATGACTTTATTCTTCGCTTTATCTGTAGCTCCTCCGGGGGCTGTGCCCAGACCTCCGTAAGTGTCCGTAGCCCACCGACGGTTGCTTCATAGAATCTCGCCGCAACAGGGATCATTGGAGGCGTTTCAATTACGGTTACCGGAACGAATACCTCCTTTCCATACGTTGGTGTTCCAGGTCTATCATCAATCATTATTATGTGGGTCATCCCAACCTTGTAACCTAAGAACCCCAGAGGTCTGGGCTCATCGAAGTCCACTTCTGGCCAAGTCTTTACTCTAGGCACAAACTTAGATGCCCTCTTCCTAGGCCTTACCCCTAGGCTACCCCTACGTGGCGCTGAGTGCTTCCGTCGTGCCATACCTCCACACCACTACCTCCAAGTGTCTGCTATCTGGCTTTAAATCCTTAGCTTATAACGCTTTTGAAGGTTGTGTCAGCCTATGTCCCTACATCACCCATCAGAACTCGGCAAATACATCATTCACTTTCACACTTACCTTAATAAGGCGGGTAATAAGCTATGAGAGGAGGTTGGTAAGAATGGGAGGACGCCAGAGAACGACGCTCTTCATGGGTGTTGGCGGAATAAAGGAAGAGAAGAAGAAGGAGCAAGAAAAAGGTAGGCAGAAAGGTAAGGGTAAGAGAAAGAAAAGGTAAATGCACCATAGGTTTTGTTTTTATGTTATTAAGTTAGTAAATCGGCGAGGTATATTAGCAATAGTCTTGGAGTTGGGGTGAATTGAAGGCTTTTGAGTGGCCTCCTCGGAAGCATCCGGTACATGTTGTGGTGGTCATACCCGCATCCAACTTATCAATCCTACCCACACTTCGGGAGAAGACGGAATTCGCGGGTGAGCTCGGGCGTACCTTAGCTATATACAAGGTTAACGACGTCATAGTATACGATGACGAATTTGCTGAGGAAGGTGATGCTGACCTCCTGGCAACCTTGCTGAGCTACTTGCAGGTTCCACCATATCTCCGAAAAAGGATAGTCCCGATAACACCTGAGTTAAGGTACGCAGGGCTTCTGCATCCGCTTAACATTGTTACTCACAATCCCGCCAACAAAGCACCTACTCGTGGCGATCTCAGGGAAGGAGTTGTAGTAGTCTCATGGGGTGCGACAGCCAAGACATTTGTGGGGTCAAAGAACCTTTGCTTTACCGAATCATCTCGGGAACTCAAGCCGGGGGAAAGAATCTTAGTTAGGATCGAGCGTGCTAAGCCTATGAAGTGCCGTGAGGTAAGGCCGGAAGAAATAGAGGAGTATGTGGGTTACAGAGTGTTGAAGGCGGGAGACGACATAGTTGACGCGATAAGGTACTTCAACGGCGTAGTTGTTCTAACGTCTAAACACGGTGAAAGCTTTTCCAAGCAGGGATTAAGGAAAACCCTGCTAAACGAGGCGTTGCGGAGCAAAGGATTGGTTCTGTTATTCGGTAATAGCAAGCTAGACTTTGATGAAATCCTCGGTAAAGAGAGGTTCGCAGCTCTTGAGCCAGTGTGGAGAGTGAACTTCATCCCGGGTCAAGGGGTACTCTCAGTGAGAACTGTTGAGGCTCTGCATGCAGTTTTAGCTCAGATAAATACAGAGCTATGGTCTAGGAAATAGCCTTAAGCGTTGCGCAGGATAAGAGAGGAAAACTAATAAAGCTCGCAAAGTAAAGACGGGTTGGTGCGTAGAGTGGCGCTCGACATTGAGGTACCACCAGAGTGGAAGAAGTTCAGGTATAGGGGGAAGACCCTCGAGGAACTGCTGAATATGCCTATGGATCAGTTACTAGAGTTACTGCCTTCGAGGGCAAGGAGATCACTACTTAGGGAATCCTCCCCTGAGATACAGCAGAGAAGGATGGAGATGGGTATTAAGGAGTCTCCCAGACTAAAGTTGCTTAGGAAGGTCATGGAGGCTAGGGAACTACTAAAGCAGGGCAAGAAAGTCCGCATAAGGACACATGTTAGGGACATGGTGATACTGCCGGTAATGGTTGGACTCACAATTGAAGTGTATAATGGTAAGGAATTCATACCGGTGAGAATAACGCCCGAAATGATAGGGCATTACCTGGGAGAGTTCGCGCCAACAACTAGGATAGTGCAGCATGGAGAGCCAGGCCTCAAGGCAACGAGGTCAACACTGTTCGTCGCGATGAAGTAAGTAGTTCTTGCCTTAACCAATATATTTCTTCAGGCTTTTTACGAGCCTACTAACGTCCTTCTCGAGGAGGATTAAGCAAATTTCCTTGCCATTCTTTAGCCTTATTAGTACCTCCGATACGTTCCCGCTAATTTCGTCAGGAAATAGGTCAGCAATGTCTCTCCGTGTCCTCCTTAGGGGGTACTTACGGATGTTGAGGACATCACTTGCGCCGACCTCCAGTTCCGTGATACCTTTACTTGATAGGATAGTGTGTAGCTCCCTTATTGAGAGTTGTCCCTTTATTTTAACAAGTCTGTTACTTATGTCTGGATAAACTATGATGCGTACCTTTCCTGGGGACGCCACAATCTTGCATTTATGAAAAAACCTGTCCCTACGCACATATGCTGGCTTAATTACTGGCATCGTGCTTAACCTTTGACAACCCCAATTGGTCTGAGCCTAGCGACCAGCGCGGCTATTTTTACTTGGTGAGTTACCATCGCTACCTTATCTACGTCCTTGTACGCACCGGGTGCTTCCTCACTTATTACTCTCCTAGTTGCTGCGTGGAGGTATATGCCCTGCTTAGCTAGACTGGAAGTGACTTCATGAGGTCTATACGTTCTTATCGCTGCGTGTCTCGACATCCACCTGCCAGCCCCATGTGCTGCTGAGTAGAACGTGCGTTTCCCTTCAGGCACTCCCACCATGACGTAACTAGCCGTCCCCATGGAGCCCGGTATCAGTACTACCTGCCCTACTGACTTGTGGTCCTTCGGTATCTCTGGGTGACCAGGCGGGAACGCTCTTGTCGCCCCTTTCCTATGGACCACGAGCTTCATTCTCTTCCCGTTCACTTCGTGTTCCTCGAGCTTAGCGATGTTATGTGCCAGGTCGTATATTATTTTTAACCCTAGCTTGTCTGGGTCGGTGTGGAAGACCTTACCGAAGGACTCGCGGACCCAATGCGTTATTATTTGCCTGTTGGCAAAGGCGAAGTTTGCTGCTGCGCCCATGGCCTTGAAGTAGTCTTGCCCTTCCTTACTGTTGAAGGGGACTGAAGCAAGTTCCCTGTCTGGGGGCCTTATTCCGTACTTGCGCATTGCCCTCTCCATAATTATTAAGTAGTCGCTAGCTACCTGGTGTCCAAGACCCCTTGACCCTGTGTGAACCATTACAGTGACCTGCCCTTCCTCATAAATCCCCAGCACCTTAGCTACGGCGGGGTTGTAGATCTTATCCACTATCTGAATTTCCAGGAAATGATTCCCAGCACCTAACGTGCCTAGCTGAGGAGCGCCCCTCCTCTTGGCGGTGTTACTTACTTTGCTTGCGTCAGCCCAAGGTATCCGGCCTTGGGCCTCTATATGCTCGGTGTCGTCGGCCCAGCCAAAACCATTTCTTACAGCCCACTGGGCCCCCTCATTAAGGACTTCATCGAGCTCACCGAAGCTTAACCTAAGTTTCCCTGTACTCCCAACGCCAGATGGCACGTTCCTGAAAATTGTGTCAACGAGTTCCTTCAGCCTTGTCCTTATATCATCGACCCTTAACTCAGTTGAAAGTAGCCTAACGCCGCAGTTTATGTCATAACCAACGCCACCCGGTGAAATCACACCCTCGTCAGCTACCATGGCAGCGACGCCGCCTATCGGGAAGCCATAGCCCTGGTGACCATCGGGCATCACGTAAGTTGCTAAGACGACGCCGTCGAGACACGCTATGTTGGCTGCTTGAACTAGCGTTAAGTCGGTCTTCATTTTGCTTAGGAGGTACTCATCAGCAAATATTATTGCTGGTACCTTCATACACGGCTTGGTTCCTTTCGGTATTTCCCACGTGTACTTATCTACCCTTCGCAGTGGGATGTTATGACTCATAACTACACACCTACGCTTAACTACCATTAAGCGGTTTTAAGAATTCCATGGTTTCTGCACGCGTGGGTAAAACTTATGAACTTATAAGCCCCACCTAAAAAGGTCTTAGGCAGTGGGGAAGGTGGGACGATGCCAGTATGGCACTACTCCGTGAAGGTGAAGAAGGAGGATGAAGATCGCGTAGCTAAGGCTATGGTTTGGGATGCACCGGTCTCACTTAAGGAGACCTACGAGATATTCAAAATAATCCGGGGCATGAAGCTGAAGGAAGCCGAGAAATTGCTTGAGGACGTTATAGCGCTTAGAACCCCTATTCCTTATGTTAGATATAAGCTACAGGTTGCCCATAAGCGGGGACTGCCCCAGAGATTCCCGCGGTGGAAGACACCAATAGGTAGGTACCCTGTCAAAGCCGCTAAGGCGGTTCTCAAACTCCTGAAGAACGTTGAGAACAATGCGGAGCAGAAGCAACTGGATATCGATAGGCTGGTCATAATTCATGCAGCTGTCCATAAGGGTAGGTACCTTAAGAGGTGGATACCTCGTGCCTTCGGCCGTGCAACTCCGAAGGTTGGGACCATGGTTAACATGGAGGTAATAGTTAAGGAGGTGTGATGCGAATGGTCGACATAAAGTCTCACTTCATAGGCTTGAATATTCTCCGAATAAAGATTGACGAGTACCTAGCAAAGAACTTCATGAGGGCAGGGTACTCCAGGGTGGAGCTGATTAAGACACCCCTTGGAACCAGGGTAATTATATACGCTGACAGACCAGCCCTAATAATAGGTAGGAGAGGTCAAACCATAAGGAGATTAACGGAAATCCTAGAAAAGTACTTCAAGCTAGAGAACCCGCAGATAACAGTGACCCAGGTTGAGAACCCAGACCTTGACGCCAGGATCGTAGCAACCCGTCTCGCGTTAGCCATAGAGAGGGGTTATCACTTCAGGAGGGCGGCATTCGTTGCCCTTAGGAGGGTTCTTGGTGCGGGCGCTGTTGGTGTGGAAATCGTAATCAGCGGTAAGTTAACCTCAGAGAGGGCTAGGTACGAGAAAATACGTGCCGGCAAGGTCTACAAGACCGGGCATCACATCGAACACCTCACTGATAGGGCAGTCATACACTTACTACGGAAACCAGGTATCTATGGTATAGAGGTCTTAATAGTGAAGCCAGGTGAACCGGACGACATAGTTAGGATTAAGGAACCAGGTGAGGAGAGCGTAGGTGGTGAAGCGGCATGACTTTGAAGCCTGATGAGATAAGGAAGATGAGCCGGGAGGAAAGGATGCGTAAGTTAAGGGAGCTTAGGGCGGAGCTGATAAAGTTAAGGACCCAAGCATACCTCGGGACATTAACAAATGTTGGGAGAATAAAGCAGGTTCGTAAGGACATTGCAAGGATACTTACGATAATGCGGGAAGAGGAACTAAAATCAACTCAAGGCAAGAAGGGTAGTAAGTCTTGAGGAGAAGTAAGAAGAACATCGTGTACCATGAATTAATAGGGTTGGAAGTAATGGTGAAGGACCATACGAGCAAATCCTTCGTCGGTATGAAGGGGAGAATTATCGACGAAACTATGAACACGTTAGTGATCATGGACAGCAAGGGTAACAGAAAAGTCGTGCCTAAACTGGGCGGGGTATTCCTTTTTAAACTCGGTGATCATCACACTGTAGAGGTCAAGGGTGACCGGATAATGGGTAGGCCTGAAGACAGGTTGAAAAGGTACGGGGGTGTGATGTGATATGTCAAGCAGAGTTAGGAACATAGGAATAAAGTATGAAGGGTTAAATCCGCCGGAGAAGGAATGTGACGATCCTCTATGCCCATGGCACGGGCACCTAAAGGTGCGTGGCGGGTTACTTGTTGGTAAGGTACTTAAGGCTAGGATGAGGCGAACTGTCGTTATTGAGAGGGAGTACCTCGTTTACATAAAGAAGTACATGAGGTATGAACGAAGGAGGTCACGTATTCACGCTCACCTCCCACCATGTATTGACGCTAAACCTGGAGACGTTGTGTTAATCGGGGAGACACGCCCACTAGCAAAGTCGGTGTCTTGGGTAGTGCTAGGTGTGCTTAAGAGAGGGGTGAGCTAAGATGCCAGAGAAGAAGGGTGGTGCTGCATATAGTAGGGTTCGCAGGGTTCCTGGGATAGTTGTCGGTACAAGACTCAAAGTGACTGACAATAGCGGTGCCAAGGAAGCCATGGTAATAGGTGTTCCAGGTCTCAAGACCAGGTTAAGGAGATTACCCTTTGCCACAGTGGGTGACATGGTTGTAGTAACGATAAAGAAGGGGAATGCCGATCTAGTTGGTCAGGTAATGAACGCCATAATAGTAAGGCAGAAGAAACCCTTCAGAAGGCCTAATGGTGTGTGGGTTGCTTTCGAGGATAATGCATGCGTCATAGTATCGCCAGAGGGGGCACCCAAAGGCACCGAGATAAGGGGACCGATAGCTAAGGAAGCCGCTGAACGTTGGGCTAGGCTATCAACGATAGCGTCAATGGTTGTTTGAGGTGGGGATAGCGATGGCACCAAAATCTAAGAAACCTGGGAAACAGCGTCTTGCCCAAATCAATGCTCCTCACCACATTAGAAGGAAATTCATGACCGCGAAGTTAGTGCGTGAGCTTAGGGAGAAACTAGGTATTAAGAGGCTGCCTGTTCGTAAAGGCGATGTCGTACGCGTGGTAAGGGGAGAGTGGACAGGGCATGAAGGCAAGGTAGTGGCGGTTGACTACAAGAAAATAGCTTTGCACATTGATGGAGTAACGATAAAGAAGGCTGACGGCACGCCCGTTTATTACCCAATACACCCCTCGAACGTAATGATAGTTAAGCTCGACCTTAGCGATAAGTTCAGGAAAAAGATCATCGAGAGGCGTAAAGGAAGGCCTGAAGCAGTGGTTGAGGAAGAGGTGACTGAGGAGAAACCTGAAGAGGAGGCTAGGGAAGGCCTCGAGGTTAAAAAGGAGGAAAGCACACCTCAAGGAGGTGAGTGAGAGTGGCGCGGATGGGCTCAAGGAGGCACCTGAAGAGGCTCGCTGCACCTGAGTTTTGGCCTATTCTTAGGAAGGAGCGCACCTGGACTGTTAAGCCGTCAGCGGGTCCCCACCCAATAAGCCGCTCATTACCGTTGCTTATTATTGTGCGTGATATCCTAGGCTTGGCCGACACGGCTAGAGAGGCGAGGAGAATCATTGCTGAAGGACACATCAAGGTCGACGGCAGGGTGAGGAGGAACTACAAGTATCCTGTAGGCATAATGGATGTTGTGGAAATTGTCGACACCCAAGAGTACTTCAGGATGATTCCAGTTCCTGTGAAGGTAATGACTTTAATACCAATACCCAAGGAGGAAGCCTCATTTAAGATCTGCAGGATAGAGAACAAGACCACGGTTAAGGGAGGTCACATTCAACTCAACCTACACGACGGTAGAAACGTGTTAATCAGGGTCAGCGACCCCACGAATCCTGAGGAGGACACGTACAGAACCATGAGTTCTGTCAAAATAGGCTTACCGGGCAGTGAGCTGCTTGAGTATTACCCGTTAGAGGAGGGAGTAACAGTAATAGTGATTGGCGGTAGGAACGTTGGCAGGGTAGCTAAGTTCCTAAGCGTTTCCGAAGGAATGAGGCACTACAGAAAGCAGGTTGCTCTAGAGGACTTCAGGGGTAACAAATTCTACACGACCCTTGACAAGATCATGGTTATAGGGCGTGAAAAGCCTGAAATAACGCTGCCGGAGGGAGCGGTATGAGCCCGAAGAGAACAGTAACGTTCACAGAGGATGAGATCGAAGCAGTGGTTGAGAAGTGGAGTAAGAACCCGATGCTTAAGCCTAGGATAGCTAAGGTAGTCGTCAACATCGGTGTGGGTGAGTCCGGAGAGCGCCTCCAGAAGGCTAAGCAAGTGTTAAAGGAGTTGACTGGGCAGGAACCATCCATAAGGAGAGCTAAAAGAACCATCAAGGAATTCGGCATCCGTAAGAGGGAGCCGATAGCCGTAGTTGTTACCCTGCGTGGCGAGAAGGCATTATCATTCCTTAACAGGGCTTTAGAGGCTATAGGACGCAGGGTTAAGGCGTCAAGCTTCGACGACTTCGGGAACTTCTCATTCGGGATAAGCGAGCACATAATACTTCCTGGCGTAAAGTACGATCCCAACGTAGGTGTCTTCGGGATGGACATATCGGTGAAGCTCGAGCGCCCAGGGTATAGGGTGATGAGGCGGAGAGTTAAGAGGTCTAAGATACCGCGTAGGCACCGGGTTTCCAAGATAGAAGCGATAGCTTTCTTCATAAAGGAACTGGGAGTTAGGGTGATGTAGCATGGGTAAGTTCAGGAAGCCTATAAAGAGGAAGTATGGGAGAGGCGTACAGGTCTGCAGGAGATGCGGTAGTAGGGATGCGGTCATACAAAAGTACGGGCTATACCTATGCAGGCAGTGCTTCAGGGAACTCGCAGGTGAGTTAGGCTTCAAGAAGTATAGCTAGGGGTGTAAGCCATGGTGACGATGGATCCATTAGCAAACGCGCTTTCCACGATAATGAATAATGAAATGCGCGGACACAAGGAGGCTGTGATAACACCAGCATCAAAGCTCATAGCCATGGTACTTAGAGTTATGCAGAAATACGGGTACATAGGTGAGTTCGAGCACATCGATGACGGCAGATGGGGTAAAATAAAGGTACAATTACTTGGCAGGATAAATAAGACTGGCGTTATAAAGCCCAGAGTGCCCGTGAAGTATAAGGAATTACGAGAGATGCCGCACTGGCTAAGGAAGTACCTACCCTCTAGGGACATAGGAATATTAATTCTGTCAACACCTGAGGGAGTGATATCACACAGGGAAGCCCTCGAAAGGCGAATCGGGGGTGTGCTCCTAGCGTACGTATACTGAAGTCATTCCAGAGGTGATAGCTGATGGTGAAGGAGGTAAGGGTGCGGGACGAGATTGAGGTTCCCGAGGGCGTCGAGGTAAGTATTGAGGGGAAGACCGTACGGGTGAAAGGACCTAAGGGAGAGATTGTCAGGGACTTCAGCCATGCGAGGAAAGTACGTATCTACTTAGAGGATAATAAAGTGGTTGTGGAGACCTTCTTTGCGCGGAGGAAAGAAAAAGCCGTAGTTTACTCCATAGGTGCGCACATAAGGAACATGATAACGGGCGTAACCAAGGGATATAGGTATTGGTTAAAGATCATTTACTCACACTTCCCGATATCGGTGAAGGTGCAGGGAGATAAGGTTTTAATAGAGAATTTCCTTGGTGAACGTGCTCCTAGGGTAGCCAAGATAGTCGGTAACGTTAAGGTGAAAGTGCAGAAGAACGACGTAATAGTTGAGGGCGTTAACATAGAGGAGGTCGGCCAGACAGCAGCAAACATAGAACAAGCAACAAAGATTCGGGGCTTCGACAGGAGGGTATTCGTTGATGGAATCTACATATACAAGAAGGAATTGATGGAGTAAGGGGTGAGTAATGATGGCCGCACTAGATAGGGAGAGGATAAAGCGCATGATCCAGAAAAAGAAGAAAATAGTGTTCCTGCGCAATAAGTGGTGGAAGTTCGAGAAGTTCAAGAACGATCCCAAGTGGCGCAGGCCTAAGGGCAAGGACAACCCAATGAGGTTAAAGTTGAAGGGCCACCCACCAGTGGTTGGTGTGGGGTATAGGACTCCGCGAGTAATACGTGGGCTTCATCCCCAGGGACTAAAGCCTGTGGTGGTGCACTCGGTAAGGGAGCTTGAGGGCTTAGACCCGTCAAGTGTTATTGTGTACATAGGCGCCACTGTCGGCGCACGGAAGAGGGTAGAGTTAATTAATAAGGCTAAGGAAAGAGGTTTCCTCATAGCTAATGCAGGGTGATGGGAAGATGACGGACCTAAGCATGCAGAAGAGGCTTGCGGCTGAAGTGCTTGGAGTAGGTGTGTCAAGAATAAGGATCGATCCCGAGAGGATAGAGGATGTTGAATCAGCGCTACGTAGGGAGGACATACGACGCCTAATAAAGGATGGAGCTATCTATGCGCTTCCAGCACGCCGTAATTCACGCGGTAGGTGGAAGGAAAGGCACCGCAAAAGGAAGAAGGGACATAGGAGGGGGCCAGGCAAGAGAAAGGGAGCGCGCGGTGCTAGAGTGGACGAGAAGCGCCTGTGGATGTACACGATCAGGAAGATTAGAAGGTACCTCAAGTGGCTTCGCGATAACGGTGTTATCGATAGGAAGACGTACAGGAAGCTATACCTGCTGGCGAAAGGCGGGACCTTCAGGAGCTTATCAGACTTAAAACGCCACTTAACGGATATGGGTATTCAGGTGAGGTAACGTGGCGAGAGGACCTAGGTATAAGGTGCCGAGACGCAGGCGGAGGGAGGGCAAAACCAACTACTACAAGAGGTACAGAATGATTAAGTCAGGACAGAAGATAAGGGCAGTTATCCGTAAGACTAACACCCAGATAATAGTGCAGATAATAGAGTTCGCACCTAACGGTGACAAAACCCTGGTCGGGGTCACCAGCAAAAAGCTTAGGCGGTTCGGCTGGAAAGGTAGCTTGAAGAGTACGCCAGCCGCGTACTTAACGGGCTTAATTGCAGGATTAAAGGCCAAGAAAGCAGGCATAGAGTACGCGATACCCGACATAGGTCTTCACCCTTCAGTCCGTGGCTCACGGATATATGCCGCAATCAAGGGTCTAAGGGACGCTGGTGTTGAGGTGCCTGCTTCCGAGGAAGTGCTCCCAAGCGAAGAAAGGATACAAGGTAAGCACATAGCGGAATATGCGAGAAAACTGGCTGAGGAGAACCCGGAAGAGTTCCAGAGAAGGTTCTCTCAACTACTCTCTAGGGGCTTAGACCCACGCGAATTGCCTGACCACTTCCTCAAAATACGTGATATCATAATAGGTTACTTCCAGGCAGGTGATTAAGAATGTCGCGCGCGATTACCTCGCTTGAGGAATGGGTTCCCAGAACTCGTTTAGGCTGGATGGTTAAGGAGGGCAAGATTAGTAGCATCAAGGAAATCTTCGATATGAACCTAGTCATACAGGAGCCAGAGATAGTTGATTACCTACTCCCCGACTTACAACATGAGGTCGTAGACGTTAATATCGTCCAGAAACAGACCGACGCAGGCGAGATGACGCGCTTCCGCGTACTTGTGGTAGTAGGTAACTTCGACGGATACGTAGGTATAGGGCTCGGTAAGGCGAGGCAGGTAAGGCAGGCAATAAGCAAGGCAATAAGGAATGCGAAACTAAACATAATACCTGTGAGGCGAGGGTGTGGTAGCTGGGCATGCTCGTGCACGGAACCACACAGCGTGCCCTTCACAGTGATGGGTAAGTGTGGAAGCGTTAGGATTAAGTTAATACCGGCACCCAAAGGCACAGGTTTAGTCGCAGGGGACGCAGCTAAGGTCGTGCTAAGGTACGCAGGAATAAAGGACGTTTGGACATGGAGCCGAGGTGAAACAAGAACAACCATAAACTTCGTCGGCGCTGTTTACGACGCCCTCAAGAACACCTATAAGTTTGTCACAGTATACGACTGGACTAGGAGGTGAGTAACATAGTGACATTATACGCCATCATCAGGATACGGGGAACGGCGGACGTGCCACCAGACGTTAAAGCAACGTTAAGAATGCTCAGACTAACAAGGAAATTCACAGCAGTAATCTACCCGAAGGATCCCACGATAGACGGCATGCTAAAGGTTGTTAAGGACTGGGTCACGTGGGGAGAGATAGACAGAGAAACACTCAAGGAACTAATACTAAAGCGAGGAAGACTCATAGGAAATAAACCAATAACGGAGGAGTCCATAAAGGAAGTCACTGGAATGAGTGTAGACGAACTTGTCGATGCCTTACTTGCCGGAAAGGTAAAGTGGCATAAGTTAGACAGCAAAGTGAAACCAGTGTTCAGGCTACACCCACCGCGAGGAGGCTTTAAGAGAAGCATAAAGAAACCTGTGAAAGCTGGCGGTGAGCTAGGGTACCGTGGTACAGATATAAACAGCTTAATTCGCAGAATGATTTAGAGAAGTGGTGAGAGGCAATGGTAGTTAGGAGAAGGAAAAAGAGTCGCAAGCAACGTGGGTCCCGAACCCACGGATGGGGCTCGATCGGCCAACATAGGAAATCCGGTAGCAGAGGCGGTGTAGGTGCTGTCGGCTACTGTAAGCATAAATGGACATGGGTAGTGAAGTACTTCCCTGACTGGTACGGGAAGCATGGCTTCACGAGACCCCCTGTGATAAGGACAGAGGTAAAAGCCATTAACGTAGGGCGACTCAACGAGCTAATCAATGAGATGATGTTACGTGGTGAAATAGAGCCTGTTGACGGTGTCTACGAAGTCGATCTCTCAGCTCTAGGAATAAACAAACTACTTGGCGGAGGCAGAGTAGATAAGAGGATAAGGGTTAAGGTGGCGTACGCTAGCGAAACAGCAATAAACAAGATAAAAGAGGCGGGCGGAGAAGTAATTTTACTCGGTGGTGAGGAGTAACCTAGCACCAGTCCCCAGAAAATAAGCTTTTAATTACCTCCTCTTAACCGATACGGGATTGGACGATGGGTTGGCTTGAAGCGTTCGCAAAGCTGGGTGATTACTTCCCTTCGCCGCCGAAACCGGCGAGGAAACCTGACCTTAAAAAACGATTAATATACACGGCCCTCGCGCTAGTCGTTTATTATATGCTTGCCTCGACTCTAGCTTTTCCGCTAGTTAAGTTCCCAAACGTTCCAGGCCTGAACCTGCCGCAGATAGTTAACATAATATTCGCGTCAACTAGGGGATCCATAGCACAGCTAGGTATAGGTCCCCTAGTTACGTCAGGCCTAATAATTCAGATACTCGCCGGTGCTAAAATCATTGACTTAGACCTAACAGACCCCAGCGACAGGAAGCTATTCACTCAAGCCGAGAAGGGTATGGCAGTAATCATAGCGGCAGTCGAGGGATTCGGCTTCGCCATGTACTATAGGCTCAACATATTCATCACCCTAGCCCTCTTCCTGCAGTTCATGGTCGGAGCATTCATACTGATAATACTTGACGAAGCCATACAGAAAGGATACGGCATAGGCTCCGGTGTGAGCCTGTTCATCCTAGGCGGGGTTGCTAGGCGGATAATCGTCGATATGTTCAGCCCGCTTAAGGTGCAAGGAACTAATGAGTACTTCGGGTTCTTCCCATACATAATTCAAGCAATTCAGAACGGAACACTGGACATAGAAAGGATCCTCTACGGAAAGTATTTACCTGGTGCCGGAACACTACCATCATTGACAGGGTTAATAGCATTCATAATGCTTGTCTCGATCCTTGTTTACCTGCAGCAGATGAAGGTGAACATACCTGTTACGATGCAGAGGTTACCAGGAATAAAAAGCAGGGTTCCCCTGCAGTTCCTCTACGTAACTAACATTCCTATCCTACTAGTCGGCATAGTATTCTCGGACTTAATACTATTCAACAACCTTGCCTCAGCTTACCTCATGGATAAGGCGCCGTGGTTAGCAAATGCGTTGAGGACCATGGTTTACTACATGGCGCCACCGCGAACCATGCTAGAATTAATTTATGCTCCAGTAAGAATAGCTGTCTACTCAGCTCTGCTAATAGGGCTATCATTGCTCTTCGGCCTAATGTGGATTGAGGTAGCGGGCCTAGGTCCGGAGGCTCAGGCAGAGAACCTAGTTAAATCGGGCCTGCAGATGCCTGGGCACAGGAAGAGTCCTAAGCTGCTGCAGAACGTATTGGCTAAGTACATCTACCCACTGACAATCCTGAGCTCACTGATAGTCGCTGTGATAGCGCTCGTGGGTTACATATTCAACGTCTACGGCTCGGGAATGGGGATACTACTAGCTGTCGGTATAGTGTACCAGCTATACACGCAGATAGCGTACGAGAGGGCGCTAGAAACATATCCGCTGCTGAAGAGACTAATAGGTGAGGGATAAAACGATGAGCGAAGGGAAAGAAGCAAAAATAATCGTAATAGCCGGCCTGCCCGGGGTCGGTAAATCTACGGTACTAGGTATAGCGCGCAAGAAGCTAGAAAACGAAGGAATTGAAGTTGAAGTAGTAAACTTCGGTGACTACATGCTTAAGTACCTTCTGGACAAGGGCCTAGTTAAGGACAGGGATGAAATAAGGAAGCTACCCTTACGCATCCAGCAGGAGGCGCAGGCAGCAGCAGGAAGAATGATTAGGGAGCATTTCAACGAAAGGGCGCGTGAGTGCGAGAAAGAATTCGTGGGCTTTGTTGACACGCACGTTTTGATAAAGACGCCCACGGGTCTCTGGCCTGGACTACCGCTTCACGTGATAAGTGAGTTAAAGCCAGCAAGCATATTGCTCGTTGAGGCGCCGCCCGAGCAGATCGTGGCTAGACAGTTAAGGGATAAGACAAGGTTCAGGAAAGACTATGCTGACGTGAACCTGGTTAAGGAGTTAATGGACTTAATGAGGGTGTATGCGATATCAGCAGCGACCTTAGTGGGCGCGTCAGTGAACTTCATAATTAACGAGGAAGGAAAACCTGATGTGGCTGCGGATCACGTAGTTAGTATTGTGAGGAACTTATGAGATGTTAGTACTGCTCTATGTCGTCGCGGCAGTAGTGGCTTTTTTACCCTGGACATTCCTAGTAAGGACTTACGCCCGTAAAGTAAACATTGATGGTGTAGTCAAGGAACTTAAGGAGGTTGCTGATAGGCTATCTAAAACGCCACCGCGCAAGGAGAAAAAGTTCAGGTTGCTTCAAGCGAGGTACAAGGCACTGCGTGGACGCGTGAGCAGGTTCTTCCTCTTCAATTTGATGGGGTTGTGGGCAGGAATATTCACGTCCCTAATCGCTGCTAGGGCTGTGCTTTACTATGCGTCGGTAGAGTACGGTTTTCCTTTCCCGCCATCTCCGCTGAACCTTCCAGGAATATCGATAAATGGTCAACTAAATGATCTGATACTGTACTTAGCAGTGATACTGGGGTACCAGTACATACATAATGAGTTGACCGGCGTGAGTAAGCTAAGTAAGCTTAAGCAATAACGCGTATATAGCGATAAAGGTTTTTAGCTCGCTCATATCACCCCTCAATGGGGTCGATGATGGTTCGGCCGGGGCTAAGGTCTCATGCCAAGAAGAGGGTGGCAAGGAAGCTGCCTGGTGGTGGGACCAAGGTGTTTTACATCGGGAGGAAGCATTACAAGGCACGGTGCGCAATATGTGGCAGGCTACTGAGTGGAATACCAGTCGATCCCGACATCATTAGGAGGGGGGCGAAGACCCTGAAGAGGCCGGAAAGGCCTTACGGCGGTGTAATATGCCCGGACTGCCTAGCCCGTGCCTACAGGATAGCTGTAAGGAGTAGTTAGATGACGAGGCGGTAATTTTTGACAGTCAGCAACACCTCAAGGTATTGTGAGGAGAAAATAGTTATTGCCGTTAGCGGCCCGCCAGGTTCCGGGAAATCGACTCTAGCTAAACTTCTAGCTAAGGAATTGCGATTAAGGTACGTTTCATCGGGTGCCCTCTTCAGAAAGCTAGCTAAGGAAAGAGGCATGTCCTTACTGGAGTTCACAAAACTCGCTGAGAAGGACTACAGTATAGATAGGATGATCGACAATGAAGCGAGAAAAGAAGCTATGAAGGGTTGCGTGGTGGTGGATGGACATATAGCAGGGTGGATCCTAAAGGACTTAGCCCATATTAAGGTGTACCTTTACGCCCCTAAGGAGGTTAGGGCATCTAGGATAGCCGCGCGAGACGGTAAAACTCTTGAGGACGCGTTGAGAGAGGTGGTGGAACGTGAGAGGTCAGAGTCTAAACGATTCAAGGAGATATACGGAATCGACGTTAGTGACTTAACGGTTTTCGATGTCTGCATAAATACAGCAACGTACGGCATAGAGGAAACGTTACGCATAGCCCTCGAGGCCGTTAAGGAGGCTACAAGAAAAAAGCTTAAAGACCGAGCCCCTAAACAAGGGTAGGTGTTAAGGAATGCCGGCAATCGAGGTAGGAAGGATCTGTGTTAAGGTATTGGGTCGCGAGGCAGGACGTAAGTGTGTTATCGTCGACATAATAGACGAGAATTTCGTGCTTATAACAGGACCTAAGTCCCTTACGGGCGTCAAGAGAAGGAGGGTGAACATTAATCATATAGAGCCGCTCGACAAGAAAGTGAACATAGAGAAAGGTGCTGACGACGAAGCTGTGCTTAACGCGATTAAGGAAGCTGGTCTCGAGGACTTCATGAGGCAGAAGGTTAAGATATCGCGCAGGGTGTTCCTGGAGACGAAGGCGCTTAAGCCGTCGGTGAGCGCGTAATTTTCTTTCTTCACTTCTTCTTAGCGGTTTTAGTAATTCCTTTTTAAACTAACACACGCTTCGAAGTAAGGGTATGGTTGCATGTCGTCTGTAGGTGAGGAGTTAGTAGAGAGGGGTTTGGACTTCATAAGGAAGTTAGACGAGTATGCGGGACTAAGACGTAGGCTCGTGTTAGTGAAGCATGAGGTCACGACGAACCCAGCTTACGGAAAAGTACCAAGCGAGAGAACGTTAAACGAGAAACTTAGGCTAGGCATTATAAACCTCGATAAACCCCCTGGACCAACAAGCCATGAGGTCGTGGCGTGGATCAAGAAGATGCTGGGCCTAACGAAGGCCGGGCACGGCGGGACCCTAGTTCCCCGGTGAACGCCGGGGAAGGGACATCCCAAAGTGTCCGGCGTCCTGCCTGTGGCATTAGAGTCTGCATCGAAAATCATAGGCTACTTAATGCTCTCAACTAAGGAGTACGTAGCGGTGATGCAACTACACGGACATGTAGGTGAGGAGCAGTTGAAGGAAGTTATCAAGAGCTTTGTTGGGCGCATATATCAGAAACCGCCCGTCAGGTCTTCAGTAAAGAGAGCCCTTAGAATAAAGGAAATCTACAATATAGAGATCCTGGAAATACAGTACCCGTTCGTACTTATGCGCATTGAATGTGAGCACGGAACGTACGTAAGGAAGTTAATTCATGATATAGGGGACGTCTTAGGAGTTGGAGCGCATATGAGGGAGCTCAGGAGAACACGTACAGGTCCCTTCAAGGAGGACGAAACCTTAGTTACCATGCATGAGTTATCCGAGGCCGCCTACATGTGGAAACAGATGAATGACGACAAGCCTCTAAGCGACATAATCCTTCCCGTGGAATTCGGCGTTTCTCACATACCTAAAGTGATAGTAATGGACGGTGCAGTATCTGCGATAACTCACGGTGCGGACCTAGCTGTTCCGGGAATAGCAATGCTTCACGAAGGAATTAAGCCAGGTGATTCCGTGGGGATATTCACTCTAAAAGGCGAGCTAGTGGCTACGGGCATAGCCAAGATGAGTACTGAGCAAATAATTCAGTCAACGAAGGGAATAGCCGTAAAAACAAAACGCGTTATAATGAGAAAAGACACATACCCGAGGTTATGGGGGCGTCGAAAGGGTCAGTAAGCTTAATTTATTCCTCAATAATTCCTAAAAATGGAGCCGGGGTGCCCGAGCGGCCCAAGGGGCCGGCCTTGAGAGCCGGTGGACGAGCCGTCCGCGCGGGTTCGAATCCCGCCCCCGGCGCCACAACCTAAGTAATTGACTAGGAAATTCATGACATCGTAAGTATTTCTTGCGCTAGGCGTTCTGCCCCATCGGGGTACGATGGAGGCTTGCGTGATTCGGATTTCTCGAGGGCCTTCAAGATGTTTTCGGGGGTTATGTCCTCAATGACTACAGCATTGATTTTCTTTGCAAGTATTCTGGCATCTTCCCATCCGGCGGTGAGTGTCCACTCGGGGTTAGGGACTATTATGACTGGCTTACCGTACGTTAGTGCCGCGTCTATAACGGTCTTCCCTAAATGGCTCACAACGATCCTCGCACCCGCGATCCAGCGGCCGAAGTCCGGGTCGAACTGAAACACTTCCCAGTCTGGGTGTGCCTTCCTGTAAGGTTCGGGATTAACGCGGCCGGTCTGGAGGACTACGTTCTTTAGATCTAGCTTGGAGAAGGCGTCAAATAATATTTTGTGGCCGTATGTCCCGCCAGTGACTAATATGTAACCCTTATCTTCAGGTTCATACTCTGGGAGTTCATAGAAGGGACCATAAACCCTTCCCTTAGGGTGGATCTTAAGTTGCTCCTCCCACTGAAGCACGGTTACGTGGCTAAAGGGCCTTAACCACCTAGCGCTTAAGCTGGGCCTCGTGAATCTAACAGAGCTTTCAATGTTGTAGACTTTGAGCCCTTTCATCCAAGCTATTATTGCTGGTGGCACGCTATGATTACTACCAGTACTGACAAGCACGTCATACGAACCCTTAATCTTCCTAAGACTCTCGATGAAAGCTCCGGGCATGCGTGCCAGCAGTTTTGCCGTGGAATCCCTGGGCCCGCGTGGTTTAGATACCTCGATAACCCTCCCGTACTTGGATACCTTACTTTCGGTCCATCGATCCCCTCTAGGAATTATGAACACTAACTCGGCGTGGCGATACAATCTCTGTGCAAGAGCCACAGCGTAACCAGTGTGCCCACCTCCACTAGCGGTTATTAGCACCCTGACCATTACTTAAGCCCAACGTAGACTAACATAATTAAGATAATAACTTAATGTCTCATCTAGACACGCGCCATACCTGACTGGAGTAAAGCGTAGTGAATGCGCTAGGCTACCTAGATTCCGGTCACATGCGATGGAATATAAGATAATGCAAGAGAAATTCCGGTAGTTATTAAGGATTTCTGAGGTAACTTTTTGACTGAAGGTGAGGAGTAAGTAAGAGGCAGAGGAGGTGATTAGGCAAAATGTTCGTAAGAGTAAATCATGCGAGGATGTTAAGGAAACTAAAAGAAGAGAAAAACGCAAGTAAGTTATCAACGTCAAACATCATTGCTAGAAGAGAATTCTCCAGGGTAGTGATGGAATTACACGTAATGGGTCTAGCGAAAATAAGCGGGGATGACATCGTAATAACATCTGCTGGTGAACACATAGTAAAGGCATTCGAAGCAATCAACGTGCCAGAGGATAAAATACCGGATCCCTGGATAAACTCGGCGGTGATCTACGCCCTTGAGCTTGCTGAGCTAACCGGGTATGTGCCTAAGCTGTGGGAAGACATGCTTGAAGCTAGAGGATTATGGAGTAACGGACTAACCAAAGCAGCTACTGAGGTACTAGAGGCTTACAGAAGAGCACGCCCGTTGATATACGTAACCCCCGAGATAGCAGAATTCCTCATAGGCCTACCGCCTGGCCCGGCCCCGCTCGATGAACTCATCGCATTTAGAGACTCCGGCGGTTACGGGCACAACGTAGTCAACGCATTAGAGGCAACCAGGCTCCTTAGAATATCACCACCAACACCAGAGGGAAGCACGTACATCTTAACACCAGTAGGCAGGAAGGTTCGTCGGGCCTTACTAAGGACACCGATCTACGACTCAGTAATTATAATAGATGAGAGGATCGTGGACCTGATGCAAAAGAAGGACCTGAGCGAAGCAGAGGTAAACGAACTAGAACGCATGCACCTTAAATCAGGAACGGAAACAACGAGCATGGGTAAGGAGCTTATCGAAAGCTATAAAGAACAAATTAAGGTGAAGGACGTAATAGTGCCGTTCTCTATATCTGTTGAGGAACTTGCAGTCATGAAAGCGATTGAGGAGTTCACCAAGAAGTACTCACCTGAGGAGCCAGTGCCCACGTACAGTGACTTAAGAGATAAGGTCCCTGGAGTCAACTTGGGTGAGATCCTCCATCTACTCGAAGCTAAGGAACTAGTAAAAAGGGTTGAGAAGCGTTCGAAAGACACTTACGAACTGACAGATATTGGCTTAGAAGTTCTTTCCAAATTCAGAGACCTTGACAGGAGCATTACATCATCAGCGGTTAAATCAGCTACGTACACAGTAACTGGACGCCCTCCAAAGGCAGAATGGGTTAAGGAAGGCAGGGAGTTAGGTATAATATTTAACGACATAACCGAACGAGGCTGGTTCCTCATAAATATCGCGAAGAGGATTCACAAGAAGCCCTTCCTAACGATATATGACGCAAACATAGTACATAAGGTTCCAACAAAAGGGATGAAAATAGATGAACTAACAAAAAACATCGCTAACACATTAAATGCAGACGAGAATGGTGTTATCAGAGCAATATCTGAGGCAGAATCAAAGGGCTTAGTTGACGTCCTGCCAAACGACGTGGTGGTGCTCACACAACTCGGGAGAACAGTAAAGGACGTAATATCAATGGCATCAACTAATGAGTTACTGAAGTCAAGAATATCGATAACACCTACACACTATAACGTACTACTAATCATTAAGGAGAACATAAGGATCCTCAAGAAACTATACACGCAAAAAGACCTGAAAACTCTGATAAATGAAGAAGTTAAGATAATCTACAATAATATAAAGAAAGTTACAAGCATTTCGGTTAACGAAATAAAGAAAACTTTACAACAGTTACGAGCATACGGACTCTTAGGACGTACTGGGGTAACAGAAGCTGGGGAATTACTCCTAAAGGCCTATATGTGATTTTAGAGTTAGATTCTCCTAAGTTTATTTTTTATCATTAATCTATTTTTGGCTTTTAGGATAATGAAAATTTATTTAACTAGGGATAAGTAATTAACTTTCTTTTATAGGTTATTATGCGATATCTTAATAACCTAATTAAGTTAACACTAAACATGGGGGTGCGTTAAAGATTAAGGAAATAATGTTTCATATAAGACGTCGGCGTAGGGGACTCTCATCTATCGTAGGTGGCATAATAATTACAAGCTTAGCTGTGTTAATACTAGGTACACTATTCGTTGTAGGATTACAGAGTACCAGAAGCGTGCAGGAAGCGAACATTCTAGCAAATAAGATTCAAACGGAAATAAAGTTGACAACAGTGACAGCGTCCGAGAATATAACAGGTAATGCTAAATACTTGACGTTAAAGAATACTGGCCCTGTACGTGCTCTCCTAAAGTGGTTGATAATAAATGTGAACGGTAGTAAAATAGCTCTAGATCTCTATGGTTTTGTCAAGAATCCGTCAGCGCTAAATAACCTAGGTATCTATTTAGTAAGCTACTATAAACTGAGTAATGTAAGTATTCAAAATAATGATGGCGTACTAATACTAGAGCCAGGCGGTTATATAACGTTGAAGATGCCTTATAACCTTGTACCCAAAGAGGTGATTACTGCTGAAGGCAAAATTATAAATATAGAATACCAAGCATTACTCCCTAACGCTACTGTTGCTCAAACAGCAACAAGTGTTGTTGTGTGGCCCATTAATTTAGCCACATTAGTTTCGGGAATACTTACTAATGCATCGTCATCAGGAAGTGTATTATCCGTTAACGCATCAGAAATACAGCAACCAACGCAAAATTCATTAGGTACTGGTATGATGAGATATAATCATTATCTTGTCCTAGCATATGACTTGAAAGATGTAACAATAAAACTTTCAGGCCAGTTCAATGGTGCTCGAGGTTTCTGGTATGGGGATGCTTTAATAGGATTGGATCCAACCTGGACTCGTGTGCGAAGTGGACCTGCAACTTATACCATAGGGTTAACAACGTTCATGCCGGGATGTTATCAATGTAATATTCTTACTGTTACGTTTGCTAATGGAACACAAAAGGTATTCCACATGGATTATGACTTTAGCGACGGATGGCGTATGGTTATTCTAGGTTTTGTGCCTTCCTCATCTACGGATCTTGAACTGCGTTATTCGAATCCAAAATACGGGATCAATGCTGATTTGACTGGTATTAATGCACTAGGTATTTGGTGGGACTATGGAGAGAGAGAAAATTATGAAGATGGTGGGCAAGCATGGATTTATGCTAACGGTACTGCTAAAGAAGTACTAATATATAAGGCAGTTCCCGGGGCATTCGTGGAATTTAGTTACAGACCATTCTTCTATACCATGGATGTAGATAATGATGGTATTCCAGAATTCATATTTAGTACTGAAGATGCGGGACCGGGATGGGCTGGGACATGTAATGATTACGCATTAAGGGCAGGTAGTATGTGGCCCCTAAGAAGTAGTTTGTTAATGGATGACTGGTCTGTTAAACCTTTCTGGATCAATATAACGGGTTCCGCCTATCAGATACCTGGCTTAAAATATGCAATGGTTACCGTAGCGATCAGAGTGTATTTCCATGATAATCTGGGCGATGATGTAAATGAAGTAGATTACGCAAACAGAACGATATTTGGAATATACCTGATTAGTTCTTCTGGTAAAATAGTGTCCGCAAGGGAGTATGATTATCAGGAACTCGCTGCCTTAGAGGATACATATCCCCCGAACAGGAACTTCTTTGTAATGAATGTACCGCTAATTGTGCCGGATCTTAATGATACTTATCATATAGGCATAATGTTCCAAGACCCATATGATGACTGTTATCACACATACTATAATGCAGGACTACAAGGTTATGATGACGGGGATTTTACTGTAGCTATAGAATGGCTTGGGCTGACATTTTACGCTAGACCATAGGGATGGGGTGGGTTAAAAATGTACATAGCAAGAAGTAGGAGGGCTCAGTCCGAACTTATCGGTGCGTTAATAATGATAGCTGCGGTGTTAGCTATAGGTGCTGCACTACTTTCACTTTACACGTCAACAACTTCGGCTGAACGTGCAGCAGCAAACCGTGAAGTATTTTTATCTAGGGAGGCCTCTATGACGCTTCTTTTGGGTAAGGTTGATGTAGCGCCTTATGATAAAGTAGTAGTGCTTTCTCGTAAAGTAGCTCCTGCTAACCTATATATACTAGTAGTAGGCACCTACGACCTAAAATATGGGTTTAAATATTTGGTGAGAGGCGTTGACTATGAATTTCAAGTTGCTAATACATCATCTGGCACAGTGTACTTCAATTTGACTGCTGATAATATAAGTCAGTGGTCTACTCCTACAGCTGTAGTTGTTAGTAGCGACTACATTTACGTGAAAGATATTAGAATAGGTGAGATGAGTTACGGGATGCTAACTAATAAGATAGGTGGAAAGCAGTTTGTTACATTATATAAGATAAGGGTATATCCTCAAGAGTCGGTATTGGCTAGGATTAAATTACTTGAATCACCGTCAGTTCTTGGGATAGATACCCTATGGATAAAGGTGTTAGTAGAGTATAATGGGAAGTATTATCAAATAGCAGAAACTTTCTTTTCTTTAAGCTAATCTGCTAACTTAGTTACCGAGAGGAGTTGTTGAATTTATTTTATTATTTTACTATATATTGTAGGTAGTGAGAATATCTGAGAAACCCCAATGATGAAAAGAGGGTCTTGCGACGTGATGGATGACTTAAGCCGGAAATGCTGAGGGACGTACCTTGAATTTAAGTAAAAATTTTGCAGTTATATAACTGATAAGGGTAGCCTGGTGCGGCGGCCGGGATTTGAACCCGGGACCTCCGGCTTGGAAGGCCGGCGTCCTAGACCAGGCTAGACGACCGCCGCCATACAATTTAGGGACGTAGGGGGTTTAAGCTTTTAGTGCCTCAGACTACCAAGAAGGCTG
>CAYNPH010000049.1:0-4389 GCA_964399035.1 uncultured Desulfurococcaceae archaeon
CGAGATGATGCAGGTACTGGAGTTCATCAAGTCCATGCGGGCAATAATATCTAAGGGTAAGGGAGCTACGATAGTAATGATATTACACACAAACACCACAGTACTAGAGGAGCTCGCAGCACACCTAGAATATCTCGTCGATGGTGTCATAGCGACACGCATAGAGCCGAACCTAATAGAGCTAGGTATACCACTAAAGCAACTCATGGCTAAGAAAATGAGGGGCCTACCGACAAATCCACTATGGGTACCATACGCGATAATCGATGACGGAGTCCACGCAGTCGACCCGGCAAAGCTAGCAGCCCTAGTCAGGGAAAGGCTGAAAGAAGCTGAAGCCTACAAAGCAGCGATAATGGGGGAGGAAGCAAAGCATGAAAGTAAAAGTCAAGGTAGACAATAACTGCAACCTATGTGGTTTATGCGTAGAGACCTGCCCCACAAATGTTTTTCAAATAATGAACCAGAAACTAACAATAAATGAAAATAACTGCATATACTGCCGCGGTTGCGAAGCAATATGCCCACAAAAAGCAATAAAATTAGAAGCCTCAGACGAGGGACTCGAAATAACCATAATCCAAACACTAACAACACTTATAACCCCGCTCAAATAAGAACCTAACGGAGCCGGGGTCGCCTAGCCCGGTAGGGCGCCGGCCTGCTAAGCCGGTGGGGTACACCCCCGCGCGGGTTCAAATCCCGCCCCCGGCGCCATTTCCTACAATGTTTCTGCGGACTCTAGTGGTATTCTGAACTCCTCATTATGAGTTTGCGTCGGTTCGGCGTTTGATGTTGGGTTTGGGTTTAACTTATGCTTGTTTCTTTGGTGTGTTTTGATGTGTAGAGTCTATAATAGTTCCCTCTTTTCTTCAGTAATTCTTGATGTGTTCCCTCCTCAATCACCTTCCCTTCAGACATCACTATTATTCGGTCTGCTTCCTCTGCCGTGGTTAATCGATGTGCTATTATAATCCCTGTTTTGCCTTTAAGGAGTCTTCTTATGGCTCTCCTCACGATCGCCTCAGTGCCGGGATCCACGCTTGATAATGCTTCATCGAGCACCACTATGGATGGGTTTCTTAGCATGGCTCTCGCTATCGCTATTAACTGCTTCTCGCCAAGTGACAGTTTTTTACCCATTTCCCCGGCATCGTTTTCATAACCCTTGGGTAGGCGCTGTATGAATTCTTCAATACCTAGTTTACGGCAGACATCAATAACTTCCTCATCGCTGGCGTTTGGTTTTCCGAGCTTTATATTATCTAGTATTGTTCCTGGAAAGAGGTACGTTTCTTGAGGAACGTAACTTATTATGCGTCTCAGACAGGAGAGTTTAATTTCCCTAATGTCAACATTATCAATAAGTATCTGGCCCCCATCAGGTTCGTAGAAACGCATAAGCAAGTTCACTAAGGTTGTTTTACCTGCCCCAGTATGTCCGACAATGGCAACAGTCTCCCCTGGCGCTATACGTACACTTACATTCTTAAGAACAGGTCTTTGGGGGTCGTATCCAAAGGTGACGTTCTTGAATTGAACTTCACCCCTAACTCTCAGTAATTCGGTAGCGCCTTCCTTCTCAATTTCGGTGGAGTCAATAATTGCATAAATCCTTTCAGCGGCGGCAATAGCGGCTTGTAATGAATCGTACATATTTATAAACTGAGTGATAGGTCGACTGAATCTACTCACATACTGAATGAATGCCACAACCATACCTACACTCATTAGACCTGCAGACACCATGTACGCTCCATAAACGAGGACCAGTACTGTTGACAACATGACGGCTGCGTCCATGGAAGACCAAAACAGTCCCATAAGTCTCGCTATTCTAACATAAGCCCTTGAAGTCTCAGCGGAAACTCCGGAAAAGATCTTCAGGAAATCAGCTTCCCTTCCAAACGCCTTGATAGTCTCAATACCAGCTATCGACTCCTCAACAACCATCGTTGTCTCAGCAACCTTTCTCCTCACAATGCGGTGGGCCTCCTTAAGTTTAGCACCGAATACCTTCGCAATCACCACGAGTACCGGCAGGCTCACTAACGCGACAATAGTCATCGGCAAGCTAAGGCATATCATCATGGCAATCACCCCCACCAGCGAAATCATGCTACCAACGACCGATAACATGCCCGACACTAGTACATCGTTAAGCGTGGAGGTATCATTAATCGTAGCTGAAATAAGGTCACCTATTCTATGCTTAGTATAGAAACGCATGGATAACCTCTGAAGCTTTCTAAACACAGCGTCTCTAAGGCTCCTTAAGTAAAGTTGTCCAATCATCTGTACTCCATAACTGTTAACTGTCATTGAGCCCCACTGACCCAGCAACAAAAGTAAGTAAAGCGTTGCTGATGATGGAAGACCCGCTAGATCTCCTCCTAGGATGTTTCTGTCAATTATTAGTCCCAGGACATAAGGGGTAGCGAGACCCGTAAGTGTGTAGACGGAGATCGACACCACGATCATTGCTACATGTAGCTTGTACTTAAGTAGGTCCCGAATAACGCGTTTCAATAAAACCCAACCGGAGATGCCGCCGGAGAGCGTCACCTTAGAGTGTATTGCCATGATCTACCCCCTCTTTCACGACCCAGAGTTTTCGGTATGCTACACTCCTCCTCAAGAGCTCCTCGTGTGTCCCCTCAGCAACTATCTTTCCGTTCTCGAGGACCACAACTCTATCAGCTAATTTCGCTAGGGACGGACGCTGACTAACTATGATTGCCGTCCGCCCCTTCAAGAGCTCCTTAAGATCCCTGACTAAATACTGCTCTGTCTCCACATCTAGGTTAGACACGGGGTCATCAAGTAGCACTATCTTCGGGTTCTTAAGGAGCGCTCTCGCTATCGCTATTCTCTGTCTCTGCCCGCCGGAGAGGGTAATGCCTCTCTCACCTACTAACGTATCGTAGCCTTGAGGTAATGACTCGATGAAGTCATGTATCTTGGCAATCTTAGCTACCTTAATGACATCCTCCATCCTAGCACTGGGGTTACCAAAGATGATGTTCTCCTTTATAGTACCTGAAAATATGAAAGGCTCCTGCGGAACGTAGGCAATGATACTCCTAAGTAGATCTAAGTCTATTTCCCTAATATCAATGCCATCAATACTTACAGTGCCTTTCTCAGGTTCGTAAAACCTAAGTATGAGTTTAAGTACGGTGGACTTCCCTGATCCAGGAGGACCTGCTAGGAGAAGCTTCTCACCTGGTCTAACCTTGAAACTAACGTCCTTAAGAACGGGTTTGCCCTCAATATAAGAGAACGTTACAGAGTCAAACGTTATCTCACCACGTATGGTGTGCGGTTTCGCTTTTCCGCTCGGCTTTCTGGGGGCCTCACCTCTATCTGTAATTTCGAAAACTCTACTGGTAGCCGCTAACGCTCTCTGCGCCGCGCTAAGCATAAAACCAAAGGCCCGCATGGGCCACATCAAAAGCGATAAATACGTTATGAATGCCATCAATTCGCCAATGCTTAATATGCCAGCAGAGACGGCGTACCCCCCGTAGTAGAGAACTGACGCCATTGAAATACCTAGAATTAACTGCGACGCGTTACCGTAAACGGCCCTCACCTTAGCGGCCTTCAGGTTTAGGTCAGCAAATTCTTTATTCTCTTTATGAAACCTATGTATTTCCAAGTCCTCAAGCGTTAGGGACTTCACGGTCTTTATGCCGTTTAAATTACTCGTAACTATGGATGCGAGAACGCCTAATTGATGCCTAACTTTATCATAAATGGGTCGGATAGTCATAACGTACTTAGCGTTCACAGCTGCCATGGAGGCTAATGCGACTAAAACAACGTAGGAGAGTTTGGGACTCATTGCGAACATGTAGTACAGTGAAATACATGCAGTGAATGAAAGATTAACCACGTTTCGTACTTGCCATGAAAGTACCCTAGCTAACCTGTTTGTATCGTTAGTAATCCTCGAGATTAGCTGGCCTGCTGCTACGCTATCAAAGAATTCCATGGATAGCCTGTGCACAGCCGCGAAGGCCCGAACTCTTAGGTCGTGAGCGATACTCTGCGAGAGGCGGGCAGTGGCATCTCTCGTTACGTACCAGGAGAATCCCCCTAAAAGAGCTACGCCGAGAATTAGTAATGAATACCTTATAGTGTTTTCGATATTACCCTTAGCTACACCGTAATCTATGGCGTACCTTATTAATACTGGTCCCAAACTGACGGTATAGGCGTAAATAATGACGGCAACCGTCGACGCTAGTAGTAGCGTCCACCTCCTCAGCAAACACTTGACTAATCTTATGAACACACTTATATCCTTACCAGACATCGTTACTAGCACTAACTTACTCCTAAAAAGTCTTCATCAGATTTTAAAATAATTTAAGCAAATAAAGC
>CAYNPH010000050.1:0-23044 GCA_964399035.1 uncultured Desulfurococcaceae archaeon
TAAGCCCGCTAACACTAGGATTACGGTGGCTATTGCTAGAATTGTTTTTGAAAGGTGTGTTGGCTCATATTTGGTTTTCTTCATTAGTGATTACCTCTAGAGCTTTCTTTAACAAGAGGATATATATAGGTTTTCTTTCTAAATTAGGTATCACTTAGGTAGGAAACAATATTTACTGGTGTAGCGGAAAGCCCTGAGTAAAGGATAAATACACACTACTCTAGGGAGTAATGCTGAGGTGCCTTTACCATGCCTGAGAAAATGTTGGCCCTACTTCTAGACGCGGAGTTCTCGCCGAGACCAGGTTACGAGTTAACTGAGGCGGAGAGGAGGACGCGCAAGGTTCGCGAAGGCAATAAGGTCTGGAAGAACCCCTCCATAAGGTTGGTTGAGAAGGAAGTGCCTAAGCCTAAGGGGAAGCAGGTCCTTATCCGCGTTAAGGCCTGCGGTATCTGTGGCAGTGACCTTCACTTCGTTGAGACCGATGAGGACGGGTACATGATTTACCCGGGACTCACGCGCCTCCCAGTCGTCATCGGTCACGAGTTCAGCGGCGTGGTTGAGGAGGTGGGCCCTGAAGTTAAGCTCGTTAAGCCCGGAGACCTGGTCACGTCGGAGGAGATGTTCTGGTGCGGTGAGTGCACCGCGTGCAGGCTCGCCTACGTGAACCACTGCACCAGGCTGAACGACCCGGCCGACCTCGAGTTCGGCGAGTTAGGCTTCACACACGACGGCGCGATGGCTGAGTACGTCCTAATACCCTACGACAAGTACCTCTGGAAGATCGACTCCCTCGTCGAGACCTACGGGAGCGAGGAGAAGGCCTTCGAGGCCGGGAGCCTCGTGGAGCCCACCTCCGTCGCCTACCACGCCATGTTCAACCGTGCCGGGGGCTTCAAGCCCGGCGCATACGTCGTGGTGTGGGGTGCCGGACCAATAGGCCTCGCAGCCATATCCCTAGCTAAGGCTGCCGGAGCCGGTAAGGTAATAGCCTTCGAGGTAAGCCCCGTTAGGATCGAGCTAGCCAAGCAGGTTGGAGCTGACTACGTCTTCAACCCGGTCGAGCTAAGCAAGCAGGGTAAGGAGCCGTGGGAGAAGATACTTGATGTGACGGGAGGCGACGGTGCTGACCTGCAGGTCGAGGCCGCGGGAGCGCCGCAGCACACGCTACCTCAGATGCAGCGTAGCCTAGCCATAGGCGGTAAGATAGCGTGGATCGGTAGGGCGCCGAAGGAAGTGCCGATATACTTAGAGGTCTTCCAGGTGAGGAGGGGCCAGATCTTCGGCTCCCAGGGACACTCAGGCTGGGGAACCTTCAGGAACGTCATCAGGCTAATGGCGACCGGCAGGCTCGACATGACGAAGATAATAACCTCGCGCTTCAAGCTCGAGGACGCCCTCAAGGCCTTCGAGAGAGGCCACAAGCGCATCGACGGCAAGATAACCATAAAGATGGGTTAAGCCCTCCTGAGCAAGTAAGTAAAACCCACACCACGGTGTTTTCACCCACGCGCAAACACCTTAAGTTCCTCACGGCAAACCCATTACGGGTTACGTGCTTGCGCGCACTCATCATCTACGACTCAAGGCGTGAGGCCGGCGCAACCCGCACGATAGCTGAGCACATCGCCAACGCCTTAAGGGGCGAGGGCGTTGAAGCCACGCTCTGCAGGCCTAAGGACTCATGCCCGAACCCAAGGGACTTCGACTTAATCGTGGTGGGGACACCCATATACTACGAGCGCCCCATGAGGTCCGTGCTTGAATTCATAGACAGGAGTAACGGGTTAAGGGGGCTTAAGGTGGCGGTCTTCATAACGTGCTTCGCCGCCAGCAGGAAGATACCCTCACCCATAAGGAACGCGGTCATCAGGACGTACCTGAACTCCGTCTTGAAGCACGTGGAAGGGGAGGTAATAGCGTCTAAAGCCTTTAGAGGGTGGTTACGGGGCCCGGATCCCGCCGTGCTTAAGGAATGCTCTGAGTGGGGCGCGTCCCTAGCCAAGGCGCGGGCTGGGGGCGCGGGGAAGACCTAGCCCTTGGGCGTGCCGTCAGTTCACTCCTTATATGTAATGGGCTGAGGAACAAGTCATTAGGTGTTAAGCTCTTGAACACTGAACGCAAGCTCGTGAGGGATAAGGTACCCGAGCTAATAGCTAGGGACGGGCGCCTAGTTAGGGTGGTTAGGGCTTCAGGCGAGGAACTCTGCGACCTCCTCATCGCGAAGCTTAGGGAGGAGGTTGAGGAACTGAGTAAATCGCTCAGCGTTGAGGAAGTGGCTGACGTGCTGGAGGTGCTTGAAGCCATAGCGAGTAAGTGCTTGGGCGTGGAGTGGGGTGAGGTGCTTAGGGTTAAGGAAATCAAGAAGGCTGAGAGAGGAGGTTTTGAGGAGGGTCTCGTGGCTGAGTTCGTGAGGAACGATTAACGGCGTGCGAACCTTAACCTTAAAGGAAAAATAGGGGTGTGCGCGCCCCAGCGCCCTTAAACCACGTACTTCAGGTAGTTACCGGTTAAACCAAGCTTCCAGGCTATCCTTAAGGCCAACGCCGTGGCTTCCTTCTCGTACTTCCTCCTGAAGTCGTCGTGGCTCTCGTAGAGGTTCAGCACCTCCTCCCTTAAGTACCTCCTGCCCTTACTGTCCATCACTGCTTGGAAGACGAAGAAGTAGTGCCGGAACACGTCGGCCCTAGGGTCGTACTTCTTGCTCGGGTCCTTCATGGTCGCTGCCTCGTAGTCCCTAAGCATCCTCTCCAGGTGCGGCGAGTACAGGCCTGCTCTGGACTCGACATGCTGCTTGACGACCTCTATCACCTTATCGTAGATCTCCTCGTAAAGCTGCCTCGGCTTGCTCCCGGTCGGGAAGGACGCCATGATCTCCAGCAGTAGCTGGATGAACACACCTGACACCTTATACTTCAGTGAACCACCCGTAACCTCCCTGATAACGGCCCAAGTCCCTAACCCCTTATCGCTGTAGGGATGCGCGCCACTCCCGGAATGGAAGGAGAGGAGGGCGCCGTTCGCCTTAGCTATCGTGTCAAGAACCTCCACCCTAGCGGCAAGCTCCGCTAAGTTGCCGTCGAAGTCCTCACGCTTCTTGAACCCGACGTTGGGGGCTATGAAGTCCACGTCCACACCGACCCTCTTCAACTCCCTTAAGTAGAAGAGGAGTTCCTCCGGCCTCGTTGGTTGCGGAACCTCGTCGAGGGCTATCTCAACGCCGAAGGGCTTATCCTCCAGGTACTTGGCGGCGATGTCCCTAACCACCTTCACGTACTTGACGCTCTTCAGGAACTTCAGGGCTAACCTAACCACATCCTCCTCCCTGTACCTGACCTCGATGGCCCTCCCGCTACCCAGGAAGAACCTGAATGTCCTGCCCACGTACTCGCGCTTCAGAGCCCTCCTATCGTCCTCCTCAACCCTCTCCTCGTACATCGCCATTAGGTCCTCCTTACTCTTCGCGTCCACGCTCAGGTCTATGAGTTCGCACGTGTCTATGGTGACGAAGTCTACGCCGCCAGCCTCCTTAACCTCCTTGAACTCCCTCTCGATGTAGTTCAGGGACTTCCTGATCTCCTCCTCACTCAACCCGTACTCGAAGCCCCCGCCAGTGATCCTCTTTATCGCGCGTTCCGGGCTTGACATTAGGGATACGTGGTCAGCCTCCACCTGTATGAGGGCGTTTAACTCGTCCGCGTACTTCGTTGCCTTACCCACGTACTCGCTTATTGAGGTCCCGGTGTGCCCGAGCAGTATGTGTTCCCCGGACTTAATCACGTCAGTGGGTGCGGTCTCCCTATGGTAGGAGAGCATGAGCGTCCCGACCATGTCCCCGAGCTTGAAGGCCTTGATCACGGGCGGCGCCACAATGTCGGGTAACCTGATCCCGACTGCGAGGTGGGGCACCGCACCTAAGTATCTCCTAGCCATAACTCCCACCGACTCGGTGAAGCACTAATAACCAAGTCTCCATTAAGGATAAAAACATTAGTTGCTGTAGGGCACGGCGCTTAACGACTAGCTCGACTCACCGCAACCCTTAACGAGTTTAGCCAGCACATCATCACTAACGGTTAAGGCGAACTTACGCGTCCTGTAGTACTTCCTCACAACGTAGCTCTCGGTGTCGAGCTCGGCCCTAGACTCAAGCAGGCCCGCATTAACTAACTGCCTCAAATGCGCTATGAGTAAAGGCTTTGAGATCCCCAGCGCCTCCCTCAACTCCGTAGTGCTCCTCTCCCTCACGGCGCAGAGAGCGAGGATCTTAATCCTAGTTGGGTGCGCGAGAATCGAGAGTAGCTTAGAGAGCCTAGCCACAGCGTCCTCCCTGAACTCATCACTGCACTCACTCAACCTCAAGGCTCCTCCGTTAACTCCCTCCTTAACTCAACTATCTCCTTCCTAAGCTCCTTGATCTCCCTCATCAACTCCCTTAATTCGCTCCTTAACGCCTCAACATCACTTGACACTTCCTTCCTCTCAGACCTTGTCTCCAGGAGTATGAAGGTAGCTACGGCCACGGTCGACGCGGCTAAGATAATCACGACGGAGATCACGTCCTCCAGGATCACGGGTCAGCACCCCTCACCTAATCCTCACCCACTCAATAATTGTGTGGTTACCTAGGTAAATCTAGGTTTACCCGATAAAAGCGTTCCCCAAACTACGGTCGTGGCTGAGCCGCCCCGCATTTTCGATACTGTGCGTACCGTCTCAAGCTGGGCAGGTTGAACATAGCGTGAATAACTATGGGGATGGTGATGGATCCCGTAACAGCCCTGAAGAACCCGGCGACGACCCCCAACACGAAGGCCGAGGCAAGAACCGTGACCAGGCAGAACTTCCCCGAACTCTTAAAGGGCGCAACATGCATCAGCGAAAAGAGTAGGGCCGGAACAACCACTGAAACATGCAGACCAACGCCGCTCGCAAGCAAGTAACCCTCCACAAGACCCCGAAACAGGAGCTCCTCCCCCACGGGAGCCACAAGAAACACCAGCACCGCTAACTCCCACACACTCCCGAACTTCACGGGGGGCTTACACTCCTCAGCAACCTTCCTCAGCAGGGAGGTGGCTAAGGTTAACGCCAGAGCTATTAGACCGGCGCACGCGACACCCTCAGCCAAGGCTGTGGGCGGGGCTGAGACCGAGCCCAGCACGCTCGGCTCCCTAAGCACTAGGAAGGCCATGACCAGCGTGGTGACGACTATTAGCGCCTGAGTAAGCGCGCCTGAAGTAGCCTCCGACATTCCCTTAACGTGCTTAGCGACCAGACCAGTAATGCCGCTCGACAAGACAAGCACTAGGAGGGACATGCCGACAGCAACTAACACAGCAACCAGCATGTGCGCTGAAGTCACTATCGTGCCTACGCACGACGCTATGGAGCCTCCCAAGTTGAAGCACGAATGCGTAATTACCGCCGGCACTATCGACCCGGTCCTCACGCGCAGAGCACCAGCAATCACGCCCGCAACGAACGCCGCACACACCACGAGGACGCGCTGAGGTAGCGGAGCCGTGGAGAACGGCAGGAGGTGCGCAAGCGAGAATACCGCGGCAGACACAACCACGGAGACCCGAGGACCTGCTCCCTCCTCAAGCATGTAACCAAGTAGCACCCCTCTGAACAAGGTCTCCTCACACACCGGCGCCAAAACCAGCGCCACTAGGAGGTAGAGAGCAGCGTTCCCCACGATCCCAGGCACCGGGGGCTTGAAGCCCTGCGTGCTAACCAAGTGTAGCCCTACGTAGGCCATCGAAACAGCGATGGTCAACGACAGAATGAATGCCTTAACCATTACCGAGAGACTAACCCCACGAAAGCCCAAGGCACGATACCCTCGCTTGAGAACTAACCCCGCAATCACCACCGATAGAGCTAGGAAGAGCACCTGAGTAACCACGGCACCTAAGACAGCGCTCCCACCGAGAAAAGCAATCAACGCACCTACGGCAATGCTGGGCGTAAACACCGCTAACCACACCAGAACACCTTTAACGGCGACCGACACACGCCGACCTGCCTTAAGCCTGCCCTCATTCATTGCTGGATTACCTAGGTAAATCTAAATTTACCTATATAAAAGCATTTTGAGTTACCCAAGCAACACCACCTAACTAAGCGTGTATGAGCTTCAGAAGAGTTCAGCGAGCTCGCGCCTCATTCGATATGAATTAGTAGTGCGTGGCGGAGAAAAGGGAGGTTGCTCTTGTTAATTTGTTCGTGGCCGGCCTTATACTCCGTCTAGGAATAGCTGGTAGGCCCTTATGAGGACGGCTTTAGCGGCGTTGACTACCTCCATGGGGTGCTGGCCTTCCTCTGGCTTGACCTCGAAGCTCACGGCGCCGGAGTACTTGATGTCGTGCAACACCTTCAGCAGGTCAGCTAGCTCCTTCTCGGTGTTTATTGCTCCGGGCCTGTAGAAGCCGGGGTGCCAGTCTAGGAGCTTGTCCTCAACCTTCTTCGTGCACCCGACGTGTATGTGGCCTAGGAGGTCGGCGTAGGGCTTCAGGTCCTCCGGCTTCTCGCCAAGCATTGGGGCGTGGCTTAGGTCCCACATGAGCCACACGTTCTTATGCCCTAACGCCCTCACATCCTCTATTACCTTGGCTGAGAAGCCTATGGGGCCTAGGAGGCGCTTCTTGTCCCAAGAGTAGTCGAAGGTCTCGACGTATACGTTAGCTCCGTACTCGGCGGCCTTAGCAGCCATCGCAGAGAGCGTCTTTATGAGGGCCTCCCTAGCCTTCTCCCTCTCCGGACCCTCCACGTTGGGGCCGGAGCACAGTGCCACGGCCTTAACACCGCGCTTACCAGCGATCTCAGTGTCCTTAACCAGCACCTCCTCAGCCTTCTTCCTCTCCTCCTCGTTGAGGGCGTTGGGGTTGAACTTCCTGACAAGCACCTCGGGCTGAAGCCCCACAGCTATCTGGACGTCCCTGCCCGAGGCCTTAATGACGTTGACCAGCTTACTCCATTCGTGGTCCCCTATGGGGCCTATCTCGAGGAGGTCGAAGAACGGGTCCTCGACCAGCACCTTAACCTTGTCCGCGAACCCCTCATCGGTCCTCAGGAACTCGGGGAACACCATGAACGTCACGATGCCGACACGCCACGGGAACTTAGCCGCGAACTCCACACCACCTTTCACGTGGCCGACGTAGAGCACGGTTTAATCACCAAGTACGACTCGTGGGGAGGGAATAAATCCATTACCTTAATACGTTAGCGAGGCCAGATATGCGGTAAGGTCAAATAACATGTAACGCAATCTGTATTCGGTAGTCAGGCTTGTCGAGCGGCCTCAACGCTAACATCCTGCGTGAGAGGGCCCTATCGATGCTTGAGGGAGCTAAATGGAGATTCAATAGAGGGGAGTATGACCTCGCATGCTTTGAGGCTGAGCAGGCGGCGCAGCTATACGTGAAGTCCCTTCTGCTCAGGGTATGCGGGGTTGCTCCACGAGTACATAGGCTTTCAGAACTCCTGGGGCGGCTCTACAGCGCCTTGCGGGAGGATTTTGAGGATGTGGCGGGTGAACTAGCTAACTTCACCTCATCCTTCAGGCGAAGCGTTTGGTTCCTGGAGGAGTCGTACTATAGGGGGAGGTACGGGTACGTGGAGTACTCTAAGGAGGATGGGAGGGAGTGCATCGATACTGCTGAGAAGCTCATCAACCTGCTGAGGAGGGTGGAGGAGGTTGTCTCAAGAGGATAAGTACATGGTGAGGAGGTACCGTAGGCTCCTACGTTGGCGCCGTTACGTAGGAAGCATAGTTAAGGCCGCCAAGGAGGTTCTCGGTCCTGACACGCGGGTGTACGTGGTTGGAGGCGCGGCGGAGGGCAGGCTAACCGCGTTAAGCGACATCGACTTCGTGTTAGTCACGCCTAACGCCCCTCAATCCCTCAGGGATAGGGTTAGGCTGGCCATACTCGTGCGCGATAAGGCCGTAGAGCGTTACGGCCTCCCCATGGATTACCCTGTAGACCTACATATTTACAGGCCGGAGGAGTTTCGAGAGGCTAGGAAGCGCTACGGGGCGGTCATCGAGGTTGAGTAAGTGCCTTCGTTTACGGTGCCTCGCATCATTTATTATTCTCTGCGAATAATTCGCGTGGTGCCGTGATTGAGGAGGGAGGTTCTACTCGCCGTAGTCCTTACTGCTTTAGTGACCGCGTCGCTAGTTGCGGTAGTCGCCACGCGTCTTGCCGGCGGCACCCGAACCGTGACCGTTACGGTTACCTCGACGACTACTAAGTCGCTGACGATCACGTCGACACTCACAACCGTCAAGAGCCTCACCTCGACCAGGACGGTGACCGAGACCGTGGTTACGACCACGACTGAAGTAGTGACCACGTCTCCCTCCACAACGCCCACGGTGACAACGACCACGAAGCCCCGCACAACGCCTTCGTGGGCTTCCCGCCCGGCAGTCATGTACGAGAACCTCTACTCCCCTCCCGAGGGCTTCGAGAAGGCGTTGAGTATACTGGGCGAGTTAAGGCCCGGCATGGTCTGGTACTCACGCATGATCACGGGCTTCCCGCCAGTCCCTAACGCGTCCTCAGCGTACGTCATAGGGAGGGACGCTGGCCTAAGCGACGCTCAAGCAAGAAAGTTCGCGGCATGGGTTCAGAGCGAGAGGTACGACCTCGAAGACATTGGGAGGGAGGCTAAGGCCGTCGAGGAGTTAGGCGCGCTTTACTGCCCGTGCATCCTCGTGCAGAACCTTAGGGTGAGCTTCAACTACGACCCACTAACATTCAAACCCATGCCTAAGTCCGAGCTCGAGTCCATGGCCCTAGACTACTCCAAGTGGGGCCTACCTTACGACAGGGACAAGACCCAAGAGTACTTCAGGGAGAAGGCAGGGATACCTGCCGGCGCGGTGTTCCCGGACATAACTAATGAGGCGTACCAAGAGTACCTCCTAAGGAAGGTTAAGGCGCTGAAGGAGGCAGGCGTTAAGTGCGTGTGGCTTGACATGCTCTTCGCTCAAGCAAACATAGCTTACGCCATAACACACGACTACAACCACCCCGCAGTTAAGGAGGCGTACGAAGCGGCGGTGAGGGTCGTTAAGGAGATCAAGGCGATGGGCATGATCGTCGGCACGTGGGCTAACTGGGTCATCTACCCCTACGGCGACGCCCCGCCCGTCGACTTCGTCACTAAGACCGTGTCGAGGCAGGAAGTAATGGACGTGCACGTCAACATCACGGCGTGGGAGGAGGCGGTCTCAGCGATAAGGAGGAGGACAAACGCAACCATACTGATGGTCTTCGACTTCGGCCCCTCCGATAACACCCCCCTAGCGATATTCAGCCAGCGCCTAACGCCGCAGCAGCAGTCAGCCTTCCTCAGGAGCATGGGTGAGGCGTGCAGGAAGTTAGGCGTGGTGCCCGTCTACCCCGTCCACGGCGGGTGCATGGGTAGGGACGCGCAGAAACTCTCGTACGGCAAGTACCTGTACTACGACGCCCTCGCACCGGAGTTCAGGACGTACAAAACCATTAAGGAGTTAATGAGTGGGGGTTAAGCACGGATAATTAATTACGGTGAGCCCAACTAGAAGAGTGTGGGGTTAGGACGCGATGGGAGGAACCTTCAGCCTAGACGACCTGATCCCTGAGTGGGCAAGGAACTTCTACTCGAAACGCCTCCAAAGTATGGAGGAGCTATTCGGGGTCGAGAAACCGATCATAGGGATGGTTCACCTCATGCCCCTCCCCGGCTCACCCGCCTACGAAGGGTGGGGGATGGACGAGATCATCGAAGCCGCCCTAAGGGACGCTAAGGCCTTAATCGAGGGAGGGGTTGACGGCATAATAGTTGAGAACATGTGGGACCTCCCCTACTACTCCGGCGCCTCAAGAATACCTCCGGAGGAGATAGCCGCGCACGCCGTAGCGGCGAGGGAAGTGATTAAGGAGGTGGGGGTTCCGGCAGGCATAACCGTGATCCACAACGGCGGTAGGGTCGCGTTGGGGATAGCTAAGGCGGCTGGAGCGAAGTTCATTAGGGTATGCCTATACACGGGCGCCGCGGTATGGGACACTGGCGAGTTCGACCACGGGAACGCCGCCGACTTAATGAGGCTCAGGAAGCTGCTGCACGCGTGGGACATAAGGTTCTTCTGCGACATAGTTAAGAAGCACTCCGTAGTGTTCCCCGGCATAGACATCGAGACGCACGCAACGTGGGCGGACTTCTACATGGCTGACGCGCTCATAGTGACGGGGACGATGACCGGCAGGCCCCCGACGAGGGAAGACGTCGTCAGAGCCAAGAAAGCCGCGCCGGGGAGACCGGTACTCATAGGCTCGGGCCTCAACCCAGGTAATGTTGAGGAGCTACTTAGCGTCGCGGACGGAGCTATTGTCGGCACGTACTTCAAGGTAAAGGGAATAACGCAGAACCCCGTAGACCCCGAGAGGGTAAGGAAACTCATGAGTAAGGTGAAGCAGGTCAGGTCAGCCGCTAAGAAGGCGTAGGGTTAGGTTCTTCAAGGATTGGCTTAATTGCCCGTGCCTACTCACGGGGAAAACACCGTCGGCACTTTTACTTCACCTCTTGGAAGCCAACTTAGCCGTAACAACCACGGCCAGCACAGCCACAACAGCGACCACTAATGCGGAGGAGTACGGGAAAGCCGCCTTACTTACCTCCCCACCACTTGCTTGCGATGACGTGGGTGCTTCAACCCCGCTTGAGCTTGTTTCCGTGCTGACTGCGGTGCTGGTTATCGTGCTGGTGCTTGTTGAGCTTGTTGAGGGCGTGCCTGTCGCTGTGCCCGTGTTTGTGCTTGTGCTTGGGTGGGTTGCCTGCGGTGGTTGTGTGGTTGTCGGCATTGACCTGGGTATGGTGAACTCTATGAGTATGTCCCTCCTCATTCCTTTGAAGAGGTCGCTCCCTATTACCAGCTTAATGGTTTTGTTGGCGTTTCCGGGCGGTAGGATTACCTTGGAGTACCCCTCATTCATTTCGCTTGGTGCGGGCACCAAACTGATGTTTATGGGGGCGTAATCGAACTTCGGCCCGATGAACTTGAGCGTCACGTCGGCCACCACCCTCTTCGAGTATATGTAGTAGAACCTGCCGGTAGCCATGGCGTAGATCGTCCTGTGAACCATCACGCCGACCTTACCTGAGGGGCTGCAGTTGCAGGGCACCTCCACCTCCACGGGCCTAAGCACGTACCTGTAGGTCACGTTAACCGTGAAGTCTTTGGGGCTTCCGTTGAACTTGATGTGCCACTTAAGCATCGGCAACACGCCGAGGACCGAATCATACTTGAAGGTCTTGACCCCGCCGCCAGGGACGTAGACCTCACCCTCCTTAACCACCTCGTACTTCACTGGGTGCCCGTTAACGCTCACCCACGCCTCACCATTACTGATGACCTCGGGAGGCACCGGGAAGTACATGTCAAGCTCCTTGAAACCCACGTTCCTGAACGGGTATATCCCCACCACAGTCACGGTAACGCCGTCCGCGCCAGGACCCTGCCTGAACGTCATGTATATGTACTCATGCTTAAGGATCACCGTAGGCACCGGTATGGGGTTAGAGTTAACGACTAATGACGCCCCCACCATCAACGCGAGGGCAAGTGAAGCCACGGTTAACCCCGCAATAGTGAATCTCCTCACGCAACTCACCGTCACTTACTCACCTACATGCTAGTTTAACCTAAGCGATCGAAAACCCGTTCCAGCTAATCGAACACCGCTAGGGTTAAAGGAATGGGTAAGCGGGTTACTCCTAGCGTGATACCCCCTCGACAGCGAAGCCCCCTAAGTAAGTGCAGGCGTAAGCACCCGCCCTATTCCCCTCCCTAGCCGCTTCCGTGAGCGATGCTCCCTTAATGAGGGACGCTATCGTCGCCGCGTTAAACGCGTCGCCAGCTCCGGTCGTGTCGATGGGCTCGTGAATCACTTCCTCCTGCTTAATGAGTTCCGTGCGGTAAGCCGTTATTACTGCGGAGCCCTCCCTCCCTAGCTTCATGAACGTTGCCGCGGCACCCAGCGACTTAGTTAGGTTCTGAACGCAGGTGATTAGGGGTTCCGAGCCGCAGAGCTCCGTCGCTTCAGCCTTATTCATGAAGACGTAGGTCACGAGCCCCTTAAGCCTCGGAAGGAAGTACCTCGCCTGCGTAGCTATACCCTCCAAGTCAACGCTAGTCGTTAAGCCCGCCCCAACTGCCTCACTAAGGAGGTTGAGGAGGGACTCGCCACGATCCCTGTTAAGGGCCATATACCCTGACGCGTGCACGTGATTAACCGACGTTACTACCTCTCCGCACTCCTCACGCGTTATCCTCAAGCACTCGTTAGCCCCCCTGTACCCGACGATAGCCTTCTCGCCGTTCGGTAAGAGCATTATCACCATGACGCCCGTTGACTCCCCCTCAACAACGCGCACGCGACTAGAGTCAATCCCCGCTTCCCTCAACCTGGTGGTTAGGTATTCACCCAGAACATCATCCCCCACCGCAGCGATCAAAACCGCGCCAACACCTAACCTAACTAGGTGGGAGGCCGCGTTACCGGCAACCCCACCCGGACCCGTCCTAGCCGAGCGCGCAGCCACCGAAACATCAAGCCTAGGTAAGGTAGGCACCCTAAGGAATACATCGACGTTCAAATCACCAGCAACAGCAACCTCAAGTGAAGCCACCTAAAGCACCCAACAATAAGTGAGGGCCGCTTAAAATTAAGTGGTCGGGTGGTGGGGGCACCCGCGACCCCAACCTCACTTATTGGCCCTCCTGAACGCCTCCCTATGCTCCTCCCTCATGAGGAATTTCAGCCCGTAACGTTTCTTGAAGGGGAGTTTGAGGAGGTTCTTAAGTAGCGTCAGCGTCGGGTGTTTCGGAGGGCCTTCCGAGCTAGGCCTTACGGCGCCTGTCGGGCAGGCCTTCACGCACTCGAAGCACTTACGGCATAGTTCCGGCTTAACCATTACCGGCCTTAACCTGACCCTATACCCGAAATTGAGGAAAGGCGCCTTCATGGGTTTAAGCTCCCATATCCTCCACCCTTGAGGGCAGGCGGTAACGCACTCGGCCGCCCCGCCGCAGATAGGGTAGTAGATAGCTACGGGGGCTTCACGAAGCATCGCCTCGAACCACTCCCTCCAGTCCCTTACTCCCTCAGCGCGTTCGCTCTGCATGGTTTACGCCCTAACCTAAGGTTTCATTGCCTACTACCACGTAATAAGCGCTATTTAGTGTGGGAGTAGCGACGCGTAATGCAGGAACGCATTCACGTATGAGGAACTATCCATTAACGCCTTTCCGGCGGGCGCCGTCAAGTGATTGAAGACCAACGGCGCTAAGAGCCCCAGAGCCACGCACGCTATGGCTAGGAGCGTCAGCGCGGTGTACGTGGCTGCCCTGTTGTTGAGGCTCCTGATGCTTGAGGGGTTCTTCGGTTGCTTGACGCAAATGACGTAGAATAGCCGGAGGTACGCAACCATGCCGGGGACGTAGGCCGCTAGGAACGCTGCTAGGGCGGCGTAGTTCCCTACCTTAACGATGGCCGTGATTAACGCGTACTCACTCATGAACACGCCTAACGGCGGGATGCCGGCGAGCGTCAGTAGCGACAACCCAACCATAACCCCCACGAAGGGCCTGACGCGTCCGACACCCTCAAGGTCCTCCACCCTCCTAGACCCCACGCACGCTATGGCTAGGCCGGCAGACATGAAGAGCATCGCCTTAGCGGCGGCGTGCGTGATCATGTGGTAAGTGGCTGCGGCGGCGCCGAGCCACGTGGCTAGGCCGTAGCCCAGGGCGACGTACCCTATATTCATCACCGTGCTGTACGCGATTAACCTCTTCACATCCTTCTGGACATTCATTAGTAGTCCTCCGGCAATGGCTGAGGCCGCACCGACCGCTAGGAGGAACGTTGAGACGTAGCTAGTCAGCGGCTCGACCCCGAGGATCGTGTAGGCGAACCTGGCGATGGCGTAGACCCCTACGTTGACGACGAGCCCGGATAACAGCGCCGAAACAGGCGTTGGTGCTGAGGAATGCGCGTCAGGTAACCAGAAGTGATTGGGAAACAGCGCTGACTTATAGGTGAATGCGAAGAGAGCTAGCGCCATGAACACCCCCACCCCCACAGCCACGTTGCCGTAGCCGGGCCCCGTCAGCGGCGCCGTGAGGCCCGCTACCTTAGCATGCATGTCCGCCATGTTGAGCGTGCCTAAGGACCCGTAAGCGAAGACCGTGGCGGCGAAGTAAGCCGTCGTGGCTAACGCGCCGTAGACCGCGTACTTGAGGGACGCGGCTATGGCTACCTTATCGTCCCTTAAGTACGCTATTAAGGCGTAGGAGCTTATCGCGGTCACTTCAATCATGACGAAGAGGTTGAAGAAGTCACCCGTGTAGAAGCACCCGAGCATGCCTGCCTCCACGACCATCAGTAACGTGTAGTACACGAACAGCCTGCCGTCATCACTCATGTACCCGGCGCTGAAGGCAACTATCACCAGCATTAGGCAGGCGGTCAAGCACCCGAGCAACGCGCTAAGCGCGTCGACCTCATAGAAAATACCTAGGGGCGGAGGCCATCCCCCGAACCCGTAGACCGCAGGGACACCCCAAGCAATCACGTCGTGGAGGAGCTTAAGTGAGAGGAACGCCGTCGCTCCAGACGCGAGCAGCGTTAACGCTTCAAGCCCCCTCCTGCCACCACCAACCATACGTGCTAAGGGGATTACGAAGGCCGCCACGGCAGGCGTTAGGACGGTGAGTGCGGGAAGGACGGACCACGTGCATGACGCGTCGACCACGCGTATCACCTCAGTCAAACACCCTCCTAGCGTACTCCTCGAACCTCCTAGTTATCGCGTCACGGCACTTCTCAGGCTCAGTGACCCTCACGTCTATCCAGTGAATGTATAGCCTCCTGCGCTCCTCGTCCACAGCGACCGTGACGGTGCCGGGGGTGTTAGTCACGGAGTTAGCTACGGTGAGGACAGCGAACTCACTATTCAAGTCGTAGGGAACCTCCACGAAGCCAGGGTTTATGGGTAGTGACGGGCTCAGCGCCCTCCTAGCCACGTCGATGTGCGCCTTAACCTCATCCACCAGGAAATACCTCACTAGGTACTTCAGGAGGGTTGCGAGCCTAGAAACGCTTAGCTTCCCCGGATTCTCAACGAGTAGGTCGTACGTGATCGCCGCGGCGATCACCGCCGAGACCGCGCCGAACACCAGGTCCGTGGGGGAGAGACTACCTGCTAGGGCTAAGTACACCCCGTAGAGCATGACCGCGGTTAAGGCTAGGGCCTTGACGCACCCTCTCACGGGCCCTCACCCCTCCTCAAGCGCAGTATCTCATCGTAGTCCAAGGTGCCGTACAGGGCGTACGCCCTCACCGCAAGGAAGAGTAGGAACGCCGTCACCGCCAGGTTGATCACTATGGCAGTTATCACTAATGCCTGAGGGATCGGGTCCACCGCCGTGGAGGCGAAGCTCTTGAGCACTTCCTTGCTCGGCTTGAGCGTCGGGAGTACTGGCGGCGCGACGCGGCCGGAGACCCTGAACCCGACAAGTATCGCCACGGTGTTCACGGTGTCGCCGAGTATCGTTAACGCTATGATCTTCTTCACGACGTTCCTCTTAGCCAAGACACCGTAAGCACCTACGGCGGCGGTAGCGAAGAGCGCCGCGAACGAGGCGACATACAGCACGAACTCAACGCTCACCATGCCCACCACCTCCTAAGACCCTGTCAAGGACGTGGAAGAGGATGAACACCATGATGAACTCCATGCCAACCACTAGGAACTCAGCTAGGTTCAGGTAGATTAAGGAGCCGCCGAGGAAGAGTGGGCCCAAGAACGCCGGGTAGCCTGGGAAGGGCGAGCCCGGCTTCGCCTGGTTCTGGAGCACGAACCCGTAGTACAGTAGGGGGGTCAACACGACCAAGGCTAACCCAACCAGCCCGGCGCTACGGAGGGCGGAGGATCTCAGGAAGCTGAAGCCCCTCCTAACCATGGCGTTAGTTGAGTAGGCAGCTATTATTAGGAGGGGCGCTATGGCGAAGGTGGATCCGCCGGCGAACCCGCCTCCCGGCGTTATGTACCCGTGTAGGGCGACGTTGAGCGAGGTGATCAGTATGAGTGCGAACAGGATCTTAGTGGCCGCCCTAACAACCAGCGTTAAGCCCTCGCCCAAACCACGTCCCTCCTTCCTACCCTCACTAGCGGGTTTCCTGAGGCCCGCGTACCCCAGCGCCACGCACCCAGCTATCGCAGCGTAGAGAACCGTGGTTTCAAATACCGTGTCAATGCCCCTGTAGTCCCAGAGCACGGCGGTCACCGCCTCAGGGCTCCCCGCCCACCACCGCTTACTGAAGACGTTGAAGGTGCTTAGCAGCACGAACCTCCCTAACTCCCTGATCGAGCCTAGGGTTTCAGGCGACCCGAACACCCCTAGAACGACCAACGCTACCGACGCCGCGCAGGCGATTAATGCTAGGATGGCGTAGAGTGCCTTACTCAACAGTATCACCTCCCTCGTACCTCCTCGTCTTGGAGATAGCGTACAGCATGAGGACCGGGTATATGCCTACCCCGACGGCGACGTAGACTATTAGGATGTCGGGTGCTAGGAGCAGGGCGTAGATTATGGCGTACGCCACGGACTGCATTGCCGAGAACGCCACGGCCTTCACTAGGTCCCTAGCCTTGATCGCGAGCACGGACGCCGCGAGCGCGGCAACGCTTAAGTAAAGCAGTATTGCTAAGGAGTACACTGGCGTCAGCCCTCATCACCCCCCTCAACACGCTTCCTTAACGCGTCATGAACGCACGGCTCCCTCGGGGCCGAGTACGACTTGTAGGCGGCGTACGCGAGTATGTGTGACCCCGTGGGGGCAGTCACCAGTATGGCGGCGGCGGTGAGCACGCATACCGCGCACACCCCGTACCTGTAGGGTCCCAGCTGGCTCGACGCCAGCGCTATGAGGCCGACCCCGACCAGGGGGAGCGCGGCGCCCCCCACCGCCCCGATGGTGGCTGCGTGTAGCCTCACGAAGAAATTAGGGAACCTAACCATCCCTACGCCAGCTATGACGTCGTACACAGCACCGATAGTGACTAACGCGATGCCCGTGTAGAGCAGTGCCTGGTCAATTAGCTCGGCACCGGTCACGGCTCCTCACCCCCTAAACCCTTCTTAAGGAGGTACTTCGAGACGAAGACGTCGAACACGTATGCCCAGAGGGATAGGAGGAGCGCCCCTATAATTAGGAAGGGCGTGCCGTAGTACAGCGAGAGGAGCGCTATGAAGACTGCTAGGTCGTAAGAGAGGCAGTCTATAGCTAGAACTATGTCAGGTACTGTCGGCCCCCTAACGACCCTCACGATGTATAGAGTGAAGGCCGTGAGGAACAACGCGGTTACTGCGGGAACAAACCAGGATAGTACGGGTCCTGTGTCCAAGCCCGTCACCTCCGAGCGCGAACCCCCTTAACCGCCTTGGCCGCCCTAGCCACTAGTTCCTCGAGGCCCTCGACGCTAAGGCCCTCAAGGCCCTCCTGAGGCGGTTCCTCAACGAAGACCTCCCTCCTTTGCCTCTGCTCGACCATCCCCCGCGCTAGGAGCACCCCGTACATCATCGCCTCCGGCTTAGGAGGGCATCCCGGGACGTAGACGGTCGGTGGCTTAGGCATGCCTAGGGACTCCATCACCTCGTAAAGGGCGTCAATCCCCCCAACAACGTTGTAGGAGTCATGCCATATCCCTCCCCCACACGCGCACGACCCACACGCAACCACCGCCTTGGGGTTAGGGATCGCCTTAAACGCCCTCACAACGTAGGGTAGCGCCTGGAACGTCACGGGCCCCGTGAACACTATCACGTCGGCGTGGAGGGGCGACCCCACGAGCTTCACGCCGAGCCTCTCAACGTCCTGCGTGGGGGCGAACATGTTGAGTACCTCGATATCGCACCCATTACAGGACCCGGAGTTAAGGTGGAAGACCCACGTACTCCTCCTGAACCAGGGCTTCGCACCCACCTCCCTCACCTCCTAGCGAAGCTCACGTAGTGTGAGGCCATAACCTCCCTGCACTTAGGGCATAGGTAGGCTAGGGCCCTGAGCTCGTCGGGAAGGCGCTCGGCAACCTTCCTCACCTCCCTTAGCGGGGCGTAGGGCTCGCCGCAGGCAGCGCACCTAGCCATAACGAGCTTAACCTCCTGAACAAGGTCCGCCGTGTCCGTTACCGCCAGCTCGAACTCCCTAGTCAACGTGATCGCGTTGAAGGGACACACCTCTTCGCACCTCCCGCAGAAAATGCAGCGCCCTATGAACAGGCGGACCACGCGGTAGGGTCCCTCATCGGTAATGCTTAAGGCGTTAGGGGGGCACGCGTTAACGCATGAGCCGCACCCGACGCATTTGCTAGGATCTATTACTGGCTTCCCCCTAAACCCCTCCGGAACCTCGACGGGGGCGTAAGGGTACTTCTCCGTAACCACGTCCTTGCTGAGGCCCTCGATAAGCACGCGCAACCTGCTCACGGCGGGCACCCCCTGAGGAGGTTCTGCAACTTAATCACCCGTCTCGCACCGGTCCTAACGTCAACGACTACCGCGTGGTCCGTGCATGAGAAGCACGGATCTATGCTCGCTATTATTATGGGGACGTTAGCAAGCCTCTCACCCCTAAGCATCGTGGGTACGGTCGCTAAGTTCATGTATGATGGGGCCCTAGGCCTCCACCTATACACCCTGTTCCCTAGCCCCGTAACCACGTAGTGAACGTCCTCACCCCTAGGGGCCTCAGTAACGCCTACGCCGACGCGTAGGGGAGGTATCTCCCCGTACTCAGCCATTAGCTCGCCTTCAGGCATTAGCTTAAGGAACTCTCTAATGAGGCGCACGGACTCGAGAACCTCCTCATACCTGACGAGGATCCTGGCGAGGACGTCGCAGGAGTCCTTAACGGCCACGTTAACGTCTATGAAGCCGTAGGCGGCGTACGGGTGGTCTGCCCTCACATCTATCTCCAGACCGGACGCCCTGGCGTGGGGCCCCACAGCACCTAACTTCATGGCGTCCTCACGCGTAAGTATCCCCACCTCCTTAACCCTCTCGACGACTTCGCTCAGACGTAACGCGTTCCTACAGAACCCCTTGAACTCCTCCTCAACCTTGCCCAGCATCCTAGTGACTAGGGAAACCTTCTTCCCCCTCACGTCCCTCCTGACACCGCCCACTAGGTTCATGCCGTACGTCTTCCTGTTGCCCGTGAGTGCCTCGGCAACCCTCATGACGTCCTCACGTATTCTCCACATGGCCATGAAGCCCGTGTCGAACCCCAGTAAGTGGAAGGCGACGCCGAACCACAGGAGGTGGCTGTGGAGCCTCTCTATCTCGAGGAGTATTGACCTGATGAAGAGGGCCCTCTCAGGAACCTCAATCCCCGCGGCTGCCTCGACGGCCTGGCAGTAAGCACACGCGTGCGTGTACCCGCATATACCGCAGATCCTCTCCGCTAGGAAAGGCACTTGATTCACGGTCATCCTGGACTCCGCAAGCTTCTCCATCCCCCTATGCACGAAGAAACCCCTGTACTTAGCGTCAACCACCCTCTCGCCCTCGACGTAGAGTTCGTAGTACTCAGGCTCATGTAGCGCTGGGTGGTACGGCCCCACAGGTATTGAGGCGTAAGCAACCTCAGCGTCCGGGGAACGCACGCGCGGACTCACCGAGAAGTTCCTAGGCTCACCAACCATCCTACCCACGTCCACACCCTCAACCCCACTTAACTTCAGGTCGTAGGGAAAGTCCTTCCTAAGCGGGTACACCCCCTCAGGCCAGTCATCAGGGAGGATCAGCCTGACCGGCTCGGGATGCCCATCAAACTCTATGCCCAGCATGTCCCTAGCCTCCCTCTCAGCCCAGTTAGCCGCCGGCATGACCGGGGTTATGGAGGGTATGCTGGGCCTCACCGCCCCAGACCTCACCTCCACGAGCACGTACGCCCCAACCCTATCCAGAGCAATTACGTGGGTCATGGCGTAGGATCCCTCAAGGGGCCTGAAGTCCGTGCCGACGCCGGTAGAGTACCTCGCCTCACCTTCGAAGGACTTCAGGAGGCCCTCCACGAACCCCCTTAACCTGCCCTTACCCACGGTGACGAGCACCGCGCCAGCATGCACTACCCTGACATCCTCGGCCCCAAGTTCCCTGAGCACCTCACCTAGCCCCTTAAGCGATCCCGGCCTCACGGAGCCCTTCCCGGAATCGTCAGATCCCGAAGCACGACGCAATCAACGCCACCCCCGAAACAATGACCGCCCTCTTAACTAGGGTGAGGGCGTGGCCCGGCCTGCACCTGCCGTACGACGCCTCAAGAGCCGCGAAAACCACCGACGTTAGCGTTAAGGCCGCCGTGAAGAGGGCTGCCCGTAGCACCACCCAGGAACAGTACCCTCCAAGCACTGGCAAAGCGTCCCAAGGGATCAGGAGGTCCAGGAAGAGGCTCGTGAAGAGCACCCTCTTAATCATGAGCGAATGAAGTAGCAGGGCAAGCGACGACCCACCATAACCCACGGTCACTCCCCCCGCCAACTCCGGCTCGGCCTCAGCTATCTCGAAGGGTAGCCTACCTCCCTCAACGTACGTTATGATGGCCAGCCCCGCTAACGCGGCAAGCACTGAGGGCTTAGGGCCGGACACGGAGTAGGCAGGCATGACTGAGGCGAGGAGCAGTGACCCATTAGCGGAGGCTATGGCCGCCACCGCCGCACCTAACGCGAGTTCCGAAGCCATGGTTAGGGACGCTTCCCTCCACCCACCAACGACGCTGTACGGTATGCTGGAGGACGCGGCCCCAAATGAAGTTATGGTGGAGACCGAGACAAGGAGGTACGCAACCACTATCAAGTCCCCCGGGAACCCGAGCCTGTAGGGAAGCACGGACGGGATGACTAGAGCAGCAATTAACGCTGTGGGGAACGCTATGAAGGGAGCTACCCCATGGAAGGGGCCCGCGCTGGGGTCTTGAGTGGGTGGCCTGCGGTAGAGCTTAATCAGGTCGTAAACCGTCTGGAGGATGGGCGGGCCAACCCTCCTCTGCACCCTAGCCCTTACCTTCCTCTCAACACCGTCAAGCAACGGCGCCAGGAAAACAACTAATGAGGCGTTAATCACGGCCAGCACGGCCCACAGCAACGCATCGTGATGGAGCGTCACGGCCTCACCACCCCCGCAAGAACCATTAGGAGCGCCGCAACCAGGAAGAGTGCGGCGACGTAAGCTGAGATCGACGCCATTAGGGAGGGCCTCTCCAGAACCCACTGAGCCCTGCTTAAGAGGGCGTTAAGGCACCTACCCCCCTTAACGACGACGTACTCGTGCAGCGCCTCACCAACCCTATAGGGCCACGGGAACTCCTCCTCAAACACCTCGTAGTAGGACCTGGCGGTGGGGGCCATCGCGTTAGGGCTCCTCGACGCGCCGCACGCCCAAGTAACCTCGAGGGTATGCGGCGCTGACCTACGCGCGAGCACGTAGAGGATCCCGGCGGTCGGGAAGAGCACCGCCGCCATTAAGGCCGGGAAGTTGCTGGAGATACCCTTGACCGCCACGAACGCCACACCCACCTGAATTCCGGACGTGCTTAACCCGGCCTCAAGCAAGGCAGGCTTAATCAGGAACCACGCGAGACCCGGCACGACCCCTAAGGCCACGCACGCCGTAGCTAGGGTTAGCTGAGCCGCAAGCATCGATGAGGGAACCTCCCGCACTCCACCGAAGAACTTCTTGGAGGGCTTCCCGAACACTGAAGTGTAGAACTTCATGAAGCTAGCGGTGGTTACGGAGGAAATGAACATCGCTAGGAACCCGCACGCGGGTAGGAAGCCTGCGACGGGCATCGTTGAGGAGTAGAGCAACCACTTGCTGACGAACCCGTTGAAGGGGGGCACGCCCGCTATGGAGAAGGAAGCTATTAGCGCGGTTACCGCCGTTAAGGGCATTACCTTACCCAGCCCTCCAAGGACGTTCATGTCCTTAGACCCGGTAACGTACTCCACGGACCCGGCGTTCAGGAACAGGAGCGACTTGAAGAACGCGTGGTTCATGGCGTGGTACAGGGAAGCAAACATAGCGACGGAAGCTAGTAGCGGGTGAGGAGGGCTCACGCTTAAAAGCGTCACGCCCGCGCCCAGGCCTAAAGCAATATATCCCATCTGCCCGACGCTGTGGTAGGCGATTAACCTCTTACTATTTGTTTGCTTTAGAGCCATTAATGTACCATAAACTAATGTCACCGTACCGATCAGCGCCAAGGTGGTACCCCAAATAAGCGTAGGTGTCATGAAACCCAGGAAGAGCCTGAACATCATGTAAATCCCTAACTTAATTACCATGCCACTAAGTAACGCTGATACGTTACTTGGGGCCTTAGAGTGAGCATCGGGAAGCCAGACATGGAGGGGGACTAGCGATGCCTTAACCATTAGACCAGCGAACATGAGGCTAGTTGCCGTAAGCGCTAGGACAGGGTTCACCGCTTGCATATGATGTAGTGTGGCCGCGATAGCTCTATAATTGTCGGAACCAGTAGCGATGACCATGAGGATCACGCCACCAGCCACAAGGAACTCTGCAAGACCCTTGTTCAGCGTGAAGTATTTCAACCCCGCTTTGATAGCGTTAACTTCATCCTTTCTAAGTGATATTAAGAACTGCGAAGTCAGCGCAACCAGCTCCCAGAAGACTAGGAAGAGAAATAGGTTGCGGGTCACTATCACTAAGTACATAAAGAGTAGGAGGAGCGGGTAATTCACGCTGTGCATCCTTAATTCGGAGGCTTCTTTAAGGATGCTTAAGTAACCGTAGGAGTAGATAGACGCTGCTAGTCCAACTAGACCGAGCATAGTGAGGAAGACGGCTGAGAGCGGGTCGATACTGAACTCGACCGGTGTTAAGAACCATGGAATGGCTCCGCCCCCGAGGAGGGGGGCCGGGATACGTAAGCTGACGCTAATTACGTGCCCGCTG
>CAYNPH010000051.1:0-57247 GCA_964399035.1 uncultured Desulfurococcaceae archaeon
GTGAGAACTTATCCGTTAGAACAGCATCAACGCATCCCGTGGCATCCGTGCATATCTTGACACGTACCTCCATGACCTTAGATACACCTCACGTAGGTACTTCAAGCAGAGATTAATTACGTTACCTAATGCTAGCCTAGCTCAATGATGCAGTGATGGCTTGGTTTTAAGGGGAGAGGAACTCTCCACACTTAGGTGGGGAGTTATTCTGCTCATCTCTTCTTAAACGGAACGACTTGACTTTGATGGTTGGTGAGAGCTTGCCGTACGTTGTGGAGTTAAGGGACGTGGTTAAGGCGTTTGACGGGAACCAAGCGCTGAAGGGGGTGTCCTTCAGGGTTCCTGAGGGGTGCATAGCCAGTTTAGTGGGGCCCAACGGCGCTGGGAAGACAACTACGCTTAGGGTGATTATAGGGGCTCTCGCACGTGACTACGGCAGTGTTGAGGTGTTCGGGGAGGATCCTTGGGTTAACCCTAGGCTAGTTAGGTCGCTGACAGGGTACTTGCCTGAAGCGCCGGAGTTGCCTCCTGTCAGGGTGGCGCACCTACTGGGTCACGTGGCTAGGCTCAAGGGTGTTGAGGACGTTCGTAAGGGAGTGATGAGGGTGGCTAGGCTGACTAGGATCACTCAAGTACTTGATTCTAAGGCATCGAGGCTCTCGGCCGGGTGGAGGCAGAGGGTCGCGTTAGCCGTGGCGTTACTAGGGAACGTTAAGCTTTTAGTGCTTGACGAGCCCGCCTCAAACATTGACCCTGAGGGTAGGGAGGAGTTCTACGCCCTACTTAAGGAACTGAAGGAGGATCATGGAGTGACCGCGCTGGTCTCAACCCACATACTTGCGGAGGCGCAACAGTACACTGATTACCTAGTAATAATTAACTCAGGAGTCATCGTAGCCGAGGGCAGGACTGCGGACTTGGTGAGCATGGCTAAGGGTAAGGTCAAACTAGTATTCAAGGGAAGAAATGAGACCTCACTCCGCAGAGCCGCCAGGGAAGCGATTTCGCTTAGGGGCGTCATGAGCGTCGAGATAGAAGGCAATTACCTGAGGGTAACTGCTGAGTACGGTAAGCAGGGGGAAGTTAAGGAGGTGATTGAGGGACAGGGCCTCACCCTAGTTGAGGTTCTCGCAAGCAACCTAACGGATCTATACAGGAAGTTAGTCCGTGGGGAGGTGAATGAGGGGTGAGGGCATGGAACCTCCGTAGGATAATAGGCATTGCTGAGGCGTTAACCAACGTCAACCTGCAGGCCTACGTAGTGGCGACCATCCTCCTCGGCGTGATGGTTTTGGGGCTGACGTTCATAAGTACAGCGTATGTTAGTTACCGGGAAATAGTGAGTCCTCTCTGGGGACTGAAAGCTCTGAGCTCGTTCTACAGTGCCGATACGAACAGTAGTTCCGGCATTCTAGTGGCATTCACCATGTTGCCTGCGTTAATCGCGTTAACATGCATGAGCATGAGGTCGAGGGCACTAATAATTGCGAACGCCTCCATATCGAGGGTCGACGTATTAGCGGCGTCCTACTTCATAGTGTTAGTGTTAACGTTAGGAATCGCGGCGTACACAGCGATCTACTGGGGCACCATCAAGTACTCACTCCTAGCATGCAGGAACGTCGACCCACTAACCTTCGCTTTAGGGGCTGCCGCTATCGTAACCGCCTTCACGTTACCGACGATGCTGGAGGGGGTTGCGATATCATCGATCATAGCTGCTAAGGTAAGGTACGGGTTGCTTGAGGCCTTCGCCCTATTCATAGCTTTACTGTTCATCCTACCAGTAGTGGACGCCTTAAGCATCTCAGTAGGCATGGAAGTCATGCACAGCGCCGCGCTACCCGAGTACGTGATGTCCGCTATCGTGCCGGGGGAGGGCTTCGCCAGGCTAACCGCCATCGCATTAGGGGTACCTAATGCCGCGGAGCCTGGAGTGAATTACATGGTTGTGGCCGCCATGTCCACGACATCCCTAGCAATCACGATCCTCGCTGGGACTGCATTATTCATTAGGTCTGCGGAGGTGAGGGGGGCGTGAGGTTCGTGACCTTCATAACGCTACTAGCAATAACTTCCAGCCTACTAATAATAACCGCAGCTACTATACCGCCGTACGTGTACGGAACCACGGCTTACATGGTCTCAGGACCCGGCATCAGCACTACGTTCGAGGGTAGTGTCCCACTAGCCGCAATAAGACCCCCAGCAACAATCCTAGATACCATGCCTGCCGAACTACATGATGAGGTGACTCACCAGGTAAGTAACCTCAGTGTCGGGAACACCACTGGGGAGAACTACGTGAAGGCATTGAAGTCATGTTTGCTAAGCAATAGCGTCAGCATTGAAATACGTCTGGTAGGGGAGCCCCGGGGAGGCTACGTCAGCGTCGATGGTTACGTCATGGTCGGGAGCCGTAGGAGTGACTTCCATATCTCGGTGCCTGGCTTAGGTGTCACGTACGTACTGTTCACGAACACCTCCTGCGCGGACGAGATGAAGATAGTGGTAACTAACATCAGCACGAACACCTCCAGCGAAGCTCTCTTGAATAACCTGGTCTTATCGTACTTCATATACGCAAGCAATAATCCGGCAAGGATAGTCACGGCGTACCAGCTAATTATGCAGACGGTACTAACAGTGATTGCATTAGTGTCGCTGGAAGTAACTCGCCTCAAGTGCCGCAAGTACTTCCTGTAAGGACGCGTACTCAGGACAGAACTTCACCCCGTGTTTTTAATTTTAGGTCGCTAGAACTAAACATGATCCGCGCCCCCTAACCGTTGGCTGACATAGAGCTTGGCTCGGTGAGTAGAAAGTGAGTAGTGAAGAAGGAATTGAGGGCGTGATTGATGAGGTGCTGACCGCGTTAGCGAACATTACTAGGAGGGCAATTGTGAGGGCACTTGCCGAGGGAGGCTCCATGTCATTCGCTGAGCTAATGAGAACCTGCAACGTGAAGGACTCGAGCACCATGAAGCATCATCTCGCCAAGCTCGGGAGGCTTGTCAGGAGACTTGAGGATGGGTCCTACGTATTAACACCTATTGGTTATGAGGCCTTCAGGTTACTGGAGCAACTTGAGGACTCCTTAGCGAGGCTAATCCCCTTAAGCAGCACGCCGAAACCCCTAGTAGTCATTAAGACGAGTAAGAGGCACTTGCTGCTTGCCTCGGTGGTAGCGGCTATCGCCACGTTAGCTGTGTGTGTAGCCTTAAGCCCTTACCTAGCGATTGCGCCGGCATTTGCCTTCAGTGTCGTGACGCTTTACGCTATACTCTCCGGTTCCAAGAGCGTCTTAGTAGGTAGGAGTTCCGTCATTGAGGTGCGTTCCACACCCCTAGGTAGGAGGGAGCGGAGAATTGTTGGGAGAGTTGTGGGTATTGAAGTCGAGCACGACACGTTCCTAGAGTTCCTAGGCTTAACGAAGATCACGGTGATACTGAGTACTGCGGGAGGCTTGAGAACCTACGTGGTCGGTTACGTGCCGAAGCACGTCGCGGAGAGGAGGGTCGAGGACGTGGAGGGCTTGGCCAGAACCTCACAGCAGGACAGGTACCTCAGCTTTCCCTAGGGTCACCGTGCTTTCCCGCGGGTCGTAGTGGATGCTTAACGCCTTAACTAAGCCGCCTGCCTCACGTAGCTTGCGGAGCAATGCCCTTATCTCTGGGTCTCCCTCATCGTAGGGTATGAACGCCTTAATGCCGTGAAGCGTCGTTACGAAGACCACGGCCACACGCATCCCTTCGTCAGCTAAGGCTATTAAGTCCCTCAGGTGCCTCTCGCCCCTTAAGCTCCGGCAGTCCGGGTAAGACGCGTACTCGCCGCGCGGACCTGTGCGCAGTACCGCGCTCTTCAACTCAGTGATTAATACTTCGCCCTCCTCATTTTGGAGTAGGTAGTCGAAGGTCGAGCTACCCATGCGTGGGTTCCTTGAGACCACCTTGAAGCCCCTCAACCAAGGTATTAGGGATGAGTTAACAGCTACGGCGAATGCCTCCTCCTGTAACCTGGTGTCGATAAGTGCGGGTCCCTTAACTTCCTCAACAGCTATTAGCCAGTAGTCCGTCCTTCCGGCGGGTTTCTGAATGCAGTAGGCGGTTACCCCCTTCACTATGAGTTCCCTTAGCCTGCCAGTGTTCGTTATGTATGCTCTACGCTCCCTTCCCGAACACTCCACTAGCACGACGAACCTGTTCAGCCTCTTGATAATGGAGCATGTCGTGGGTGGCGGGAGCTTAATTAGTTTGCGTCGTACTGCACTCATGCCTGCCTCCCAGCCTACCTTAGAGAACCCTCTTTAGGGCTTCCTGCTTTAGCGTGCGGACGTAGGAGTTCCTTAACGCGTCCCTTGCCCTCAGTAGCCTGGGGTGCGTCACGTAATCCATTACCGTGCCCTTAGCCTCAAGTATCTTCGTGTGCTTAACTAGCTTCGAGAACACTCCTCCCACTATCCCCTCACCTATGGCTGCGTAGCCCTGCGCCGCCTCCTTAGCTAGCTTAGCTCCGGGCAGGAAGCTTAATGTCCTTACGGGCGCTACGCCAGAGAGCCTCCTGATTAACTCAGCACGTATTTCCTCGTACCTTGTTAGCCTCCCGGACACCAGCACCTCCCGAGGTTCCCTTACTGAGGTCAGCATTCCCCTAACACTTCTCTCTACCCACTCCATCATGGCTTCGAAGGCGTTAACGCAAGCCCCATCACCAGCCCTAACCTTGAGCAACATCTCACCCGGGTCCAGGGTCCCACACTGCTCCGCCACACCACCGTGAAAGACATCCGTCCTAACCCACGTCCCCCCAGCAACCACTAGCTCCAGATCCAGCGGGCCGGCTGTGAGGAACCCCATGGGCACGAGCGTCCCTCCCAACCCGTCAACCACCCTACCACCATCCACGCCTATGACCGCGTTGTACCCGTACCCCATCTCCACTAGTATGAAGGAAACGTCCCCGTATTCGATGCCAAGCCTCCTCGCCTGGTCGTGGATCGCTAGGAACGTCACGGCAAGCTTATCGGCAGTCCCCATATCCAGGCGACCTAACTTCCTGTGCTTAGGGACCGTGGGGAGGAGCACGACCGACGGTATGAAGCAGACCTTACGCCCCAAACTAACAAGCCCCTTAACGGCCTCGGCCAGCGCCTTGTAAACGCCTATCCCCGGATCACCCGCCCTAACCCCAGCCTCAAGGGCGGCGCGAGGAGTTAGTAGCAGTACCTCCAACGCGAAAGCCTCAGGATCCTTAAGCTCATCACCCCACACAACCGGCGTTCCGTACCCTGAGGGCCCCACGATCACGTCGACGTCCCCGGCCTCCTGAACCTTACTGATGAGTGTGGCTGGGTTTGCGGCGACCTCCTCCGTGGGTACGCTAGACTCCCAAACCACCTCCTCACCCTCAACAACTACTAGGTCGAAGCTCTTTGTTCCAGGATCTATGCCTAGTGAGCGCACCATGTTGCGAGCACCTAAGAAAAGATTGCGGGGAGCACTAAAAGCGACGTAGCTAAAAAGCTAATGCTTTAGCGAATTGCTGAAGTAACCGATTTGCTTGGCTACATTAGGGCGGCACGCCCACGTTCACCCGTCCTTACCCTTATCGCCTCCTCCACAGGGGTTATGAAGATCTTCCCGTCTCCAGGCACGCCTCGCCGGGCGTGCTTAATTATGACGTCCACGACCTTATCCACTAGCTCGTCAGGCACTACGACCTCAACCTTAACGCGGGGGAGAAGTTCGTAGACCTCGACACCCTCCGCCCACCTATGGACTATCCCTCCCTGCCTTCCCCTGCCACGCACAGGGTACGTGGTGACAGGGTTTATGCCAGCATCCTTAAGGGCCTTCAGAACCGCTTCTAAGGCCTCCTCACGAATTACGGCTTCAACCTTCTTCAAGGTGGTAGAACACCATGAATAATACTGTTCTGAAGAATTTAAGTTAGCAGTAACTACACTTCGGGAAGAAAAGGTTATTCCTAACAGCAACCATGGATTGCGGGGGCTCAACCGTTGAGTAATAGTAAGGGAAGCGACGCCATAGTCAGGGCTAGGGCTGTTGCCTTAATCCTGCTTGGGGAGACCGAGAATGCCTTAGAAATGCTCTCGAAGTTCTACGGTGTGCCCGCACCACGCGTTAAGGTGGGCTTACCTAAGGGCAGGTCTAGCGTGCTTGGGTGCTACGTCCCCAGCAAGAGGACTATCTACCTAAGATCCTCCGAAGAGTATAGGAACCCCTTCGTAGTGCTTCACGAATTCTATCACCACATAAGGTACTTTGCAGGGAAGCACCGTGGGACCGAGAGGGGCGCTAATGAGTACGCGTTGAAGTCCATACAGTACTTCAAGGAATTAATGCGCAAAGCAAGGCACGGAGAGAGGGATCACGAGGGATAATAAGGTCTATGCCTAGGTGTTCTGGGCAGGGATGAAGACTCCGCCATCGTCCGAGCCCACCCCGAGGGGCGGGCCTTGAGGATAGCCTGACCCGCCTGACCGGCCTTGCCGGAAGCCTGGCAAGCTTGTTGAGGGAAAATTAGTTTTCCTTCTTTCCTTCCTTACTTCTCCTACTACCTATGTTCTTAGGCCACCATGCGTACTTCCCGAAGAGTGCCATGAGTGCTGGGGACACGAAGTACACTGCCGAGGCGCTTACCAGCACTATCCCTAATGCTAGGGTGAAGCCCATCTCCCTCATTGCCCACATTGTCGTCAGTATTAGGGAGGCGTAAGTCGTCGCTAGGATGGCCGCTAAGCCCATCACGACGTTGTCGGCTGAGGCCGCAGCCACTGCTAGGGCTTCTTTAGGTGGTCTGCGTTCGTACTCGTCCCTCGCCCTCACCAGGTAGAAGCTGTTGTAGTCTATGCCGACACCCAATAAGATGTTAAGCACCACCATCGGAAGGAACCACAGCATCGGCTTGTTGAACACGTAGTGGAACAGGTTAGTTGACAGCCATATGCTCCACACGGTGCCTAAGTATATGGTGGTCATCGTCGCAGCCGCTGCAGGCAAGCCCTTGAGCGTGGGGAGCAGTGACAGGAACATCAGCACCACGGCGATGGGCAGTATCTTGTGCCAGAAGTCCTCGTTAATCATGTCGTCTAGGTCAACCTCCATCGCGGCTAGCCCGCCCACGTATGCCCTACTGATGATGTCCGAGTGTCTGCTTACGAAGTCATTGACTATGTCCCTTATCTTCCTGACTAGGTTTCTCGCCTCACTGCTCTCAGCCAGGTACTTCATCGTGATGGTGAACATCACTGTCCTATTGTCGCTGGAGACATACTTCGTGCCGTTGAACATCGTGACCTCACTCATCGTTAGGTTACTTAGCTTCTCACCGAACGGCATCGTCGGCGAGTAGACCGCCTTAACGCCGTCAAGGCCCGCTAGCTTCTCGCTTAGCTCCTCGATGAGAGGGAGGGTCGAGTTACTGAACGGCTCTTTAAGCTCCAGCACCACGTACGTTGGTGTGGTTAGTGACGCGCCGAACTTCTCCTCCATGAGTGTTAAGGCTGAGGCCTCCTGACTTCCTTGAGGTAAGTAGAGCTTTATGTCGTGGCTGCCGCTGAAGCCCACGAATGCCTGTGTGGCAGGCACTCCTAGGAGGGCCGCAATGATCACCACTATTACGGCGTATTTCGTCACCTTTGATACCACCTTACTGACGTCGACTTCCGTCCCTTGCCTCGGCTTCGGTATCCTTGGCCACCAGAACTTCCTGCTACCGCCGAACTCAGCGGCTAGTGCCGGGACAAGCGTCAGTGACGCTGCCAGCACGGCTACGACCGCTATGGGTATGACGACGCCCATGACCCTCAGGAACGGGAAGTCCCACGCTATCATGAAGGACGCGAACGCCACTATGTCGGTTAGGGCTGAGGCCATTACCGCGTCGAACGCCCTTCTCAGTGCTTCAGCGGCGGCTTCCCTGCGCTCCATACCCTCCGTTAAGTATTCCTTGAACCTGTAGAGGTAGTATGTGGAGTAGTCTATCCCTAGCCCAAGGGCGGTGGTGGTCATGAGTACCCTAGCCCAACTCGTTATTGACATGACGCCGGACGCTATCACGTAGACTATGGCTGAAGCCGCGATTATTGCGGTGCCTATGCTTACGAACGGCATTAGGGTGGCCGCCACGCTCCCTATCACTATGAAGAGCACTATTAAGGCACCGATGATGCTGACCTTATTGACTGTCGAGACGTCCCTCTCGCCGTAGTGCTTGAGTTCCTCCTTACTAACCACTTCACCCGTCACGTATGCCTTAACGTTGCTGAAGTGCTTGCTGAACGCCTCTCTCGCTAGGTCCCTAACCTTGAGGGCGTTCTCGTACTTCTCCTCGTCGCTCTCGCCCTTAACGTACATTATTATGGCTAAGGTGCTGTTATCGCTACTCTTAAGCATGCTTACGTACGTCTTAGCACGCTTCAGGATCTCCCCATAAATCTCGGTGGCCACGGGCTTGACGTCCGCATAGGTGAGGGTCTCCGGGTCGCCCCTGTGGGCGAAGGCAATACTCACTAATTCATTAACGCTTAGGTTCTTAGCTACGTACCTTGCTTTTTTGTTATTCTTCATGAAGTCATTCACTATTGACTGAAGCTCGTCCTTGACGATAGATTCTAGGAGAGTCTCCCTGCACGGGTAATTCCTAGCTACTGCCTCAGCTATGCGTAGTGACGCGTCCTTTAAACGCTCCGCCAGGTCCTTCGGTACGCCCTTACTGGTTAGGTTCGTGACTAGATTGCTTACGTGTTCCTTAACTCCCTTAAGGAACAGATCCTCCGCTATGGGCTTGACGCTGCTGTTGCTTGCTACGGCGTCGTACACCTCACTGATCACTCCCTCCATGCTGACCCCGCTCGGGAGGTACTTGCTGACGTTACTGCCTGTAGTCGAGAGCAACACGTTGATTACGGCGCCCTTCAAGCCGGAGCCGTTAAGTATTGCGTCCGGGTTGCGTAGGGCGGCATTAACCACCGCCTCAATTAAGTCGGTAACGTTAACGTTTGGCGGGAGTGAGGACGTGTTGATTACCTTCGTTGCCTCACTCACGGTTACGTTCCTGACGAGTTCCTTCGCTATGCTGTCAAGCGTCGTTGGTGATCCTCCGCTCTCGTAGATACGCTTAATGATCGCTGGGCTTACGTGCGGCGTCTTCCCTCCAACATTGTTTTGGTTGTTAGTCATTAGCTTAACTGATATGGTCACGACCGCGTCCTCAAGCAGCGTCGCGTTCTTGATTAATGTGCCCGTAGCTTGCGGGTCATCCTTGAGTACCACATCCACTACCGCCTCCAGCAAACTCTGCGGCATTGAGTTTCCTGCGTGTTGCCTAAGGGCCTCAATCAATAAGTTCCTTACAATGTCTTTCGTCACGCCATATACGAGTAGTTCTTTGAGTAATGCTTCGGCGTTAGGCATGCTTGCTAGAGGCGATCTCTCTTTCTTCATCATGTTAAGGGCTACGGTGGCTGTTGCGTTAACTAATTTGTCCTCCCTTGGGTTGGGCCCGAGGCTGATCGCGGTTGACAGCAGGGTAGCTAGTTCCTGTCCGTTTCCTCGAGGTGTGCTTTGAGCTGCCTGCATCATGGTGCTCGGTAGCGCCTTGAGGGCTTCCTCAGCCAGCCCATCTATCATTGCGTAGACCTCGTCCTGACTCAACGCGCCATATGCGTAGGTTATCGCTACATTGCTTCCCTTAGCTTGGTCTGCGGAGGCGATTACGTAGAGGAAAACTGCCCCGTACGCCTTTGCCAGCATCTGCGCGGTGTCTCCCTCACCCTTGGTTGCTTCCCCAACAATCTTGGCTGTGAGGTTAGCTAGTAGCTGATCGCTCACAGCCTGCGGACCCAGCACCTTGACCAGCGGGTACGTTGCGTTGAAGACTGCGTAAATGAGTTTCGGGTCAACGCTGCCTACCCTCGAGCGACTCGTGGCGTTCTCGACCACGTACACGTCTTTAGGCGTGAGTTCCCCGGTTTCATATGCCCTCGTCTCCGTGATTAGGTAGTAGTAGGTGCGTGTGACGTCGAAGAACGTCCTGGCGTATGCTTCCTTCATACCGTAAGCCGCCTTGTTGAGGATCATTAGGTTCTGCTTGAGTTCCTCCAGCATTGCCCTTGCTTGCGTGAGGTTCTTGACCATTGCAACGTACGCCGCGTCGGTTGAGTTAAGCGCGTCCTTGAGCTTCATCAATTCATTATATGTTTCGCTGAGGTTGCTACGTGCTTTGATGTAAGCTGTTGCTACCCGCACTAATGACTCGTTCACTAGCTTAACGCCTTTAGCTGTCGCGTTAAGCATCCTTAGAACCTCTCCGAAGGACTCATTCATTGCTTTGGCTGAGTTCCAGAGCACTTTGCTTAGGTTAGCTACTTCCTTAGTGATGTTTAGGGCTATCCTGTAGGAGGTGTCGTTGAGTTCATCTATCACGTCATAGTAGGAGGTGATGTTATCCACGTACTTACCTACGACCTCAGCCTTCAGGTGTAGGTAGGCTTGCTTGGCTTCAGGGCTTCCCGCGTTAATCCCAGTGATTAAGAGTATCGTTCTGTTTCCTCCTAGGGCTGAGACTCCGAATTCCTCCTTAAGCACGTCGTTAGCTTTCACGGACTCGACGTTCGTTGGTAGGAACTGTGTTTCCTCGTACTTCAGCACCTTATCGAGGTTCATCGCTAGTGGTGCTGAGAGTATTAGGGCAATCACCCACACGGCGATAACGGCTTTCGAGTGCCTCACGACCCAGCTTGCTGCACCCATATCTCGCACCCCATCATGTTGTTCTTAGACATGTTTGTTTCAGACATATTGGTTAGCGAACCCTTAATAAGGTTTTACCTAATAAGTAACCTGTGAAGGAGAGTGGGGCAAGCAAGTAATACTTCCCTCAGAAAGAACATAGTGAAGGAAATCTTCACCACTCCCGGAAAGAACCTCATACTAGTGATTCTGGCAGTTAAGGGCGAGATGCACGGGTACGAATTACTGAAGGAGATAGAGAACCTCACCATGGGGCTGTGGAGACCATCACACGGACATCTGTACACGCTACTCAACAAAATGGTTGAGGAGGGTCTCCTCAAGGCTAAGGAGGAGTTCAGGGGTAGGATAAGGAGGGTTAAGTACACGCTAACGAAGAAAGGTCTAGAGCGCCTAGCAATAGCTAATGAGGTAACCTTAAGGATACTCTATAACATCGTTAAAACCCACGAGTTACTGCGGGTGAAGCTCAAAGAACTCATGGAGACGCAACAACCTCAAATGCCTAGGGACGTCGTGGAGGATTACTTGACCCTCCTCAAGCAGATAAGGGACATCCTAGACGATAGGATATCCTACCTTGAGGAAAGGATGCTTAGAGGTAACGCAGCGAAGGAGTGAAAGGGACTCCGATTTTAAATGTAATTCGCTATCCCCTATATAGCGTAGTAACGGGAATGAAAAGTGAGTGTAGTTAACCCCGCCCCTCGGGCGCTGGCTTGCTGTGCCTACACCGCCGCGTTCTTCGCGGCCACGGCAGCCCTAGGGATAGCTGAGGGGGCATCGACACTCGGTTGGTGCGGGTTAATAGGGCTCGTGGTTCTGGCGGTGGCGATGCTGATCGACCACCCGTATGCAGCCTTCGCAGTGATCGCGGCGTACTTAACGACGTCATTAGCTGCCACCATCATGGGTGACGCCCTGTACGCCGCGGCAGGCATAAGCGGCACGGCCCTCTACCTAGCAGCGATTAAGGCTGTGGAGACTGAAGCCAGTTGGGAGGGTCGGCGAAACCGCTGAAACTACCGATGTTGAAGCGGATGCTCCGCCGGGCTTGAGTGCCTAGTTCAGCTACATTTATGGGTCTGGACGCCGTATTAGGGATCAGGGAGAGGGCGTGATTAGGGTTAGGGTTGAGGTCTTCGGTACCCTCCGCGATAAGCTGGGGTGGAGGGAGAAAGTGCTGGAGCTACCGTCCGAGGACGCTACCCTAGCCGACGTCCTCAACGCGTTGCCCGACCTTAAGCGGTACGTGGTTAGGGATGGGGACATAGCTGAGGGTTTCCTAGTATTCATTAACGGGATACACGCTCAGTTCAGGGGGAAGCTCAGGGCTAGGGTGAGGGACGGGGATGAAGTAGCTGTCTTCCCGCCCGGCGCTGGCGGGTAGCGGTAATCCTAATAATACTGTTCGAGTCATTCCTTTGGGTGCTTCCGGGTGTTATGTGGAGGAGCTATTGAGGTTCGAAAGGTTTTCACTGAGGACACTGTAGGGAAGGAAGTAACTGTGAGGGGCTGGGTTCACCGTGTATTCAAGGTAGGTGGGAAGGTCTTCGCATGGGTCAGGGACCCGACAGGTATCGTTCAGGTTGTGTTCGAGAAGTCCTCCCTTCCCGAGGGGACGTGGCCTCAGGTCAAGAAACTCACTAGGGAGTCCAGCCTAGAGGTTAAGGGGATCGTTAGGGAGGATCCTAGGGCGCCTGGCGGAAGGGAAATACTCGCTAGAACCCTTAAGGTGTACGGGTTCTCGCCGCCCTTCCCGATAAGGGGTAAGGAAGAGATAGAGTTCCTCCTCGACGTCAGGCACTTATGGCTCAGGTCACGCCGAATGACCGCTATAATGAAGATAAAGCACACCATACTCAAAGCCCTTCGAGAGTGGCTGCTGAGGGAGGGGTGGTGGGAGGTAACCCCACCCATACTGACGGGCTCCGCTGTTGAGGGTGGGGCAACGCTGTTTGAGGTGAAGTACTTCGACAAGAAAGCCTACCTAAGCCAGTCAGCCCAACTCTACTTAGAGGTACTCATATACTCCCTCGGCAAGGTGTGGTCCCTCACCCCGTCATTCAGGGCCGAGAAGTCCAGAACCAGGAGACACCTCAGCGAGTACTGGCACCTGGAGATTGAGGGAGCTTGGTACGACATGGAGGACACCATGAAGGTTGCTGAGGAGATGGTGGCCTACGCCGTTAGGAAGGTCCTCGAGGAGAGGAAGGAAGAGCTCGAGTTCCTTGGGAGAGACATCAGTAAGTTAGAGCCCGCCCTCGAGACGCCTTACCCAAGGATAACGTATGACGAGGCCATCGAGAGGCTCAAGGCTAAGGGCTTCAACATAGAGTGGGGCGACGACCTAGGGGCGGACGAGGAACGCGCGCTAACACAGGACTTTGAGAAGCCATTCTTCGTCACGCACTTCCCGAAACACATTAAGGCGTTCTACATGAAGCCAGACCCAGCGAGGCCCGAGGTAGTGCTCGGCTACGACCTACTAGCGCCTGAAGGGTACGGGGAAATCATCGGTGGGTCGCAGAGGGAGGATGATTACGATAAGCTCCTGCAACGCATTAGGGAGGAGGGCCTCAATCCGAAGGACTATGAATGGTACCTTGACCTAAGGAAATACGGTACAGTACCTCACTCGGGCTTCGGGTTGGGCGTGGAGAGGCTTGTGATGTGGGTGGCTGGCCTAGACCACATAAGGGATGCCACACCCTTCCCGAGGTGGAGGGGGAGAATATACCCGTAAGCGAATGAGGATTAGCGTTACCCTAACTCGAGCTTAACGGCTATTACGTCCATGCCCTCGTAAGCAGCAAGCATTTTCTCGAGCATCTCAGCCTTCTGTAGGTGATTCATCACGGCACCCACCGCTAACCTCCTGCAGACCTTACTGAACACGTACATGCCGAAGAAGAGTATTGACCCGACAACCCTGTCGTAGAGGTCAGTCACGATTACGAAGGCATCCTCCCCGCCAAGCATCTCCACCTCATCACGGCTGATGTCCCTGAAGTCCTTCCTAAACATGACGGTGTAGTGGGCAGACGTCACAACGAAGTAATACTTCTCGGTGACCTTAGCCACCACCATTACGTCAAGGTCGCAGTTCCTCACGTCGTAAGGGCTTAAGGCCTCCTCCAAACACATCTCATCGTACTTAAGCCCGTAAATCGTTATCTCCTTCAACTCCACCTTAGGGAGGCCTAACGCCTTAGCTATTAAACCATTAATGGTATCAACAGACTTAACCACAAACTCGCGGAAGTCCGGGCCTAAATCAGAAAGCTGTGCTTCGATTATCTCCATAAGGTTACGTCACCTACGATAATTAGGGAGGCAATCTTCTAATAAGGCTTTGTTGACGTGATAACTGGTAAAATAACATTTACCTAGAGCCGTGGTTAGAACATCCGTAAGGAAAAAATTTCTTGTAATATGAGCAAGGTAGCGGAAGAAATTAATTATTCTTTAGCTAATAATTTTCGTCAGCTAATGACAAACAGAGCATAGACAAAAACTGGCAGAGACCCCACTTAATTTATAGGCTTAAACTATGTTTTAGGGATTGTGAAACAAATGCTGCTGGACGAACTCTGCAAGGAGATCACTTCATTAGCCCAAGGAATTAGAGTTGTTGATGCTGGTGTTGGCGTGAGGTACACGTTTGTAGTTACGAAGTCATCAGGGGAAGAATTAATGGGAATGGCGTACACTCCCGTGGAGGACTTAACGCATGGTGACTCCAAGGCGTTAATGGAGGCATACGAACTGCTCAGGGAGGGCCGTAATCCTTGTTTGCTCGCCGAAAGCCCATACCCGTTAGTTAAGTCCTTACTCGTAGCGTACTTGAATTCTCTAAGCGCGCACGTTTACGAGCCACCATCAAGCGCCGTGGGTGCTGACGTGCTCGATGTTATGGAGTTTAACGAGCAAGACACTGTTGCCGTGGTGGGCTACATAGGGCCCGTGATTAAAGGACTTAAAGGCAAGGTTAAGGAGATCGTTGTTCTTGAAAGAAACCCTAGGAGGAGAGGGCAGGCCCTCCCAGACGTTTCGGCCCCACGGGCGCTCAGGAGGGCGAGCAAGGTCATAGTTACCGGAGCCACGCTCGTGAATGACACCCTAGACTTAATATTGGAGCACAGCGTTGATGCTGAAGCTGTGGCCCTAGTTGGCGCCACAGCAAGCATTCACCCAGCCCCACTCTTCCGCAGAGGCGTATCCGTTGTTGCTGGCTTTAGGGTTTCTCCGGACAGGGTGGAGGAAGTTGCTAAGGCCCTCGCGCTGGGGGGCGGGACTAGCGAAGTGTACAGGCATGGCTACAAGTACGCCGTTACTCACCGCTCAAGTACTTAAGCAGTTTCCTGAGTCTCCACGCCTCCACGACCGTGTAGGATGCGAAGCCCAAGGAAGCCACGATAAGTACGGGATCCGTTACTCCGGCTAAGAAGGCGTAGGCGGCTATGAATACTGCGTACCCTAAAGCTACGGGAACGAGCCTAGGTATTGGGGTGTTGAACACAAAAACGTAACCAGCGAATAGTGGATTATCTGGTTTTATGGCTTCATACTTCCCGTCGGGTAGTTGACGAACTAATCCTGAGGCCCTCAGCCGATCTAAGTGGTACTTGACGGTGGAGGCTGACTTAAGGCCTACAACATGCTGTATCTCCCTAACACCCATGGGCGAGCCCTTACTCAGCATAATCATGTATATCTTGAAGGCAGTCCCTGTTACGGGCTTGCTGGACTCCTTCCTTTTAGTCAAGCACCTTCGCCCCGCCCTTCATTCTATATTAGTGCCGCACTATATAAGCCGTGGTGGAGGGATTAAGCCTAGGAACCCAACGAAACTATTTCCTCATACCCGCCTAATCACTATTAAGTAGACCACCGCACCGACAATTAATGCTATGCCTAAGGCGGTAGCGACGGCCACAGCCTTTGGAACCGTGACCAACGGCAGTGGTGTGGCTGCGGTCTCCATGGAGGGGCTCGTTCCTGTTCTTGGGACTGCCTGCATCGGAGCCGTAGTTGTTGGGACTGTAGGGTATGATGACGTAGGCGTGCTTGTGCCGTACACGCGTGTGGTGCTTGTCGTGGTCACTGTTGCGGTAATTGTCGCTGCTACCGTGGTCGCTACCTTCGTTACCGTGACCGTTGTTGTGCCTGAGGCGTGCTGTACTTCCGCTGACGCGTAAACGCCCTTCAGCATCTCCTTGAACCCTTCAGCTGACACAATGGCTATCCCTCTCAACCCGCTGAGGTTCCCTCTGCACACGGCGAGTAGCGGCTGTAGAGCCGCCTTTAATTGCTCCTCGCTTAGGTTTCTCGGCACATATACCTTAAGGATTACGTTGCTGACCGGGATACCACCGATGACCACACTACACGGTATTGTTACGTTGCGTGCAACGTAACCTTCAAGCACCGAGCCCTTCGATGACTTCTTAAGCTCGAACACCCTTAAGGAACCGTTCCGGCTTACCACCACCACGTACCCCGCAACTCCCTCTTTCACTGACTGCGTGTTTTGGGGTGGCGCCTCAGCGGGGTAGCCGCTACCAAACGCTACCGTGGTTTTCAGCGGGCGCACCTCAACTATTACGGACTTAACGCATGAGCCCTTTACTTTCATTTCTATCTTACTTGTTGTGGGTAAGTCCTTGCTGATTATTGCTTGAATGAAGTACTTTCCCTGAGACCACCTGAAGGTTCCGGTGTCGGTACTTACAACCATGTCGGTGAGGGGCGGGGTGAACATTATCGTGACCTTGCCGCTACCTTGGGGGGTTAAGGCTGTTGATGCCGTAACTAGGAACTCCCCTTCCTTCACCTTCGTTATATTCAGCATCACGCTCACCAGGACACCCTGCCTTACCCCAGTAACCGGGTTAGTTACTGACGTGCTCCTTTCCACGGTATACGTGCCTAGAAGGCACTCCGAGTCATTACTTGCTAGCACCAAGGTGTCATGACCCAACGTCAGTGCTGAAGCAATTGCGGCGACCACTAGCACGGCTAGCGCCACGCTGAGGGCCACGCCCCTACTCATGAATGCTTTGCCAGGTGCTCTCGACATGATCCTCACTACCTCCCTAAATATTATTGAGGCACGGTTCTTAATAGTCTAGGGCGTGGAACGCTTAAGCGCGAGGAACGTGCGGGCGTTCGAATATCTCGAAAAAGGTTCGGGCGACGTAGGTGACCGTCAACGTTATTAAGGGTCCCGGGTCTCCCTACTCGTGTGCTGGTGTAAGCATGGTAAAAACAAGCCAGAGGGCAGGCACACTTGCAGAGGACGTGTTCCGGAGATTTGGAACCCCGACGCTCGTTTTTAGGGGGCAGGTATTTGAGGTTGATGTGCGTGAGGCCGAGGTCGTCACCGTTAAGTTCTTGGGGTACGTGGGCACCGGGGCGTCATTCACGGTGTTCTCGGATGGTGACGGCGGGTTCAACATTTGCGACGTGAGGGTTGTTGAGGAACCAAAGGTTAATTACGGCAGGCTCATTAAGGCCGGTGTCCTTGAGATAATCACATGTTCGGAGTACGGCAGTTAGCGCTACCCCTCACTCAGGGAGCGAGTACAGTAACTCGCTAGTTAACTTCCACACGCGTGCCTCCCCGAGTTCCTTAGTGAGGCTTAACCTACGTAAAGCCTCCATCACTAAGGACTTCCTCCCCAAGTCAACGTACCCCCCGATAACCCATACTGGCGCGTCGAGGTTTAGTGGGGGTATGCCGGATATCTTCGAGACACTTGTCCATACCCTCCGAACGATCCTTGACTTGCTCATGAGGATCTTAACGACATCCCTACGCGTGCGGGCGTCGGTCTCCACCATCCGGGAGAGGTGTGTCACGCGCGCCACCCTAAAGTCAACGGGTATGGGCATGCTCTCAGGTAGCGTTAATGACCTCCCTGAGGCCCGAAGCCCGTAGTAAGCCATCTTAACCGAGAACACGACCGTCTTTGACTCGAGCGGGCTTCCTAAGCACCTCGCTACCCCGGAACCGTAGGCCCGTAAGTCACCTTTCAGGGCAAGCCCCATGACGCTTAAACACTCGCGTAGCTTCCTTAACCGCCTTAACTTCGCGTTAAGGAATCTCCTGTTTTTACGTGCTGTGAATCCCTCCACAAGCTCGATCACCTCCATGAAGTTGTTAGGGCAGCCACGCTCACGTACGTAGTTCGCAAGGGATTCCCAGTATTCCTCACCCTTTACCTCAAGCATGTAGGAAACTAACGCGTTTGTGGCGAGTACGGCCACGCACATCTCACCGCAAAGTTCGTGAATTGCCTTGGCGACCACCATCTGCGGGTCGTGATCCTCGAATGCTTGAATGCCCTCTATCCCGACCTCCTTGAAAGCTTCAGCGACCGCACGCACTCTCTGCGTGTTTATGGTTATGGTCGAGTTTCCCACCTCTTCAGACTCAAATGGGACCCACGTACAAATACGAGGTTAAAGGCACTGTTAAGTGTATTGCTAATCGCTTAAGCACGGAAACCCCGGTAGGGTAGGGGGCTAGGTGGAAACTATATTAAAAATCGCTTAGGTTTGTTACTCCTTTATTAGTCCCTTCTTCTTTAGCTCCTCGATTTCCTTCTTGCTCAGGAACCTAACGACCTTTATACCCGTCTCAGGGCTCGTACCTACGACAGCCCATCTACCGTTCTTCATTTTCTTGAAGGTTGGGTTCTGTATCTTCACCTTCTTCTTAGCTTTCACGTCGAACGCGTACCACTCGGCCATAGTTTTTCACCCACTCTATTATTACATTTGGGATATATAAATTCGTCGCCTATTCCTAAGGTATTACGCGTAGAAAATTATTATTAATAATTTCAGAACATATACTGTCGGAACATTAGGGGGGCTCCGTAAAACACGTTAATAAATGCTCGGCAAGACACATTACGTCATGAGTAAGTTGGGGTAAAGCGTGTTGCGTTGACCGCGTTATTTCCACTATGAAATGATATGAAAATCATTTACGATCCCACCGTAGGGGGAAGTGAATCGCTGAACACATGAACGTTATGTGGTCGGCCAGGGGGACCCGCAATCATTCCGGGCCCCGCGGCCCCGTCATGCGGGTGTCGCGGGCTTCCATGAAATGCTTTAGTAGGGGGATTATTTAAGGATTGGTCGTGGTTGTTAGGCGTCGGAACACTCTAGGGGTCCAAATACCCTAGAGTAATGCCTTAGCTCTCCTTCCGTAGCTATTAGTACCTGTATTGGTGGCGGGGGCTGACCGGCTTCTTGAAGTACTTTCGTTAGTATTTGGGCCCTTGCATTAGCTGTTACTGGCTTAGGGGTAACAACGATGAATGTTGCTTGGGCCCACACTGGTGGTGAGGGGTTTAGCAGTGACCTAGGTACGCACACCTTAACCCCTCTCATGTTGCTTAATGTGCTGCGTACCTCATCAATTACCTTGGGTAGGTACTCCTTGACTAGGGCGGATGCGCTTCTCCTCTGCCACTTGCCGAACCGTAATCGAGTGTAGAACCACCACACTGGGATAAGAATTGAAGTTCCGTCCATTAGTGCCTCCTCCCATATTGGCTTACATCTACTCGTCCTTAGTTAGCATGACTATATCGTCATCTGAACCTTTCCTCCCTTACCTCTGACCTCCGCGAAGAGCGCGTCCGCTATTCTCTCTGCTTCCTCACGACTTAGTTTGAGCTTCGTGGTGAGGTACCCGATTATCTCCTCCCTTGACGCGCCCTTCTCTATCTTGTCGATTAGTATTGAGGCCACGGTCTCCATGAATATCTTACTTACTTCATCCTCCCAACCCACCGCCTTAACGAACGCGCCTGCCGCAAGGTAGAGTTGCTCTATAGCATCGTTGAATTCCGCCTTCCCTAGGCTCTTAGGGTCTAGGTCAGCCACGAATACCACGCCGTCATCATCACCCACTAACGCTGCCTTGACCAGCCCTGTCTCCACGTTCATCTTGAGTAGGGAGTAGTAGAGCTTTAGCCTCTCGTCGTTGTTCAGGAACTTCGTGGGGTATAGTGGGTCAAGAACTAAGCGTATGAGCCCGTTAGGATAGTCCGCCGCCACCTGGAGCTCCAGCATTGCGTTGGGGTGGAAAGCCCTAGCCACTTTGAAGTCCTCGCTCTCCTCAATCTCCACCTCCCACGGCCAGTCCACGGGGTTCTTAGCAGTATCGCTCCCTTCCCTTAACCACTTAACGAGCTGGTTGAATACCTTATCAACTAACTCTCTCTGTTCATCCCTAGTGACGGATGAATTCTCTTGCATGGCTTATCAAGACTCTTACCTCGCCCAACTTTTAAGTGTTAATTTACTTCCTCAAACCTGATTTCTTGGGGTTGTCAAGCATGTGCGCGCTGCTTGCCTTCATGAGGCACGGTAAGGCCGAACCGAAGAAGCCGGGGATGTCTGACTTCGAGCGGAAACTTACTGATGAGGGTAGGGAGGATGTCGAGCTAGTGTCTAGGGCCCTGCCCTTTAAGCCAAGCGTAATATACCACAGCCCGCTAAGGAGGGCGGTGGAGACTGCGGAGATTGTCTCCAAGGTTACTGGCGCACCCGTGAAGGAGGCGTGGGAGCTTGAGCCCGAGCAGGCTTCGCTCTCGTCGCTTAGGGATCTTAACCCGCCGGAGAATGCCGTGTTGGTGGGTCACGCGCCAAGCTTGACGGAGATAGTGTCAACGCTAATAGGTGGGGGTAAGCTTAAGCTTAAGGCCGGTGGCCTCGCGGTGCTTGATGTTGCTGACCTCGACCTGGGGAGGGCGACGCTCCTACTCCTAATAACCCCTGATTCAGCGAGAAGGTTGGCTAGTTTTTCTCTAGAAGCCTAGTTCCTCGTAGAAGTCCGCTGGCTCATCATCCCCGGATTTCCTCCTTTCCCAGAAGTCAGCCCACTCCCTGTGGACAGGTATGTCTGACCCAGTGCCCTTCCTTTCTGCCCTATCAATCCTCACTAGTGCTGGGAGAGGCGCCATCATTCCTAGAACCACGGCCTCACCCGTATTCAGTGATGGAAGTAGCTGCAGTAGCTCATCAGAGAGCGTTTCGCTGGCCCTCTGCACGTATTGTTGGTCCTTAGGCTCCACGAGCTTAAGTATTATCTTGTTGTTGGTTTGCGATAGGGCGTCCTCATCAACGTTCTTTGGCCTCTGACTGACCAGCGCTAGCCCGACACCGAATTTCCTCCCCTCCCTAGCTATCCTCGCCACAACCCCTTTCGTCAGTGTTTTCCTGTTGTTCGGCACGAGGACATGGGCCTCCTCAATAACCGCCAGCACGGGGATCGGGTATCCCTCACCATTAACCACGTGCCTCTTCCTCTCGTTCAGTAACCACCAGAGGTAATGGTAAGTGACAACATCAGCCACTACCTCATCGACGCTTCCTAAGTCAAGCACGTTCACGTGGCCCGGCTTGACCACGGATTCGAGCCTGTCGGGTGCTGAAGGCGTTAGGACGGTGCCGCCGTAATTATCTATTAGTTCCTCAAGCTTGTGTATGAGGTCAAGTATGGGTGTCTGATCCTTCTTCGGTATCGTTTCGAGCCGCCTACCGATCACCTCGCCCTTCTTGCTTGACTTCTTCTTAGTCGTCCCCACGTTCTTGCCTGCCGTGTCATGGTACTCTATGAGCTTCCCCAGGAGTAGCTCGAGGAACCTGTCCTTCATCTTAAGCGCCTCGCCAGTCTCAAATAGTTCCCTGTAGGCCCTCCTCAAGTACATCCTCTGCTTCGTCGCTCCCTCATCGAGGTTCAGTAGGGCGTAGTACTCGCTAAGCGTTAGCTTAGCTGGGTGCATCATTGGCTTAATCACGTTAGTCTTTCCTTCAACGACATCACCGTATTCGGAGTGCATGTCAATCACTAGCGCTGTCCCCCTTAACTCACCGACAATCCTTGAGAGGAGGACCGCGACAGTGTTTGACTTACCAGCGCCAGTTATGGCGAGTATCGCTAAGTGTCTGCTCACCATCCTAGGCACGTTCACGTAGAACGGGACGTTAGGGTGATTAACTAACGTTCCTAGCTTCACCCACCCGTCCTTAGCGGGCTTAACGAATATCTTCCTCAGCACCTCGTCGGACGCGCTGTACACCTTAGCGGCTGGGCGCGGTGGGTAGCGAGGAGTGACTAACTCCCCTCTCCTGCTTAGGAGCGTGTGTAACCACGACAGTATCCTTGCCTGACCGATCATGTATTCGTGCCTCTCCGCACCGAACTCCGAGACCGTCGTGACGAACTCCGGGCGGACGGACATCACCGATATCATGGGGTTACCTATCGCTGACCTCTCAACTATGCCTAACGCGTAGGAGGGCTCGGAGTTGAAGTCATACTCGACGAGCACGTACTCGCCTACGCGCACGGGGCGCCTACACGTGAACGTTACCTGGGTGTGACTCGTCTCACCTATCACGTACCCGAGGTGCTCACCGAGCACCCAATCACGTGGTTTAGGGTTGCTCACCTCAGCCATTCCTCAAGCACCTCCCTACCAGTTAATAAAGGCGGGAGCCCCAAAGCCTGAATTATTATTGAGAGGGTCGTGCTCGGGATCCTAGCGACCTTATCCGCTTCGAAGAGCGGGTAAGGGTACCCCTCGGCCGAAACACTGGCCAACATGTCAGTGACGGAACGCATGAAGCCCTCATCCACTGTCGGCCCGCTCCCCTCAAGCACGGGGATCTCGACCCTGAGGATGGGGCCGCCGGGAACGAGCCTCACGTACGAGACCGCGACCCTTACCCTCGAGTAGAACTCGCTGAGGCCCTCGACCTCAGGAACCTGCTTAATCCTGCGCACACCCCCTCTCTCCCCAGCCTCGGGGAAGACCGGTTTCGAGAAGCCGGGCTCCGTCGTCAGGTACTGGAACATCATTATGTCGGGCGGAAGAACCTTCCCTTCCCTGAGGCCCTTGAAGTAGTGGGAAGTCCTGCTCCTCTTAGACACGTAGATAAGCCTGGCCCCCCTCCACGCGGCCTCCCTTAGGAGGGCTCTGAACGATGCGAGCTTCTCAACGTACTCCGCAGCAGTTACGGCATCAACACGCATGTCGGGCGGCACACCATCCAGCCTCACCTCCCTACGCGCTACTAGGGGCTCCTCCCTAAGGGCTTCCGGGTCCTTGATGCCCTCCTCAACACCCTCCACTATCCTCCTGAAGATGTCCGGTCCTGAGGATGCCTTCAGCGCTTCCGCCGCCCTGTCAAACGTGTACCCTCCTCCCTCACCGCGTGGTCTAGGCTCTATTATCACCGACCTGAGGGAACCGTCGGCGAGGATCAACTTCACGCCCTTGAGGGCGGCGACAGCCCCTACCTTAGCCTCAAGGGTCTCACGAAGTATCCCTACTCGTCCCCCAGCAGGTGGTGAGAGGAGAGCATCGACGTCGGCAATCACTAGCGTCTCAGGTAACCATCTCCTCGCGCCTCCGTGTCTGTACATTATGGTTGCTGCTGATACGGCGTAGATTGTTATTCCTTGATATTCCCTTAGGGCTTCCCCGCCATCAACGCCTGCGAGGGAGTCTTGGGGTGCGGGCTTTGGTTCGTACGTGATCCATTCCCTACGCACTTCCTCACGTATCCCTTCCTTCGTAAGCGACTTAACCTTGCTCAGGATTTCCGCCCTCTTCCTTAGGGCTACGCGGATTACCTCATCGTTCAGTGTGTTTGGTACCCTCATGTTAGGGCGTCACCTCCACCTCCTCGACCTGTGAGTACGCATCCTTGCTTACCCTGAATATCGCGTCGGCAGCCTCCTTCACGTCCTCGTCGTGAGTCACTATTATTAGCTGGGAGATTATCCTGCCTTCGCGGAAGTTCTTGAGGACCTCGATTAACTGCTTCCTCCTCTCATCGTCTAGGTACTCAGTCGGCTCGTCCAGTATAAGGAACCCTAGCCTGCCCTTAGAGACTACCTGGTGAAGGGCTAGGAGGGCTGAGAGCGAAACAACTACTTTCTCGCCACCCGATAGCCTGCTGAACTCGACCCACGTGCCGGGTAACGTGGGGGACGAGAGATTAACGTTCAGGTCGTCATCTATCCTCACGTCCGAGTAGCTTGTGTTGAAGAGTTCTAAGTATTTCCTCATTAGCGCCTCTATGCTCCTCAGCGCGGCCTGCCTCAGGAGCTTGGGGGCGCCGTCAGGGCTCAGCACGTTGTTCCTTAGCCAGAGCAGTACCGCGGCCTTGAAGAGGGCTTCCCTGTACTCCCTCACATCTTCCTTAGCTAGGCTCACCCACTCCTCAAGCTCCTCCATCCTCTTCCGGAGGGCCCTTAACTCAGCTTCCCTACCGGCTAGGGCCTCCCTTAACTTCTCTACCTTCTCTCTGATGCTGTCGGCGTGTTCCCTCAGTTTATTGAGTTCCTCAATTACGGGCTTCAGTTCCTTCATTCTCTCCCTTACTCTGGTGAGATCATCATTGAGCCTCTTGACATCGTTAACCACTGTCTTAAGCTCCCTCATCCTTTCCTCAAGCCTTGTCCTCAACACCGTGACCTTCTCCGCCATCCTAGCCGCTTCCTCAGCCTCCCTGATTACCTCGTCCACGCCCTTACTCAGGTCGAAAACCTTCGAAAGGACTTCCTCAAGCTCCCCTCTCTCCGTGCGTAGTGTTCTTAACCTGTCCTCAAGCTCGGCTACCCTAGCCTCAAGCACTTCTGGGGAGGATGAAGCGATTATTGATTCTAACTTCTCGAACCTGCCGGCGTCCTTCTCTGCTGGGGCTAGGCGCGCCTCCTCAGCCTCGAGGTCCTTGACGTGTCTTTCAAGCTCCTTGATCTCGTCCTCAAGCTCGTCAAGCATGTTCTTGAGCCTCTCTTCGTTAGCCCTTAACTTGCTTAGCTTCTCAACCTTCTTTGATGCCTCGCTTAACCTGGCCTTAACCTCCTTAAGCACCTCTAACCTGGTCTCCACTCGGTGAAGGGAGCTCTCCACCTCCTTAATCCTGCGGGCGACTTGGGAACGCTCGCTGAGGGCTGCCTGCATCTCGAGCGCCAGCTTCTTCATTAGTTCCTGCACCCTGCCCTCATCCAGTGGTGAGCCGCAGAGCGGGCACTTACCAGCCTTACCTGCCTCTCCGGACTTCATTAGCTCGAGCTTCTCGCGAGCTGAGGTGGCTAGGGCCTCCAGCTCGCCCTCCCTCCTCCTAAGCTCGTCCAGCCTTGCCCTCAGTTCCGCCCTGTCTGATTCGAGCCTGTTCTCCAGGTCCCTCACGGCGTCCTCGACTAGCTCGAGGCTTAGGTCCGGTCCCGGACGTATGCCTACGGTGTTCGCGATGCTGATTAAGGTTCTCCGCACTTCTTCCTCAAGCTTAAGTGCTTGGTCGCTGATGCTTTCTAGGGTTCCCCTTATTCTGCCGACCTCCTCGCTCCTTTCCCTGAGTTTCCTGCGCATCTCGTCAAGCTCGGATCTTACCTCAGCCAGTCTCGCTAGGGTCTCCTCGATCCCTTCAGGGTACTTCGACTTTATGTTGTTCAGCTCCGCCAGCGCGTCCTTAACCCTCCTCAACTCCTCCCTAAGTGTCGCTAGGTTCTCCTCCACGTTACTTGACTCCTTCAGAACTTCCCTTAGCCTGAGGGCGGTCTCGAGGTAGTCACCTTTTCGGGATTCCCTCTCCACGTGCGTCAGTAGGGCTTTCAACTCCCTCACTTCGTTCTCTAGCGCCTTCACCCTCTCGCGCGCTGCGCGTAGCTCTACTTCCAGCCTTCCTGCAACGGACTCCGCCCTTAAGTACTCCTGCTCGCTGGCCTCGAGTTCCTTAATCCTCCTCTCAACTTCCTCCTTTTTCGAGATTGCTTCAGCTAGTTTGGCCCGTAGCTCCTTAACCGCTTCTTCAATAACCTTCAGTTCTTCCTTGACCTTCCTTAGCTCTTCCTCGGCTTCCTTGAGCCTCGCTAGTTCCCTCCCCATCTTCTCCTTGGCTCTTCGAATGCTCGTGTCCTTAGGCATGACGTCTACCTGAGCTAGTGCCCTCCCACCCGCCACGACGGCGTACTCGCCGAGCTCCTCCCACGCCGTCCTGTAGGCGTCTAGCTCCAGTAGCTTGTCAATAAGCTCCTTCCTCTGAGTCCCGCGTAGGTTGCCGAAGAGGTTAGTTATGCTTCCCTGCCCGACTATCGCTACGGAGCCTAGCGCCTCAGGGCTCAGCCCTATGATTTCCCTTACCCTCGCCGTCACGTTCTGGTCGCCTGAAACCCTCTCCCTCCCGAACCTCAGCGTAGCTGATGACCTGCCTCGTCTCGAAATAACTCGCTCCACGAATAGCTCCTCCCCAGCAACGTTCAGCCAGACCCTGACCGTGGCTTCGGTTGCCATGGCGTTTATGAGGTACGCGCGCTCGCCGCGCCTGCCTCTCCACCCGGTGCCCGTTAACGCGAAGAATATTGCCTCGAGGATGCTTGTCTTGCCAGCGCCGTTCTCGCCAACGATGACCGTCACGCCCCTGTCGAAGCTAACGACCGTGTGCCTGTGGGAAAGGAAGTTAAGGAGCTCGACCCTCTTCAGGGTTATAGGTGCTGCGGGCATTACTTCCTCACCTCAGGAACGCGTCCAGTCCTCCCTTAGACCTTGGCTTCCTGAGGGTGATTGATGAGAGCGGTATCTCGTCCGCAGTCCTCACCTTGGGTCTCCAGAAGTCACGTTCCGAGAGTATCGCCTCGACAGCTGACTCCACGTCACCTGTTTCGATGCCTGCGAGGACGTTCTTGAGCTTAACTATACTTCGGGCAACCTTAACCGCTGTAGGTCCCGGGTTGCCGGGGGCTGAGATCACGGAGGCAACTATGCTTACCTCGTCAACCATCTCACCGGCGCTTAAGGCCTGACGACCAGCCCGCATGAGGTCCGGCGCGACTCTCTCGACGGAGACCCTAACGTAGATCGTGTCTCCCGCACGCCTTCTAACCAATTCCCGGATCTGCGAGGCTGGGTCCGCTTGAACGTCCGCCCTCATCCGTATGCGTACGTGGAGTATCCCTCTCCTGCCGGGCTTAAGCATCCTCAGTAACTTCCTTAAAGCGTCCTCTACGGGGGGCACGTGGCTAGGGTGGTCGGCCTCAACTACCGCCTGCGGCGTTACGTCCAAGTCAACCTTACTTACGGTGGGCTCGTCGCTACTTAAGTCGACTAGGTAGAAGCCCTTACCTTCCCCCTCCCAGACCCGTACCTCATCGGACCTGAGGATCTCAATGCTGCCAGGGTAGGCGACGGTGACGCCGTCGGGCGTCTTGAGCACCTTCCTCATGTGTATGTGACCCATGGCGACGTACGTGAAGGTCTTAGGTATGTCTGAGAGGTCTATGCCTTCCTCGAACCCGAAGACGTTACTTATGTTTTGATGGAGCATCAACACGGACTTCCTGTTCCCTGCCTTCGAGGCGGCCGCAACTATCCTCTCCCTAAGTCTGTCCAGGTACTTCCTCCTGGACGGAAAGTGTGAGACCCCCGCCACCACGTACTCCTTACCATCAACCCTCAGGAAGTCAACGTCGGGCGTCCTATGAGTCCCCATTAACTTAACGTACCTCAGCAGCACTTGAGGAGGCTCGTCCCTAACCTTAGGAATGTCATGCTCACCTAAGATCACGTAAACCGGTATCCCCCTTGAGCGGGGTTCCTCTAGGGCCTCCATAGCTACCCTTATGGCCCTTATGGGCGGCCTTGCCCTGTCGAACATGTCGCCTGAAATAAGTATCGCGTCAACCCCTTCCCTAACAGCCACGTCGATGGCTTCCCTGAACCTCTCGTATATGTCCTCCTCACGCCAGCTTAGGCCGTACTGCCTCAGGCCGAGGTGCGTGTCTGCTAGGTGAGCTACCAGCAACCTCCTGTCCCACTACGTTAGGATTCTGACTAAGGTAATAAGTTAGGGCCCTCGGGAAACGCTGTTGGGGTTACGGGCGAGTATTACGGGCCCCACCCAATGATTCAGTGGGTACCCCTAATTCATGTGAACGTATTACCTGTTACCCTCCTTAAGCATGCTTAGGTCGAGCCAGTACCTGAGCAACGCTATCACGCCGCCGAAGGCCTTGAGCTTCGGCGCCGTCGGCGAGTTCGATGGGACGATCCTCACCACGGCCCCCCTCCTCTCGGCCTCGGTGATTAGCTCCTCGACCTCCTCACCCACTTCGCTGGTGAGTAACTCCTCAAGTACCAACATCTTCTTGACGGCGTTAGCGTTCACGGCTAACTTAGCTTCCTCCAAGCCAGCCGCGACGAGTCCCGGCTTCATTGAGAGGAGCCTCATGAACTCATTCATGGTCTCCTCAGCGTCCACGGCGGCTGCCTCCGCAAGCAGGTTCTTCACGGAGTCCCTCCTAACTAGTTCCTCCACGCCCGCCCTACCGCCCTGCGACACGGAGTCAACGTGTATCCTGACCCCTCCCTTCCCGAGGAGTTCCTTAAGCTTCCTCGCGATCTCCTCCCTGAGCACGGCGGGCGACCCGATCACTATGACCTCCACACCTTCCCTGCCTGCAGCGTCAGCAACCAGCTTCGCCACGCGCTCCGCCACCTTCTCTATCGAGTTAGGCTCGAACTCATTAACGCCCGGTAAGTTGGCGTCGAGGAGGTACTTCAGTCCCTGCCTATACATGACGGCCATCGACACCTCGTCGAAGTCGGCGGCCACTAGCAATGCCTTAACCCACCTGCTGGCAGACTTCCTGAGCCTCCTGAGTTGCGACTCATGCCACCTCTCCTTAACTATCTCGAACTCAGTCCCAACGTCTATGTTGAGCGTGTGGTGCGAGCCCCTGAGCCCGTAGCCCTCAGGCGCGTCCACGATCACGCCATGCACCCTCAGCCTCGAAGCGAATGGCTGGAAGTAAACGTTCTTGACCTTAACAGCGAGCACCATGGGTTTCCTCCTCTTACCCTCACCATCTATCTTAACGTCCCTTAACGTCCTAGCAATGACTATGTCACCCTCCTGAATTACGTTCTTAATCACCCAGAGGTCATCAACGTCCTCAACCCTAAGGCGGATCGTCCCTCTCTTCTCGTCATACATTACTACTTTCATCGCACTCACCCCCAAGTGTCGTCACTTAGTTTTGCCTACTAGGTTAATAATTCCGTAGAGGTCTTCTTTAAATGGTTGACAATAGTATTTACCTGTGTGAAAGGACATGATGAACAGAAATCCTAAGAACTCGGCACGAATCGATGTATACGGTAAACATAAGGTTCATACTTCCTCGACGCTATTACTATGTATTGCTCTTCTAGCCCTGATAATTGTGTCGTTCATAACCTTAATCACACCAACACTGATAGCAGAACCATTGGAATTCATGTCCTTAGACGTTGGTGGTTCAACAACGGTAATCACGGTCAGAGGCACACCATCGATTACCTCTCTCGTCGGTGGTGGGCCCTATCTCATCGCATGGATTAGTGCCCCGCGAGAGAATCCTTCTAGTGGTGAGGTTCTCGGCGCTATTGTTAATCCAGATACGGGGAAGGCAAACTTGGTTGTGATTGACAAAGAAAGGAATAATACGTACTTAGACGCCATGGCGGGGGGCAGGCACACTTTCGCGGTTGTTTACGAATGTTTTACACCCGCAACTAAAATGGATGTGGTGTTAGCCATAGTGACTTCTAAGGGAGAGGTTCTGGGACCAGCAGTAATTGCAAATAGCAGTAGTTACGAATCATATGCTAGGGTAGCGTACTCCAGCGGCGACTACTTAATTGCTTGGTATGATTCACGGGATCGGTCGATCTACGGCACCATCTATAACGAGGAAGGGCAACCATTGAAAGGGAAATTCTTAATTGCTAGAACGAATGAGCCTTACTCCCTTGCTTCACTCCAAGTCTACGGTGGCGAAGCGTATTTCCTAGTTGTTTACCGAAAGTATGACGGTATTCAACACGGTGTCTATGCTAAGAAGGTTAACCTAGATGGTAGTGTAGGCAAAGAATTCAAAGTACTTGACGACCCTGATGTCAACGAGGATCTAAGTAACTGCTTCACAGGTTCACAGTCCCCTACTTACTCTGGCAAAGTATTCATACCCGTGGTTGGCGGAGGGAATGTTTACCTAGCCGTAGTTGATGCTAACGCTGGAAGAACCATAAACACGTATGTTCTAAGTACTGCAGGAGTAAATCCTTACGTAGCTGTTGACAAGATAACGGGCTCCATTGCTGTTGCATGGGTCGATTACCGGAATGACTCCCTAGGAGACATCAACGTAGCGTTCATTAACGCAACTAAGCTAGGGAAACCAATAGAGTACGACGTAAGCGTTGGGTTAAAGGAAATTCCTGAGTGGAGCCCCACAATCTCCTTTTCAAGAGCAGTTGCGGGATTAGTAGTGCTATGGGGTGGGCGCATAAACGGGTACGGCGAGGTTTTCTCAACCGTGGTTAAACCAAATGAGGGTAGTTTAGGCGTAGTTAAGTTAATAGAGTACGGCGTCCCGAACGTTAAAGTATGCGGCTTAGTAGTGGGTCATGTGAAGTCCTGGGGAGGATTTCTAGCTCCCTTGACCTTCTTTAGAAGCACTTCCGACTACGACCTTTACTTAGTTGAAGGTAATATATTTAAGGACATAATTAGTGGAACAGCAAGTAGCCCCAGTTCAGTACCGCTTAAAACATCCTTACCTACACTAAAACCCAGGGTCATTACCACGACGTTTACCCTCACCAGCACCACCACCATGACGAAGATTAATACAACCACGGTAAGCACTACAGTAACAGTATCGACAACATCAACCGTAACAAAAAAGGAAGTCACGACAGTAACCGAGGTTAAGACCAAGTGGGCTGGAACCTTAACATTAACACGAACCGAAACTACGATACCTTCATGGGTTTCTGTAACCCTTGGTAGTACGGTAATACTAGCAGGTATAGTTGTAGTGCTACTAGCGCTACTCTTAAGGGCCAAGGGTGTGAAGCTGCAGAAGCCCTCCCTCGGGAAATCTAGTACTAGTAAAGCTAAAGCAGTAAAAGGAAAGAAAAAAGCGAGGTCTAGGAAAGGAGGTCGCAAATCCTCTCGTTAAATAGTACTGATAATTTCTTCTTAAGTGTTGCATTATACATCTTTAAGTCACGTCTGAAATAAGTGTTATGCGGTCTCACCGCCCCCGAAAACGTTCTAGGTATATGAGTGAGTTCGTGAATAATTGTCTCAACCCTTTCTCTACATGATAGGTGACTAAAGTTTCTTTCAATAAGCTCTATTACGTAGGTGGGCCCGATGCCTAGCCCTGCCTGAAGCACCTTGCATACGCCCCATATCCTAGCGTACGCCCGTGACTTCGAGTCAGAACGCACAACCCGAATGGAGTCTAAGTCGATGTGAGTTAACCCTAACTCCTTAACTATTAACTTCACAGCCCTCTCCGCCCGCTTGTCTCGACGTACCCTCAAGCCGTGACCCCCGGAGGAGAGCACGCGTGGTGTTCCACACGAGCTAGCTCGGTGATGATTACCTGAGGTAAATTAAGCCTTCACCACGTTCCTCCGCAAGAACGCTCGCCGCACGATTATGTGGTTTGAGTGAAAAATCATTTCTTTCTGCTCGCGAAGTATCCTATCGCTAAGCCTATTATTAGGAGCACCACGGCTACGGCAGCCGTTGCTCCCCAGTTAGTGACCTCGGCGGTCTTAGTTGTTGTTACGGTGGTTGTTGCCGTCGTGGTCGCCGTGGTTGTCTTGGTTGCCGTAACTGTCGTCGTGGCGGTTGTTGTCTCGGTTGACGTCACCGTCACCTCCTTAGTGGTGGTGACGGGCTTCGTCGTTGTTACTGTAGCGGTCTTCACTGCCGTGGTTGTCACGGTCTTGGTCGTCGTCGTTGTTACTGTTGAGGTCTTCGTCACGGTCTTAACCCAAGTCACGGGCTCGGTTATGGGTAGCGGGAACCCTGTCGCGTTAGCTGGTGGGTTAATGCCGAGTAGCATCGCTATTGTTGGGGCTACGCTGACTGACCTTATGTAGCCCAGCTCCTCATGCTTTATGTGGGGCCCTACAGCAAGGAATATCGCTAGTAAGTCCTTGTAGTACGGTAAGTCACCGTGCCAGCCCACGACAGTCTTGAAGGGCACAGCATCCTCAAAGACCACACCAGTACCGTTAACCACTTTAATACCTCCCCACGCCGCGTAGCCCGGCCTTAGGCTGAAGACCACGTCTCCAGCGCGCTCGCCGCAGAGGCCGAAGACGCATGCCTCATCCCGACTCATCACTAACGAGAACACTGGCTGCCCTGTGTCAGGGTCGACAACCTTCTCTAGCGCGGCTTTAATCTCGTTAACTACTTGATCGTATTGGCTGGGGTCGACGATGCCTCCCTCCTCGCGTCCCTTTAGGTTGACGAATATTTGGTTGTAGCCGAAGTAGTAGGCCTTCGTCTCGTTCCACAGTATGTGGCCGGAGGCGTCCACCTTAAGTAGGCCGGCGTTGTAGAGTATGCTGTTTACGTAGACTAGCTTAGCGACGCTCCACTGGCCGTGATCAGATACGACTATTACTGCGGTGTTGCTTAGGTTCACGTTGTTTAGGAGCATCTGCACGAATTGGTCGGCCCACTCGTAGACCTGCTCAAGCGCCTTCTCAGCCCTAGTAGCTAGATCCTTGTTGTAGTAGGGCATGCTCGGATCCGTTAAGCCCAGTATTTGATGCTGTGCGTTATCGACTATTGGCGTGTAAGTCATGAGGAGGTCCCACTTCGTGTGCTCCATCAGGTACTTCGTCATGCCCATGAAGAACTGGTTCGTGAAGTTCAGTGTCTCCATGTACGTGTCTAGGCCGAACCAGTCATGCGTTAGTCCCCACCAGTCACCGTCAGTGATCATACCTACCTTAACCACCACGTTATTCCACACGCCCTTAGCCAGGGTTTCGTTGTTGAACCACGCGGCGTTGAAGGGCCTCATTAGTGAGCGGTAAAGCCTGAAGTTCTTCTCGCTGGCGTTGATTAGCTTGAAGAGTGGTGCCACGACGTAGGTCTTGTTATTGTACGTTATGGTAGTGTTTATCGGTTTGCTCCACTGTCCCTCAGCGAGCACCGCAACCGCCTTGGCGGCGTCCTTAACTCCAGGCACTATGGCTACGTGATCTAACTTGAGGTCACCGTCGCTGTCGTACACGAGCACCCACCAGACGTCGTCACCCATGGTGAAGTTGAATTCATACGCCCTGTACACCTTACCGAGGCTGTTTAGGTCTGACCATCCAGTAGCTGTTTGCAGCGTTATGTGGACGGCTGCCGGCACGCTTGAGTTAGTGGTGTAGAGCTTCGAGTACGAGATCGGCCATAGGAATGAGTCGTAGGGGTTGAAGAGCACCGCCTTCTTTACCTTGCCTTCCCATGCGCTAGGCGTGCTCTGCGGGAACGCCGCTACGACCGCCAGTAATCCCTGCTTGTCTGCCGTCACCCATATTGGCTCTGCCTGCAGGTACTTGCCGTTGAAGCCTGAAACGCCTTTATAGACAGGTAACCCCACGAGGTGAATGCTATTGCCTGTTATCCCGGTTACGTATGGTGGGGCGCCCGTCGACATCACCGCGTGGGACACGGCGGTCGCTGAGGGGAAGCTAACTATCATTCCCTTAGCGTACACGCCCTCATCCATCATTCTCTTAATACCTGGTAGCAGACCCTCCTGCGCGTACTTGTAAGTCAGGATCGCCTTAGCCGCGTCGATACTCAGTATGACCACTCTCTGAGCGTACTTGGGCTTCTCACCCTGAGGCACCTGATACGTTACTGGCTTACCTACGTTCCCCGCAAACGCGAGGACACCGGCGAGCACTAGGGCTAGGAGGGCTATTGAGGCTAGAACCACCGCTCTCCTCATGCGTGCACCTCAATATATCATACTTGGAGGGGCGTCTAAAATAGGTCGCGGTTAGCGTTACCGCTTCCTTGATCACCATGTGCGAGGTGCACGCTTAATTATGTCTATGTACTGAAGCGTGGGGGCTCAGGTGCTGGAGGTAGTGGCCGCGTTAGCTGCCTTCGCGCTGATAATAGTGATTGTTAGGCTGGGGAAGGACTTAGGTTTGGCGATCTTCGCGGGTTCGCTCGTTCTGCTTGCCGTACTCGCGCCGGTGTCAATACCTGGCACCTTAGCCGCAACCCTGCTTGACACTAAGACAGTATACTTAATCGTGATATCATTCGCGATAGCCCTGTTTGCGGAGGTTTACGAGGTAACTGGGCTGGTTAATGAGATGGGGTTAGGTCTTGCCAGAGCTTTGAGGAGTCCCTTACTTGCCGTGATGCTTGTTCCCGCGATAGTTGGCTTGCTTCCGGTGGCTGGGGGCGCGTTAATGTCGGCACCGATGATCGAGGGTATCGGTAAGGCGGCGGGTTTAAGTGTTGGGGAGATGGTCTTCACTAACGTGTGGTTCAGGCACATCATATTTTTCTCATACCCGTTAAGTCAGGTGATGATAGTAACATCTACCATGACGGGGGTTAGCGTCACTACGCTAGCCGGGATCCAAGCTCCAATACTGGGTTTTTCCGTGTTTGTGGGGTACTTACTTGTTAGGAGGGAGCATTCAGGCCCCGGCTTAGAGGGCGTGCCAGAAGCATCTATTCCGCTGAGGTACTCACTGTCACCTCTAGTCATAGCTGTTCTGTTGGCACTGATTCTCCGTTACTTAATTGGGCCTTTCGGCATGCCAGTAGGTGTCGCTCTAGCCATTCCCTTAGCCATCATTGCTTCGGGGAATAGGGGTGAGGGTCTGGGCTCGACAGTGCTTAAGGCTTTGAGGGGAAGGCGGGTCTGGACAATAACGTTCACTGCTTATGCCATAATGCTTCTTCAGCACTCCATGATGTTCGCAGGGGCCTCATCAGCGCTGGCTAAGTTGCTCTCCTTAGTGCCTGCACCCACTGAGGTTCTTTACGTTATGGTTCCTGCAGTGATAGCTGTTCTAACGGGCTCCACGCTCTCTGGGGTGGTGCTCTCCGTACCCATGCTTCCCCCGCTACCTAACGCTGTTGTGGCGGCTTCCCTAGTTTACGTCTCTGCCCTCGTAGCGTATATTGGGTCACCCACGCACCTCTGCCTAATATACACCGCTAAGTACTTCGGTGAAGGAAGCATGAAGTCCTCCTATAAGTACCTGCTGATCTCAATACCCTCAACTTTACTGTTCGCGTACCTCTACCTCACTTTAGTAGTCCAGCGATTCCTACCAGGGTGATTACTCCCTCAACGCCTAGGAGCACGAGAATAGATGCTAGTACAACACCTGCGGTTATTGATATTATAGCCTTGCGCCTCTCCAGCCTAAGTAGGTGAGCTAGTAGGGCGCCAGTCCACGCACCACTCCCCGGCAACGGTACGGCGACGAACGCTGCCAGACCCACGTATCCCCACCTCTCCACAATACCTTTCCTGCGCTCTACGCGCTGGATAATCCCTAAGTACGCGTTCCTTAGGCGCGCAAGGAACCCTTTCTCTTGCCTCAGTAACCACCTCTCCGCAGAACCTAGTAGGGCTAGGGCGACCGGTCCTATCGCGATGTTAGCCGCCACAGCGATTATCACGCCGAGCCAGAACCCGGTGATGTTGCCGTGGTATATCACGTATGCCATCGGTATAGCGCCCCTAACCTCTATAGTCGGCAGGAACGCCACTACAGCTATTAGTAGGAGGTTCACTAAGTCACCACTCAATACGCTGGAGCCCCCACATAATGGGAGGTGAGGGCTTAAAGGATTTCACGTTCGGGAACCCAACGCACTTAACGCGCGGAGCGATGAAGTAGTGGCGGTGTGTGGTGGCGGTCTTCAGAACCATCATAGCTGGGAACCATAAGTTCCCTAAGACATTAAGTGTGCTCGACGTTGGCGACGCGATCTACGACCCATCAACGCCTGACGACGTCATAGCGTCCGTGCACCCAGCAGGAAGGGTTTGGGGAAGGGCCTTAATCAGGGTGAACACTAGGTCCCTTAAGGTTACGAGAGTCATTCAAACAAGCTATGGGTGGGGGTGCGGCGACCTTAACGCATACCCTGAGGAAGGCATTCTCCTAGCCACTCACTGCGTGGAGGGGGTGGTGGAGTTTAGGGATCTTGAGAGCCTAGAACTGAAGCGGGTGCTGAGGCTGGGTGGTGTAGGGAGGGTTTCCTCAGCCACCCTCGACTCCTCTGGCAGATTATGGGTCCTGAGTGAGGACGGACTATACGTCGTTAGTGAGGGGAGCGCTGAGGGTGTCAAGGTTAGACGTGTTTTAGCCGTGACTGGCGGTGCGAGCATGGATTCCCAGCGTGCCGAGCCAGCTAGGGTCATTGCCGTGGCCAGCTACTTAAGTCATTCCGTGCTTCTCGTGGGTGAGGACGGGTCCCTTAAGGCGTCAATACCTACTCCCTTCCCAGGCGGGGTTCGCTACACCCACGATGAGAGGCTCATAGTGTCGAGCGGTAGGTTCCCCAAGCACGTCCAGCTAACTTTAGTTTACGGGGCGACGCACTTGGACCCTCGTTCAGCGTGGTTCGCTTACCTATGGGATTACGGGACTCTAGCTTCTAACAGGGCTGATTCATGGGGTTTTGAGAGGGCCCTAATTCAGTGGTCGCTGAGCGCGTTCGAGGTACCTTTACCCCTGCCGAAGTTCAAGCCCTATGTCATCCCATTAGGGCGTGGGCGGAAGGGGGAGCTTCTTAAGCATGAGGGTTTCCGTTCGTTCACGCCCGCTCCAGCCTTGGGGGACTGTATTTTGCTCTGTGAAGGCACCGGGAGGTTCGTTGTTGAGGCGTTACTGCCTGAGTACTCCGTTATAGCCCCTCAGAGCGAGGAGAAATGGGTTCCGGTGGGTGAGGGGGTCACTGGCAAGCCTCTCAAGGTTCCGTGTCCTTACTTGATTAGGGTGAGGGTTCTTGAGGGCGCGGTTGAGCGCGCTACACTAAGCTGTGCGCCCGCCAGCAACGCTATTTACCTTGGAACTACTGTGGAAAAGCGGGTAGTTGAGTGATGGTGCTGCGCCTCAAGTGTTCTTCATGCGGGCACAGCTTCATGGTCGTTGCGGGAAGCACGTCATGGTTTTGTCCTAAGTGCGGCGGTTTGCCTGAGGCGGACTACAGCCCCGAGTGGCGACCTAAGGGTCATGGACTCGCTAGGTACTCCGCCTCCCTTCCATTAACCCCTAAGATCTCGCTGGGCGAGGGCTCAACCCCGTTAGTTCTTAGGCGGGTTCACGGGGTTAACGTGTACTTTAAGCTCGAGTACCTCAACCCAAGCGGCTCGTTCAAGGACCGGGGAACCGCGTTAGCACTAACGCACGCTGTCGAGGTCGGCGCCTCGAAGGTTGTGGAGGACACGTCAGGCAATACAGGGATTTCCGTCGCCACCTACGCCGCTGCCTACGGAATCAAGGCCGTGATCGTGGTGCCGCGCACCGCTCCGGAGGGGAAGAAAGAGTTACTGAGAACCCTCGGCGTCGACGTCATTGAGGCCCCCTCCAGGGGTGACGCCGCGCGCGTGGCACCGAGGATTGCTGGGGAGGTGAGGGGGCTGCATGTGGGGCACACCGTTAACCCCCTGTACATTGAGGGTGCGAAGACCCTGGCTTACGAGGCCTACGAGCAGGGATTCAGAGGAAACGAGGTGATCACGCCAGTCGGTTCCGGCGGGTTGGCTCTCGGGACGTTCAAGGGCTTCAGGGAGTTAGTTAAGTGGGGTCTCCTTAATTCATTGCCGCGTCTCCACGTGGTTGAGGACTCGTCACTAACGCGTGTGGACGCCCCCGTGAAGATCGGTTGGGGTAGGGGTGAGGAGGGTGGCGGAGCTGACGCCTTACTGGTTCCGGAGCCCCCCAGAATCAAGGAAGTTGCTGACGCCACCGTGGTTAGTAAGGGTTCCTCAGTCGCAGTGAACCTTAAGGAGCTGAAGGAAGCCTTGAAGGAACTGTACGGCATGGGCTTCATAGTCGAGCCGACGTCTGCCGCCCCCTTCGCCGCGTTAAAGTTACTCATTGAGGAAGGCGTTATCGATGAGGGTAGCGACGTCCTAATCCCCTTGACCGGGTCAGGGTTAAAGGTGCTCACCACAGTATCCAAGATGCTGAAGGTATAGCGAACGGTGAGGCGTTAGTGCCTAGGAGGTACGGGGTATACTTAGTGCAGGGATACGGGCCCGCCTCAGGGATTAAGCGAGTATTAGGACACATACTTAGGCATGGCGACCTAGAGAGCGCTAACCTCCTCAGAATAACTAAGGAAGAGTCCCTAAGCCACGCTGAGGTTCTGAAGCCCCTGCTGAGTGACGTGATGGACGAGGCTTCCGAGGTCATTGCCGGTCTCAAACCTCGGCTTCATGAGGTGGCGTGGAGGTACCTGTACCTGCCAGTGATCCCGTTAGGCATAGAGAGACCCGCGCTTCAGGAGGCCTTCGCGCTATCGCGTAAGCTCCTGAAGCGTGTTAAGCCGTCACTCAAGCAACGCTTACTCCCAGCCTACATGCTTGAGAAGGGAGGCGTTGGCTTAGGCACTAACATAGTGAACCTCACCAGCAGTCACACACTAGTGATCCTACACGGTTCCCTCCCCGACGGAAGCGACGTGAAACCCGAAGTAATTCCGGAAAAGAAGAAGTTACTCAAGTTGGTGGGGGAGCTTAGGAAGAGAGATTACTTAACGCCCGGCGAGGATAGTTCCCCTATACCTGTGCTTGGCGCCGTCATCCTTAAACCCATTACGAGCGCTATGGATAAGTTGGGTTCCTTGATTAGCGCATGGTTTAGGAACAGTTACGATGAGTTATCGGGGCTCTCCGAGGAAATTGCTGTAAGCCACGGCTCTAGGGTTTTTGCATGGGACGCTTTCTTCTACTTAACTCATCTCGTGATAGCTGTAGTAACCCACGGGTTAGTGGAACGAAAAACCATGCCTTTCCCTGACCCTAGCGTAGGGGTTTTAGAGTTGCTTCCCCTGTGACTGCTTTAGTCACTCCGGCGGCGGTGGCGGCGGCACCGGAGGACCTCCCGCACCTTCCGAAGGAGCTGCCGGCGTGCTAGGTTGCTGTGGCTGTGTTGGGGTCGCCTGCAGGGCCTTACCCACCTTAATCAGCGCCACTATCATCAGTAGTAAGCCAGCGATTAACCCTAACAACCCCGTTAGGACGCCAATGGCGCCTGAAGCCGCTAGTATGCCGCCATACCTGAAGTAGCCTACGCTGTTCCATATGTTTACAGCGCCACCAACTATGAGCGCTATTGTGAGTACCAGGGCAACCACAATGAATAACTTGTTGACTGATGATACCGTCTGAGGATTTATGGACGATAACAGCATCGGTATGGCCGCGATTATTAACCCTATTCCAGCCACGCCAAGGTGTACCGACATTAGCGTGCCAGCACCCGTGAATCCCGCTATCGTTAGGAATATCCCGCCGACAAGCACTATGAGACTTAATATTAGGGGCGGAATCCTGAGCACCTCGCTCCTCATTAAGGCGAAGTAAGCGGCTCCAAGAAGTATCGCAGCAACTAACTCGGTCACTCCTGCAACGGTGGCTCTAAGCACGAGTAGGCTGACTGAGTCGATGAATAGCGTGAAGACTATCATCATGGACGCTAGAACCACACGCTTATCCGTGGCTAACGACCTTAGGTTCGGGTTACTCAGGTCGATTGAGGGACCCGGTATTATTGATATCGGGATACCGGCTAGGGGCAGTATCACGACCGCCGCTCCTAGAACTATTATTCCCGAGAAGATCGTTAGTGCTGGGCCAGCTAAGTTTATTCGGGCACCCCAAGCAGCGTATTGCTGTAGGAATGAAATCACTGCCGCACCCATTATTATTCTTAGCAAACCATCTAGGAATGCCGCGCCCACGAAGAGCAGCAAGCCGTACCTGAGTAGTTGTCCTGCAGAGATCTGAGTCCCGCTTCTAGGGCCTGCCGCTGGTTGCGATGGTGATGGAGTAGGTGATGCCATACTGTTGAACACCTATGAACAGTAGTGTAGTAATTCACTTATAAAGGTGAGGTTAAACAACTACGGTTAAATGCTCCTAATTTAACCGCCTAGGCAACGCGGCTTCAACCACCCTATCACTCACAGCTTTCTTCACGACAACCGCGAACACCCTCCCTACGAGGTCCGGCCCCACACCATCCCCAACAACGCGCGTGACCGGCCCGTGAGGCAACATATATGCCGTCACTTCCCTCCTCACGGAGTCGTAGCTCACGCCAATCACCTTGACTTCCTTACCAATGAGCCTTCTCTTAGCGACGTAGTTAAGCCTCCTAACTAGATTATAGAGCGGGCGCGCCACTGACTTAACAGCTGGTGGTGGCTTAGGGAATCCTTCAAATGCCGTGCCCTTGATTGGCGTGAACCTATAAAGAGTTACCTTCTCAACGCCGACACGCCAGAGCTTCCTCACGACCTTGACCGTGGCTTTAATGACTTGCTGGTTCTCGCCAGGCAACCCATGTATTACGTATATGTACGGCTTGAGCCCGGCTTTCCTAAGTAACTTAACTGCCCTGATGACCTCCTCCACCCTAGATGGCCTCCCTAGCGCGACATGGTGGCGCGGGTGCCCGGACTCAAGCCCTATATGCACTGGCGTGCCTCTAAGGTACTTTCCAAGGATTTCCGCAACCTCCTCATTGATTAGGTTCGGCTTTACGTTCTCAATCATTACGTAAGCCTTCCCCTCGATCACCTCAGGTATTGACGTGACTTTACGGAGCAGGGACTCTATCGCGGCTAAGTTAGGGAGCGGGTTCCTAGGATCCGTAAGGGGTTCCGGGGCAACGAGCCAGTCCCGCCCGTAGTCCAAGAAGTCAGGAGCGCTTAGTACTACTCTCCTCACACCTAGCTTAATGAGTTCCTCAACCTCCCTCACTATGCTGTCCTCAGGCCTTGATCTTGCGGGTCCGAAGATTGCTGGGACTGAACAGTACCCGCAACCGGGCGGGATGTTTGAAGGGCAGGTTAGCCTCTCCCTTAGGGGCCCTCCCCAGCACTTACCGCACCCTATGCAGGGCTTCTTGTTCGGCAGGGGGATTGTGGGTCTGTGGTAATTGCTGCAACCACGCACTACCTCAACATATACCCTGGCACCCCACCATCCTGGGTAGCTAGTAACGGCGTTCACGGACGGCATGTAACTCCATAAAGGTGGCGTAGGCGCCCAAAGGGGTCCTGAATTCCTCATTACCTTACCTCTCGAGATGTACGCTAAGTTGGGAACGACAGTTGGTTCATCAATACCTTTAAGAACATCAACGAGCCTCGGTATTGATATCTCTCCCTCGCCCCACACGACGTAATCAAAGCCTGATCTGAGGAGGTACTCGTAATCAACAAAGGAGGGGCCCCCAGCGACGGCGGGTCCTCCCCGCCACCTACTGAGTACCCTAACCATAGATGGTATGTCAGTGACCATTCCGGAGACAAAAAGTGCTTCGTACCCACTGAGGGCCCCTGCCCTTCTGACGGCTTCCTCACACTGGATTACGTCGACCTCACAGCCCTCGCTTTCGAGTATTCCCGCAACTAAGCGGGGCCCTGCACCTATGGCGTCGAGGGTCGAGTGCTTCCTTACCTTAGCCCCCCGAGCCAGGCAGTCCACTACAGCTACCTTAAAGAGTCGACACCCGTTCCTTAGCTCGTTAAGAGGGCTTAATTGCCCTTCATCCCTACTTGCCGTGGTGACCTATTAGGTCCTCAAGCATGCTGAATAGCTCTCTCACGCCTTCCCTGCTTATGCTGTAGATCCTGTACCTTCCTCTCACCTGGACCTCCACTAAGCCAGCTTCTTTCAACGCTCTTAGGTGGTGGGAGACGAGGGTCTGCTCTATGCCCAGTATCTTAGATATGGCGCACACTGGGAGTGGAACATCCCTTATGAGGGCGAGTATGGACAGCCTTACATTATTCGCTGTTGCTGAGAGCATCTGAACAGCCTTACTTATTACTTCCTCATCAGGTACTTCTAACTCAACGTCCTTGACACCCTCGTAGATGGCTTTGAGGTCAGGGCCGCACTTACCCCTGACCCCGAGTTCTGCTATGAGTTCGTGGAGCCGCATAATGTTATAGCACCGATATAATATTGCAGATATGTAAAGATATGCATTATTCTTACGAAATTACATTTGATGGATATCAACCGAAAATTTTGTTCGGCTATATTGAGGCTTTCATAAAATTTTATAGCGATTAGAGCAATATCACATAATTTTCATAGGCTTCTCACTCCTGGAAGTAAGTATTTAATCGGGCGCTGATCAATAAACCTTTCAGGTGTTGCTGAGTGATACCGTCGCTGACTTCCTTAGCCGCGTTGGTTATGATGACTGTGGCTGTGTCGCCTTCTGGCGCGATGAGTCCTGGCCCCCTGACCGCCTCAACCATAGTTTTAGGGGGGCGTAGCGGGGGTTGGAGGGCGGGTGTCTTGGTTGCTTTAGGGCATACATTGGCTGAGTTACCTTACGTGACCTTGCTCTGTATCGCGTTTAGGTACGTTGGTTCGGTGCTTCAGGGGCCTGCTGGCGCTGCCTTGGTTGTTGCCGCTGCTGTATTCATAACGTACTTTGCCGTGCTTCTGATTAGGGACGCGCTTAAGCCGGGTGACGAAGCTCCTTCTCAGGCCGAGTCGAGTAGTAGCCGTTCCGTAGTTTCAGGTGGTTTGAATCCTGTGCTTACGGGCTTCCTTCTGACCGCGCTGAATGCGTACTTCCTGCTTTGGTGGGTGTCGGCGGGCCTCACGCTAATAGTAACCGCCTCCTCTCTGGGTGTCGTTGGTGTTGCCGTGATGTACGTTAGTCATGTGTGGCTTGATTACGCTTGGCTAGGGGCCATGGGTGAGATAGGTGGGAGGGGCGCGGCGTTGATAGGTAGTAGGGGCTATAGGGTGTTCTTGGGCGTCATGGCCGCTATCCTGCTGTTCTTCGCACTGAACATGGTGTCGACTAGGTTCTTGGGGATTTCATTCCTTCCTTGAGTGGGTCATACTTAATTACCTTACACCGCTCTTTTCGGGTGGCGAGCGAAACGCATGTTTTCTGTGTAGGGGTGCGGGGGTGCTTAACGCGTGAGGTTAGGTAGGCGCGAGTTAGTGGCGTTTGTTGCTTTAGGTCTTGTGTCGTTATTCGCCGATATGACGTATGAGGGGGCTAGGTCCGTTCTAGGTGCTTACCTCGACGTGCTGGGGGCTGGAGCCGTGGTTGCTGGCTTAGTGGCTGTTGGGGACTTCCTGGGGTACGTTGCTAGGGGTGCTGGCGGGATGTTAGCTCATGGTCTGAGATCCAGTAAGGCTTACTGGGCGTTAGTGTTCCTAGGGTACGCGATAAACTTGTTTGCTGTGCCCGCCCTAGCCTTCGCTGGCAACTGGGAGGTTGCGTTAACCCTCATACTTATTGAGCGTATCGGTAAGGGCCTACGCACCCCAGCTAGGGACACGATACTGGCTGAGGTCACTGAAGGAATGGGTAAGGGTAAGGGATTTGGCTTGCATGAAGTCATGGATCAGACGGGGGCCGTGGCAGGACCTGCCTTCGTCGGGTACGCGCTCTTCACGTCTGGCGGCACGTACTCTGAGGCCTTCAAGATGCTCTTCATACCGGCGCTCGCCGCGCTACTCATGCTTAGCGTAGCGTGCGTCAACTACCCCTCCCTTAAGGGAGTAAGTGGTGTGGAGGAGGGTAAGGGACGTAAAGCCTCTCTCGGGAGGAGCTTCTGGCTCTATACTGCGTCCATGTCCCTGCTGGCGCTAGGCTTCATGCACTGGTCCCTAGTAGCCTTCCACCTTAGGGCAAGCGGCGTCATGAAGGATTACGAGATAGCATATATGTACGTGGTCGCGATGCTCGCCGATGCCGCCGTGGCCTTCCCTGCCGGTTACCTTTACGATAAGCTCGGCCCGAAAACCTTAATCATCGCGCCCTTCCTGGCCCTCGCGGCACCAGTAACGCTTCTGTGGCCCGGCTTTGACGGAGTGAGCGTCGTGCTTGTTGCTGCGGTGGTTTGGGGCGTGTTAATGGGGCTTTACGAGACTAACATGAGGGTGACTGTGGCGGACGCGGTGCGGCCTGAGCTACGCGCATATGCTTACGGCATGTACGGAATGATATTCGGCATCTCGTGGGCTGTAGGTAACGCGTTAATGGGGGCGCTCTACCCTGTCTCGACCTACGCGTTGCTGGCTTTCATAGCGCTTGTTGAGGCGGCGTCACTCGCTACGTTAACCCTGTTTTTGAGGGGCTTCTGCAGGTCCTGAAGGTCGATCTCTCAATACCCATCAACGAAACTATTAATCCGTAGACGCCTACGAGCAACGCTATAATGCCTGCCGACACGCCAGTTAGGAACCCTAGGCCAGCAACTAAGTTTACTAAGCCACCCAAGCTCGGCATACCGAACATCTGAAGCACGTGTACAGCCCCAATCAGACGTGAAGCACCCCCGGCAATTACCGCCAGCGAGCCCATTAACAGTACTGCGTATCCCCAAGCCCTAACGTTACGGAATAGTTCACCCTTCGGGTTTACCAGCTTTAGCAGGAGCGGCGCCAGCAACGCGATCCCCACTATCCCTAGGTGAGCGTTCATCAGTGGTGAGGCGCCAGCAAACCCGGCGATCAGCAAGCACAGTGACCCGGTCGTCAGTACTATTAGGTAGGGTGTGCCTCCCCTCCTCACGTGCTCTAGCGTCACGTACGTCGCTGCGGCACCTATGATTTCAAGAACGCCCACCGCAACGTTCAGCACGAGGGCCGACACTATGCCACGCACGAGTAACGTGATGAGAAGGACATGGCATGCCGCGATGATGCGTGACTCTTCCTTAAGCCCTCGTAGGCTCGGAACCCTGCCCTCCAGTGCGTAGGGCGTTATGAGGGCTATCGCGTAAAGCTGCATTAAGTCCGACACAAGCCCTAGGAGCCCCGCGAGAAACAATGTCAAAGGGAGGTATTCAGGGTGAAGAATGTAAGCTAGCATATAGGTGGCGTGGATTGAGAAGTAAGTCAGAACCTCAAGGAAAGCTGCGAGTGTGAACCCCAGTAACGCGAGCTTATGGTAATTCACCCAGTGATTGACGCTGTCACCGTACACGCTCAGCCCCTCGTGCAAGCCCCATTACTGCCGTCAAAGGTCTTGTGGTTAGTTTACAGTTCACGCCTATAAGGTTTGTTAAGCTTGACACTTCATCTCCCTGAAACTCGCCGATTCCTTGATTAAGCCTCTCCATCATACTCTGTTAGGGTAAATCAGGTGTACCCGCACCCCAAGTCACTGGCTAAGAGAGCCCTCTACCTAATGGCGTCCTCCGCAATTAACGCTAGCAAGATTGAGGAAGTGTTAATACCTGGTTACGGTAATGTTAGACTCCCCACCCAGCTTCCTCGGGATTATGCCGAGGTCGTTACCATAATTCCTCAAGCCAACATACGTGGAGACTCTGAACGCGTTATTTACGTCTCCACCAACAGAGTCGGCTTAGCTTACCTTAATGGAAGGCTTCTTCAAGGGTTCGGCAAGCACCACGAGCTCATATGGTTAGGGAAGGAATCCTCCGCACTGGAGCTCAAGCTTAGGTTCTTCAGAACAGGATTCTTAGGCTCCCATGCCGACCCGCCTAGGCTGGAGGGCTTGACCCACGCCATCGTACTTAAGGATGGGTGGATCCTAGGGCTTAAGGCACTACACCTCATTGAGGCGGCGGAAGCGATACGTGGTGTTAAGCCGGAGGTTAGTGAGGAGTTACTGAACTTAGTTAGGGATGCCTTGGATAAAGCGTATGTTGAGGCACCACCGCTTCACGGGTTAAGCTTCGTCATGGAGGTAGTGGATCCCTCCCTAGCCTCATTCCCTCCCTCAACGGACGAGTTACGTGTAATGATGAGGGAGAGACCTAGTGACTTAGTTGAGGCGGGCTTCAGGGGCGTTGATGAGGGAGAGTTGTTGAGGGGCGTTAGGGAAGGCCTGCAGGTACTGGCCGATGGGCTTAAGGAGTTAAGGAGGAAGTGGTGGAAGGAAGGGAGGGTTCATGCGGTCGCCATATCACACTTGGATGCGGCTTGGCTCTGGCCTTACTCTGAGGGCAGGTTAAAGGCTATCCACACGTTCATTAATGCGTTGAGGCTTATCAGCGAGTTCAAGGACTTAACGTACGCGCAGAGCTCACCGCAGTACTACGAGTGGGTTAGGGAGGCGGAGCCCGACCTACTGGAGAGAGTGCGTGAGGCCGTTAAGAGGGGTGCGTGGGAAGCCGTTGGGGGCATGTGGGTTGAGAGTGACGCCGTCCTGCCTGGGCTGGAGTCCATGGTTAGGCAGTTCTACTACGGTCAGAAGTGGTTTGAGCGGGAACTAAGTATTAGAGCATCTATTGCGTGGTTGCAGGACTCCTTCGGCTTTAACCCCATACTCCCTCAAATAATGAGGCAGGCCGGCATCAAGTACTTCCTGACGCATAAGCTCGAGTGGAGCACCTACAACAGGTTCCCGCACACGCTCTTCAGGTGGCGCGGGATAGACGGGAGCGAAGTGCTGACCGCTCAGCTAGGGCGAGCGTTCGTTGAGACCGTCACCGCCGAGCGCCTGCTTAGTGCTTGGAGGGAGCATAGTGCCAAGGACATCCTTCCTAAGGCCTTAGTGATTTTCGGGTACAGTGATGGTGGGGGCGGCCCTAACGAGGAGCAGGTGCTGAAGCTCAAGACCCTGGGGGAGGCGCCCGTGTTCCCTGAGGTTGGGTTCGGCAGTACTGAGGAGTACTTCAGGGAGGCTGAGAAGCTCTATGACTCCCTACCGGTGTGGTTCGGCGAGCTTTACCTGGAAGCGCATAGGGGGGTATTCACCACTAACTTGAGGTTGAAGAAGCTCGTGTTTGCTCTTGAGGCGGCATTGCGTCATGCGGAGACCGCGTGGTCACTAGCACATGCCCTCGGGGCTGAGTACCCTGGGGAGCTTCTAGACAACTTATGGATGATCCTGCTTAGGAATGAGTTCCATGATGTTCTATGCGGCACGTGCACTACTGGAGCTCATGAGGAGGCTTATGCGGAGCTTGAGGAGGCTTTGAGGAGGGCCCGCGCACTACTGGCTGAGGGTGTCCGCAGGTTAGCTGAGATTATGGGCGAGGGCGGGGTAGTAGCCTTCAACCCATTGTCTTGGGGCAGGACGTCGTTTGTTGAGGTTTCCGAGGGCGCTGTGAGGGCCTGTAGGGAGGCTCAGCCACTCGGTAACGGTAAAGTGCTTGTGGCTGTGAATGTCCCGCCTTTGGGCATCATTGACTTAAGTGAGTGCGTGGGCGTGGGGGAGGTCAGCGTGGGCGTGAATAGTGAGGGCGTCGTCATCGAGAACGAGTTCTTCAGAGCTGTTCTGAGGGCAGATGGTCGTCTAGTTAGCTTCTTCAGTAAGGAGTTGGGGAGGGAAATGCTTAGGGCGCCTAGTAACGTGATTGTCGCGTACGATGATAAGCCTAGGGAGTGGGATGCGTGGGAGATTGATGAGGACTACGACAGGCTCTCATGGATCGTTAATGACGGGGTAGTTAATTCTCCCGAGGTGCTTGAGGCGGGACCTTTAAGGGCGCGTGTCCGCTTCAGGTGGCGCTTCAGGTCCTCGGAAATTGTTGAAGACGTTGTCGCCTACGGTGGGAGGAGGGAGCTCTTGTTCAACATTACGTTTAGGTGGCGTGAACGCAACATCATGCTTAAGGCTTGGTTTGATGCTGACGTCAACGCGAGCCGTGCGCTCTTCGATGTGGGTGCCGGGTACTTGGAGAGGGCTACCCACACCAACACTAGTTGGGAGCGCGCTAAGTACGAGGTATTCAAGCATAAGTGGGTCGCGCTGGAGGACGACCAAGCGCTCTTCGCGGTGATATCCCATGAAAGGAACGGCGTTACGGTGAGATTCAGTAAGGTGGGCTTAACACTGCTTAAGTCGCCTACCCTGCCGGACCCCGTTGTTGATAGTGGTGAGTTAAGCACCTACTACGCCATTACGGCCCTACCTAGTAACGGCAAACTACTCCTAACTCGAATAGCGTACGAGGTGAGTAACCCCGTACATGTTGTGACCGTGTCAAGCCCTCGTGAGGGTAAGGGTGATGGTTTGACTGGCTACGTACTGAGGGTTGACGGTGGCGTGATCGTCGAGAACGTGAAGAAATGTAGTGACTTGGATAAATGCTTGGTGCTGAGGGTGTATAACCCAATGAATAGTCCCGTTAGGGCCGTACTCCGTTTCGGGATCCCTGTTGATGATGTATGGGAGTGTAACATCCTTGAGGATAAGGTGCGCAGAATGCGGATCCGGGCGTGCAGTGTTAACCTAACGTTTAAGCCCTTTAAGATTAAGTCCGTGTGCGTGCTTTTCCAAGCAGACGCTGCGCGGGGCTATTGAGGACTACCTGTTCCTCCTCTCCCTACGTGTTACTGCTCGTATCACTATAACACCAATTAGCGCTGTTATCGACATGGCAACCCCGGAGAGGAAGTAAGGGAAGTACTGCGGCGGTATCGGCAGGTTCCATTTACCTTCCGCTGAAGGCTTAAGTGTTAATGTTGTTGAGGAAGTTGTCCGTGTAGTGTGTGCCTCACTTGAGAGGAACTCGCCGTTATCTGCATATATCACAGCCATATTCCAAGGACCTAGGTTAATCACGTAGGCTGGTCGGGCGGTTCCGTTAGCTATGAGCACGTACTTACTGACCCTGCTAACGTTTCCTAGCTCCTTGTGCTTACTGAGTATGGTTCTCGCCTCATCCACGCTCACCTTAAATGTGAGAGCGTTCTTTCCGGCGTGCGTTATCGCCGCCTTAACTAGGGGGTAGTCGTTGATCACGTTGAATGCTAGGACGGGTTTAACGAAGTAAGTGTTCCACGAGAGCATCGCCGGGATTATGGATGGTTTCGTTGGCTCGATGAAGGCAGCGGGCGTTCCGTTAATGTGTATTTGGAACCCTATTATCTCGACGTTACCGTCGCTTACCGCTTCTCGAGCGAGTTCACTGTAAAGTGCCTTCACCTCAGACAGTACCTTATCGCCGAGCCCATAGACTAGCTTGCCGGACTCCTTCGATGCTTGCCCGTTGATAGTTGCTTCAATACCTACGGGGATAGCTACGCCATCTACTACCGCTACCAGCACGCTCACGTCAGCGCCACTGGTGGACCACTCCACTACGTATGTTGGGAACCCTGACAGGGCCTCACCGTACTCGCCTGCCTGCGCAGGCTGCGTCTTAGGCGTTGTATTACTTATTAATCCCCAGATCTCAGGAAAGGATGCCTTAATTAGGGCGGATGCCGCATTAACGACCTTCTCAGTATCGCTACTTTGGGCGTTAATACCGACGCCTGCAGTAAGCGACACTACTAATGCGATCAGCGTTACTACGGCTAAGCACTGCTTTCCTAGCAAGCTCCCCTACCTCATGTACTGTTCTTGGGTGTACGGGCTAATAAGCAGAAATTAAGGTTAGGTGTGTTTGAAGGCGTTAATCATCGTGCTTATGCTTGAGCTTTTTTCTTCATAAGTTCATTGATGGCCAGTTGGTCTATGGTTCTTTCCTTGATCTCCTTTTTGAGCAGCTCTATGAACTCCCTTAACGGTACGTTGCTCGCTTGCTTGTTGCCTCTTGCCCTCACAGTCACGGTTCCTTGCTTGGCTTCCCTAGGACCTACTAGTATCAGGTAGGGTATCGCCTCGTCGTAGGCCCTCCTTATCTTCTTTGAGGGGGTCTCATCGCCTAAGTCGACGTCCACCCTTACTCCTTGGGCCTTGAGTTCCTCAGCAACTGTTACTGCGTATTCCTTCGCCGCGCTCCTAACCGGTATGACTCTGACCTGGATTGGGCTTAGCCACGTGGGTAGGCGGCCAGCGAATTCCTCTATTATTATCGCCATGAATCGCTCGACGCTGCCCAATACCGCCCTATGGATCATGACGGGCCTCTTCTTGCTTCCATCCTTATCCACGTACTCCAGCCCAAACCTCTCGGGTAAGGCGAAGTCTACCTGTATGGTGCTGCACTGCCACCACCTCCCTAGGCTGTCCCGGAAGTGCACGTCTATCTTGGGGCCGTAGAACGCACCCTCACCCTCCTTGATCTCGTAGGGCAGTCCCAGCTCATCCATAGCTGCCTTTAACGCGTTGGTTGCTTTCTCCCACATTTCCTCAGTCCCTATGTGTTCCTCAGGCATGGTTGAGAGGTTCATGCGGACGTCCTCGCCCTTAAAGCCGAAGGTCTCTAGTACGTGGAGTATTTCCTTGAGGATCGCCTTTATCTCGTCCTTCACCTGGTCCTCCCTTAGGAACACGTGGCCGTCGTCCTGCGTGAAGCCCCTTACCCTAAGTAGTCCGTAGAGTTCGCCGCGCTTCTCCCACCTGTACACCGTGCCGAACTCTGATAGCCTCACGGGTAAGTCTCTGTATGACCGTGGCGCTGACTTATACACCAGTATGTGGCCGGGGCAGTTCATGGGCTTTATACCGTATTCCTCCCCCTCAACCTTAGCTAGAACCATCTTGTCCCTGTAGAGGTAGTAGTGACCGCTGACCTTCCATATGGTTGACCTGAAGACGTGGGGGGTGTATACCTCCTCGTACCCTAGCTTCGCGTTGACTTCCCTTATGAACTTAATCAGCTCCTCCCTAATGATCTGGCCTTTGGGGTGATAAATTACTAGGCCAGGACCCACTTCCTCGTGGAAGGAGAATAGCCCTAACTTCTGACCGATGACCCTGTGATCTCTTCTCGAGGCTTCCTCGAACCACTCAAGCCATTCCTTAAGCCCTGCCTCATCCTTAAACGCCACACCAATGAGCCTCACGAGGCTCACGTTCGTCGCCGGGTTATGTGCTGAGACATTAAGGATCCTCACGGCACCTACCCTAGTTTCTGATGGTTTAACTCCCGGCTCTAGGTGTGCTTTGAAACTGTTTACCGCGTAAATGCTTGAATACCCTAGGAGCTGCAGGAGGTTGTCGCCCTGAATGTTCTCTTCCCCTAACGCACGTATTCGGGCGCCCTTCCCCTCTATGGCCAGTATCCTCTCCTCTAGCCTCCTCACTTCCTCCTCGCTGGGCCACCTCCCCTTGAGGGGTTCGAAGTCGCATTTAAAGCCCCTGTCATCCACGCCGCATCCTAGGGGCTTTAGGAGGTCACCGAGTTCGTCGTTAACCGCTTTCTGCAGCAGTAGCGCGGCCCTGGCGAGGAGGGTTATGTCCAGGTTAATTATCTTGTTTGGCGTGACATCACACCACCACGCACGACTAATGGATTAGGGACGCCTTAAAATACTTGCTGACCGTGCCTGTGGCGGTGTCTTGGTGGAGGGCCGTAGGGACTCATTGGGGGAACCTTACCCGTAAGTTGGTCAAGTATGAGTTTCACGGCGTCCCGAACCCTCATCCCTGGCGGGACTATCGCAGACTTCATGCCGAGGGTCGAGATCATTGCTGAGGCATTGGGGCCGAACGCCGGCCCCGCCACAACCTCACACCCCTCCTCGGCCAGCATCTTGGTTACGCGGACACCGACGCCTCCGCCGTAGGTTAAGGCACTGTTCTTGATCGTCTTAACGTGTCTTACCTCGCCTGACTCGCTTATGTCCACGATTACGAAGGCTGGTGCCCTACCGAAACGCGAGGCAGTTACCGCGTCTAGGCCCTCACCCTGATCCACGGCTATACCTACCCGAACCATTGCCGGACACCTTGACTTTTCGACTAGTCTTAATTATCTCTACCGAAGAAGCCTTATTAGCTTGACGTTCATATGCACGGTTGATTTATTGGGGAGGCGGTATAATCTCCGGCACGTAGGGTTGCGGGTTGACCGGCACGTACTTAAGCTGCCATGAACTCCAGCCCCTAATCACGCGCCCTATGATCTTATCCACGACGCTCCTCACCGCGGCCGCCGCTAGGGAGTCAGGGTACGCCCGAGTTACGGGGGAGAGCCTAGCTATAGCCTTAGGCACGACGTCGTCGTAGGGTATACTTCCTAGGAAGTCAATGTTCTCCTTGACAGCGTACTCGATTATCTTAGCCTCCATGGTCTCGCTAAGTCCTGACTTGTTAATCACTAGGGCAGCAGGAAGGCTGAAGTGCTTGACCACCCTATGAACCCTCATGAGATCTTCCAGCGACGCAGGTGTCGGCTCAGCAACTAGGATCGCTGCCGATGCGCCTGCTAGTGATGCCACCACCTGGCAACCTATGCCTGCCGCCGCATCAACAACGTATACTTCCGTGTCGTTACCCCAGAGCTTCCTTGCTAGGGTCTTAACCTCCGTCACCAGCTTGCCGGAGTTTGGGCGTCCAGGGGCGAGCTTGGCCCCGGCTATGCGTACCCCGCCCACGCGGGTGGTTCCCGCACGTATCCTTCCTGAGGATACCTTAACCCTAGTTATTGCCTTCACCGGGCACACGAGTGAGCAGGTTGCGCACCCCTCGCAGAGGAGTTCGTTTACCCTGTACTTGCCGGTTCCCTTATCCTTAAGTATTGCCTTGTACAGGCAGGCCTCCGCGCATGCCCCGCACCCCACGCACTTAACGTCGTTTATCCTCGCTACCCACCCCTCATAGTAGTCCTCCTCAACACGCCATTCAGCACCTCCCAACACTAAATGGAGGTTCGGCGCATCAGCATCCGCATCAACCGCGGTCACCTTAACGCCTAATTCCTTAAGCCTCAGAGCTAATTCTGCTGAAATTAGGGTCTTACCGACGCCTCCCTTCCCCGAAGCTATTACCAACTCGATCAAGCATCACGCACCCCGCACGGAAGCTATTAAGGCGACAGCGCTTGCGAGAGACCTTAACTCCTGCCCTGCCGCACTCCCCTCCCTTAACACCAGCGGCTCTCCACTCACATACGCATGAACCACCTCATCACTGTAAGGGATCCTAGCAACGACCGGTACCCCGTACCTACTCACAACCCCGGCAACGATATTTTCAGGCGCTAACCCATGCTTATTCACGACCACCCACGTCCGCACACCTAGCTTGGACGTCAGCTCAAGTATCGCGTCTAGGTCGTGAGCACCTAGCGGTGTTGGCTCAGTTACCGCGAGCACTAAGTCAGCCGTGCTTAAAGCTTGGGACACCGCTATCCCGGTCCCAGCCGCCGTGTCGATCACAAGGAAGTCTGCGTTCTCCTCACTAGCTAAGTTAATGGCTTCCTCCCTAGCAACTATCACTGCTGGAGCGACGTGCTCCTCACCTTCCCTCAGCCTCCCAGAAACAAGTGTTAAGGTGATATTACCAAAACGTGCCTTACCCACACTCACCTCACCTATCACCCTCCACCCCCTACGGATGGCGCCGAACCTACATGCGTGGAAACAGGCCCCGCACCCGCTACACAGCCTTGGTATCAGGAATGGCTTACCACCCCTAACACTAATCAATGCCCCCGTATCACAGACGCTCGTACACGCCCCGCACGCAACACACTTACCGTAATCTATGAAGGGAATCGAAACCTTAATTGGCTCCACAACCTTAAGCTCCACCCCCAGAAGGAGGTGATCAACACAGCCCTCAACATCTAGATCCGCGAGCACAACCCTATACCCGCTAGACGCTAGCGCCACCGCAAGGTTCACCGCCACCGTGGACTTACCCGTGCCGCCCTTGCCGCCCGTTACCGCCACCGCCATCAAGGCCCATCACCGTATACTATTTACATCATTTCAGATTAGTCTAAGAATAATAAAGCTATTGCAACCGTAAATCACTCAATTATACAAAAGATTATAAGCCGCGAAAACACCCCTAATTACGGGGGTGAGAGCCATGGTCGCGGGGGTCAAGATCTAGTAGGTCTTGACCCTCGGGGCCATGGCTTTTTCACCCTCTTAGCTTGTTGTTGAATCTGAAGGCGTTCGCGATTTAATCGGTTTGGTTTCCTCATTCTTAATATGTGTTCCCTGCCTTACCTTATCTGAGGTCCATGCTGAGTGAGGGGCTGGCCTAGACAGCAGGAGTTACTCAGCGGTGCTGAGTCGTGGAGGCTTGGCTTCTATGCTTACGCCTTGCTGTCCAACATGGTTTTCGGGATGTACATCGTCGCTAGTAGGGATTTAGTTAAGCAGGTTTTAGGTAATGACTACAGCTTCATTAGTTTCTTGATTGCCGCTGAGAACATGCCAGCAATATTTTCCGTTGTTGCTGGCGGTCTGAGCGATGTTTTAGGACGTAAGGGCTTGATCCTGCTGGGTCTTGCGGGCGTGCCAGCCTTAGCTTTGATGTACGTCGCACCTATTGATGTTCTCCCGGTGCTTGCTGGGACGTATGTGACGTTCTGGACTATCTCAATACCCTCAGTTATGGGTACGTTGCTCGACAGGACTAGGTCCTCCAGCATGCATTACTCAATATACGCGATGTTCGGATCCGTGGGGTGGGGTTTAAGCGGGGTCCTAGCTGGTTTCCTTGCTGGGGCCTTCGGCGATAGAATCGTGTTCGTTGTTGCTGCTGCACTCCTCGGCACTGGCCTCATGTTCGCCTACGCTACCCACCCGGGTGGTGGGGGCGGGGTTTCGGCCCGTGATGTGCTTGCTGGGGCGAAGCTTGTGTTGCTTCCGTTGCTTGCTGCGGCAACGTCCATAGCGGCTGCCGACGGCTTTTACGGTGTGTTCTCATTAAAGCTCCGGGACATCGCGGGCTCATCGGAGGTCTTCGGGCTACTATACACTACGCTCCCTGCACTCGTGGGGGTCTTTGCTAGGCCTGCTGCCGGCGTTGTGACCGAAAGGCTTGGGGCGCTAAGGTCATTCTTTTGCGTGGTTGCCTCGTACGCGGTGGTGCTTCCCTTGATGGCCGTTACGTCCGGGCCAGTGGCCGTTATGTTCTGGATCCTTCCCCTCTGGCCTTTCCTTGATCAGTCGATGGTTATGCTCATATCACGCTCCCTCCCGGGTTGCCTGCAGGGCCTTGCCGCCGGTGTCGTTAATACTGCGTACTCCTTAGCTGGCCTGCTAGTACTTATGGCCGCCCTCACGCCCGCCTTCAGTAGCCTGTACGTTGCCGCGGTGACGGCGCTGTTCTTCCTGGGCATTGCCTCACTCGCGTTGTTTGCGTCAAGGCTACGTCACTAGGGCATTCTTAGCTCTGTAGTAGAGGGACGTAGCCGTTAGCACTAGGGCCGATGCCAGTGCCGAGAGGGCGGCGTAGCCGTACGACCTTACGATTAATCCTGCAAGGAGTGAACCTATTATCGTTCCTAACCCCACCATCGCGTTGAGGTGCCCCAACCTCTCTCCCTTCCTCTCCTTTTCCGACATGGCCAGCACCACCGTTGTGAGTGAGGAGCTTATTGCTGTCCATGTTAACCCGATGGCGATGAAGCACGTGACAATTATTGGTAATGCACCCACGCTTCCCTTAAGTAGCAGTACGTATATCGGTAGCAGGAATATAGGGGCCCTAGCGGCCGCTGCTGTTATTAGTAGCTTCCATGCCTTACGGTAGTCACTTATTATGGGGTAAACAACCCTGTACGATATCGTTGACACTATAGAGGAAGTTAAGTACGTGGCGTAAACCTCAACGTCACTTAGCCCAACGCTCCTCATGAAGGCAGGCATTGGCGTGAAGAACAGGGATATGGCTGTGAAGAGCACCGCAGTACCTGTTAGGGTTAGGGGCAACCTCCTTTGAATATTCCTCCTAACGGCTCTCATGAAGTCCTGAATTAACCTGTGCATATTGTAAGCTATGCGCGGCGAGAAGAGTGCCGAGGGCAGGGGCCTTAGCCTGCCGGTAAGCTGGGGTATTAGCGAAATGAACGTAACGCGCCTTGGCTCCACGACAACGTACTTCTGAGGTACTAAGGCCGTCAGGATTACGAGAGCCGCTGATGTTGCGGCCGAACCAAGGAGTAGTTCCGGCGTCCCCACACGCACCCTAGCTAACGCTGCCGCAACATACCCAAGGACGAGGCCCGTGCTTGAATACGTGTTGTACTTAGTGACTGCGAGTGAGTCCTTGCCGTAGTAGTCCGTCATTATGGTCATCATTACTGGCGAGATCAGGGCTGAGGACGCCCCTACGATTCCGGAACCCGCGATTACTAAGGCAGGAACTGGCGGGATGCCCATTAACGCTAGCCCTGAGGACATACCACCTAACGCGAAGGCCAGCATCCCCCTCCTGCTTACCCTCCCTAAGAATACTGCGGGCCACACCCAACTCATGATGGTGAACGCCACGTTATACAGGAGGACGGAGAGCGAGAGCATGAATGCTGAGCCCGTTAGGTCAAGGACGCGTATGGATCCGGCTAAGTTAGCGATCGATATCACTGCCGACGCGCCAGCCACTATGCAGGCTAACGCCACCCGCTCAGCGACGCCGCCCATGACATCATCACCCCCGGGGCTCAGCCTAGGGTACACCGTCATCACTACGTGATCGTGCGCGCCTCCCAGCCAACCTAATTAGTTGAGGCATCACCACCTATAAGGCTGAAGCTTAGGTTCACCACCCCCAAAATTCATTCACTCATAGACGATTTGTCTATAAAAATTGTGCGACCATCTTAAAAGCATCTTCAGCAGAAAAGCTATTGAGGTGACGTCCATGAGCAGGACAAAATTAAGTTCCGGCGTAAGCAACGTCGCGATAGCCCTCCTAGTAATCCCTCTAGTCCTCGGTGGAATAGCGTACACTGCCATGAATCCCCTAGCTCTGGGGAGCACTGCCGTGGACACTCCCCAAAGCACTGCGCTACCCACGCCACTAACGAGTTACGGGGTGCAGGACAGGCAAATGATTAGGGAGCACTGCGAAAACGTAAGCACAGTGAGCATAGAGGGAACCATAGTTAACGTGAGCATAGGTACTGGCGGGAGAGCTACGGTAACCGTGGATGAGGGTAATGGTGAAATCAGCACGGTACTCGTAGGGGGTAGGTGGTTAGGCCCAAACAATACGCTCCTCACGCCTCCGGAGCTTGCAAACAAATTAAGCGTAGGGGAACATGTGACTGTTAAAGCATTCATAGCTTGCGACGGTGACGTTAGGGCAACAGAGATCAACATAGGCGGCATTACATACACACTGCTTCAGGGACCTCTAGCTCACGGGCCCCACGGCCACGGCGGTTGGAACGCGCACATACAGGGGCACCACGGTCAATGCGGTTGTGGCGAATGCCATAACGGCAGCTGATGTTTAACTAAAAAACTAACATATTTTTCCATAACCCTACCCCCGCGTTAATTACTTGGTAATCCCGGTTCGGGATGGAGTACCCACTCCCGCGCCGCAACCATGGCGGTACCAGGGTAATAAATAAAGATGTGAAGCAAGCGTAAATCGTTGAGGACGGTGTGATGCTGTGGGCTACTGGTTAGCGCCCTATTACATGTTCCTAGCGCTACTCGACGTAGTTGCCGCGTTTATAGCGTGCTACGTAGTGTTCAGGATCGGGAAGCTCTACGCCAGTATTAGGGAATCATGGCTGAGCTTCCTAGTAGCTGGTTA
>CAYNPH010000052.1:0-53970 GCA_964399035.1 uncultured Desulfurococcaceae archaeon
TTTTTATCTTGCCTTTGACCATGAATTCCTCTCCATCGACTATGACTGTGGGTTCTGGTTGTAGGAAGTCTTCGTGGAGGTCTGCCTCGACCTTCCCGCCGAAGTGTGAGTTATCGCCTATTGCTACGTGTATGGTTCCCATGATCTTCTCTGCTTCGAGGACGTTGTCGGGGCGTTTGGCGTTGGGGTTCGTGCCTATGCCTAGCTCCGCTATGTTCCTCCTAGCCAGGTACTCGCTACCCTCAGCCGGTGTGTCACCTTGCAGCCCAAGTAGTTCCCTGAAGTGGTCGCCTATCCTGCCCCCGCCCTCGATCTTCGTTACTAGGCCCTTGCTTATGTGGAGGGTCATGTCCTCGGTTAGGCCCGGGTACCAGCCCTTCGGCACTACGAGCACTCCCTCCGCACTGCCTTCTAGGGGCGCTATGTAGACCTCGCCCGCGGGTAGGTTGCCCCACTCGCCGGGCTTCACGTAGAGGCCTACGTCCACGTCCCATACCCTGCCCTCAACGCTTAGCCTTAGGTCCGTGCCGTAGTCGGTGATTATCTTCACGTCGCGCCTCCCGTTGAGCCACGCAGCTATCTTTTCGGACACCTCCTTTATCTTGCCGTAGTCCGCCGCCATGGGGCCTCCGGGCGCGAACATGTCGGCGGTGAAGCCAGGCATGCTCGCTATCCTCGCGCCCGCCTTGCAGGCTTCCTCCCTAGCCCTAGTGTGTGAGAGGGAGTAAGTCGTGATCGCAACCACGACCTCGAACCTCTTCATTAGGTCAGCCACTTCCGGCGGCGGTTCCGCACCGTTCCTCCCGGTCATCGGGTACGCGTGGAACTCGAACCTACTGTTCGGGAAGGCTTCCTTACCGACCTCGTACACGGCGCGGGCGAGTAGGGTCCTCGCAACCGCGTCCTCTAACTCCTCGGGCACGAGGTTACGCCAGAACTCGCCGTGCGGGTAGTCCGTGAGTACCAGGGCCCCCTCACCGTCCTTGAGGCCCAAGTTGACGCGGAACATGTTAATTACGGCCGGCCTGATCTCGTTAATTAACTCCCTAAGCGACTTGCTCAAGACTGACACCAAAGAATATTTTGCTGGAGATCAAAAAGTGTGTTCCCCCACCCATTGAGGCGTGAACGTAGTTTAAGGTGATTACAGCGGCTTCCTGCCCGCCGCGACGTGCAGGAAGGTCAGGCCTGCGGCTAGCGAAGCGAGGGCGTACGCGGTTAATATGGCCTCGGTCATCGTGAGGGACGCGCCCAAGAACGGGGCTAGGAGCATCAGCACTATGGGCACGCCAACACCTACGCCCAGTATCGTCAGCTTAACCACGGTTCTCGCGAACCTAGTGCTCATACTTCCCCTGAAGGAGTACTCACTCCACTCCGATGGGGTGTCGGGGAGCATGGACGTAGTCACGGAGGAGTTGAGTAGCGAGAACCCCACGTTAAGCAGGGCGGTTACCCCGGCAGCGTACAGCGTTAGGGCGGGGCTACCTGTGAGGTATAGCGAGGTGCCCGCGACAACGGCGACGGATATGGGGGCCGTTATTAATGAGCACGTGAGGGCCTTCGCTAGCGCCACGTCACGCTTGCTGATTGGCAAGTGGTAGAGGAGGAGGGCGCCGGAGCCCTCCACGTAGAATACGTTGTCGCTGGCCAGCCCCGAGAACGCCCCTAGGAAGGACGCCATGAAGAACACCATGTACGTTGAGTACCTAGCCATTAAGTTACTTGACGAGGCTGTCGGGACGGACATTATTATCGGGAGCACCACTAGGAAGAGCATGTTAGCTAACCTCCTAGGCTCCCTAGAAAGTAGCTTCAGGTCCTTACGCACCATTGACCACGTCAAGCCACTCACGCTCAGCCCGGCCTCACCCACCCTAACCTTCTTTGTAGGCACTGCCTTAACCGCCGCGAACTCAGCACCTCCAAGGAACACTGCCGAGATCCTCCTCCTAGCTAGGAGGTAGGCCACCGCAACCAGCACCGCGCTCTCACCCAAGGACGCGAGCGTCAGTAGGGGGTTAGGGAGCGTGAATAGGGGGCCGACGAAAGGTATTAGGGCTCCCCACGTGCTCAGTACGGGCTCCAAACTCTTCGCGGCCTCCATCATTATGGATGATGCCCTGTAGAGCAGGAACATCATCATGAAGCTGACCAGCCACGCCACCGTGGAAGCTACCCTCAGCGAGGCCCTCCTCCTCACGGCGTAGGAGTAGGACCCTAAAGCGATGCCTAGGGAGTAGCTGAACGCGAACGTAGCTAACGCCGCGAGTAACCCTAAGAGCACGTAGGTTCCCGGCAGGAACCCTTGGATGGCGACGTATGCCGAGACAATGAAGAACGGCACGAATATGAAGGCAAGCGACAGGCCTCCCCAGTACAGGAAGAGCGCGGTGAGGTACGCCTTGAGGATCTGCGAGTCCGTTAGCGGGAGCAGGCGTAGTAGATCCACTAAGCCCTCCCTAATGAAGGTCGAGGTGAAGGGGGTTACCTGCATCAGTGATAAGGCGAATGCAAACCCCACTAAGACCGTTAAGGAGACTGAGAACACCTCCGGCGCCGGTACCTTCGCGTACGTTGCCATCCCTAAGGGCACGCTGGCTGAGAACGACACTATGGAGTAGAAAATTGCCCCGAGGACATTAGACTTAACTATGGACACGCTCACCTTGCCCCTCGAGGACTTAGCCACGGGGGTGAAGGCCGACGCGCTAACCCCCCTGAAGCCCCTGAACGTCACCTCCTTCGTCAGGTTCTTCGCTATCTCCAGCGTCATCGACTTAAGCATTGCCTACCCCCACCTCAAGTCGCTAGCGCCTTAACCAGCTCCTCAACCTCGCTCGAGTACCCGGTGAGTTTAAGGTAGATATCCTCAAGCTCCTTCCCGCCCTCGAGGCTCCTTAACTCCTCAGGCGTCCCCTCAGCAACTATTCTCCCCTCGTAGATTATCGTTATCCTGTCAGCTATGGCCTCTGCTATGGGGAGTATGTGTGTCGAGACCAACACCGCTGACCCGGAGGCTGCCTTCTCCCTCAACCACGTCTTGACGGCCCTAGCGCTCCCGACGTCCAGCCCCGAGAACGCCTCGTCGAGGACCAGTACCTGCGGGTCCCTGAGCATTATCGCCGCCAGCATGACCTTCCTCTTGTTGCCGTGGCTTAGCTCACCGACCAGCTTCCCAACATGCTCCTCAAGCCCCAGCGCCTTAATTACTGCGGCGAACCTCTCCCTAGGAGGCCTTACGCCGTACACTGAGAGCAGGAATTCGAGGTACTCAGTCACTTCAAGGGACTCGTAAACTAGGGGGTCCTCAGGGACGTAGCCAACAATCCTCCTGGCACTGATGGGGTCCTCCGCCGGGTTAACGCCGTCCACCTTAACCGCGCCTTGCTCGGGCCTCACGATCCCTATGCTCATCTTGAATAGTGTTGACTTCCCCGACCCGTTAGGGCCCAGGAGTACCCTGACCTCCCCCTCCTTAACGCTGAGGTTCACTCCCTTAACCACGGGCTTCCCGCCGTAGTACTTCCAGACATTCACGTACTCCACGCCGGGCACGTTCCCTACCCCAACGACTCCTACCTGAGAGATATATCGATCGATATAAAAGCATTGCTAACCAAACACCACTAGCAACTAAGGCGTTAGGGATTCAGAAAACACTGGCTAAGGAAGGAAAGCACGTTCACTCAAGAACTAGCGCGCCAGCATCTCACGAAGTGACCGTTACCCACGTCAATTAATTCTGGTTCCTCACGCTTACAGCGCTCCTCAGCGTAAGGGCACCTCGGGTGAAGCCTACAGCCTGGAGGCACGTTCACGGCGCTTGGGGGTTCGCCGGGCAGGATTATCCTCTTCTTAAGCTTCCTTAACCTAGGGTCGGGCTCAGGTACTGCTGATAGGAGTGCTTGGGCGTAGGGGTGTTGTGGGTTCGTGAAGAGTTCTTCAGTGGGTGCTGCCTCGACGATCTTGCCTAAGTACATGACGTAGACGTAGTCGCTTATGTACCTCACGACTGAGAGGTCATGCGTTATTAGGAGGTATGATAGCTTCATCTCCTCCTTCAGGTCAGCCAGCAGGTTCAGTATTTGGGCTTGAACCGACACGTCGAGGGCTGATGTTGGTTCGTCGAGGACCACTAGCTTGGGCTTTAGCGCTATAGCCCTAGCTATCGCTACCCTCTGCGCCTGCCCACCGCTTAGGTCGTAGGGGTACCTCCTCAGCACGTCCTTAGGTAGGCCGACCTTCGTGAGTAGATCCTTAACCGTCTCAGCGATTTCCCTCCTACTCATGTTCGTGTGTGTTTTGAGGGGCTCCGCGACTATGTCCTCGACCTTCATCCTAGGGTTTAGGGATAGGAACGGGTTCTGGAAAACCGCTTGTACGTTCCTCCTGTACTTCCTTAGGCGCCTGCCCTTCAGCTTCGTTACGTCCTCACCCATGAAGAGTATCTTACCTGCTGTTGGCTCATGTAGCTTCAGAATGCACCGGGCAGTCGTCGTTTTCCCGCTCCCTGACTCACCGACTAACGCGACCACCGTGTTCTCCTCGATGTTAATGTCCACGCCGTCGACAGCCTTAACCCACCCGACGACCCTGCCTAGTAAGCCTGACCTTATTGGGAAGTACTTCCTCAGCTCCTTAACCTCGAGCATCGCCACCTCACTCACCCCCTCCGCTCAAGTACTTCACGCACGCCACCCTGTGCCCCGGCCTAACCTCTATGAGTGGCGGCATCTTACCGCACTCGTCCCTAGCCTCCTCGCACCTAGGCTGGAACGGGCACCCGGGCGGCGGGTGCCTAGGGTCGGGGAGGGTTCCGGGTATGTGCCTAAGCTTCCGCACCTTGGAGTGGGCTCTAGGCACGCACTCCAGTAACTTCCTGGTGTAGGGGTGGAGGGGGTTCAGGAGCACGTCCTCTACGCCCCCCTCCTCAAGCAACTTACCCGCGTACAGCACGGCTATCCTGTCACACACTTCGGCCGCGACCCCTAGGTTGTGCGTTATGAAGAGCATGGAGAGGCCGAACTCCTCCTTGAGCTTCGTGAGGAGGTCAAGTATCTGCGCTTGGAGGGTGACGTCAAGCATCGTCGTGGGTTCGTCGGCTATGAGTAGCTCGGGGTTCGGTGAGAGCGCCACCGCTATCGACGCCCTCTGGAGCATCCCGCCGCTGAGTTCGTGCGGGTATGACTTAAGCACCCTCTCCGGATCCGGTAGCCCGACCTTCTTGAGCAGGTCGATCGATATTCTCTTAACCTCCTCCTTGTCCTTCACCCCTATGTGGTGTCTGATCACGTCACCCATTTGCTCACCTATCGTGAATAGCGGGTTGAAGGTCGCTGCGGGGTCCTGGAATATTATCGATACTTTCCTCCCGACGTACTTGCTTAGGTCGTCGCCCTTCAGCCTCGTCACGTCCTCGCCCCTGAACAGTATCTGGCCCGAGACCCTCGCGTTGGGGGGTAGGGCATGCGCCACCGCCAGCCCTATCGTTGACTTGCCGCTGCCTGACTCACCCACTAAGCACACGGACTCCCTCTCCCTAATCACTAGTGAGACGTCCCTGACGGCGTGCACGATCCCCGTTAGCGTGTAGTACTTGATGGTGAGGTTCCTTAACTCAAGAACGTGTTTCCTCCCGTCTGGCCCCGACATGCTTCACACCCCCTTCATTATTAGGGCCTTCCTGAGCCTCGGGTCCATCGCTTCCCTGACGGCGTCGGCGAGTAGGTTGAAGCCCAGCACGGTTATCACGATGGCTAGGCCGGGGAAGAAGGAGATCCACCAAGCCCTGTTGATTGACTGCCACCCCATGCTAACCAGTAAGCCCCACTCAGGAGTTGGTGGCGGGACACCTACGCCGAGGAAGCTCAGGCCCGCCGCCTCGAGGATCGCTGACCCCATGTCTAGGGCTGCCTGCACGGTTATGGGTGTGAGGGCGTTGGGGAGGATGTGCTTGAACATTATCGTTAGTGACCCTAACCCCATCACCCTGGCGGCGTCCACGTAAGGTAAGCTCTTTATGGAGTTCACCTGCACGAATATTAGCCGCGCGTACCACGGCCACCACGAGATGGCTAGCGCGACGATCGTGTTCGTTAAGCCCCTGCCGAGCGTGGCGGCTAACGCTATCGCTAGCAGGAGGGGCGGGAAAGCAAGGAACATGTCGGTTATCCTCATGAGGGCAGTGCCTACCTTACCCCCAACGTACCCGGCAACCAAGCCCACCGGGATGCCTATCAGGAGGGCTAGGCCCACAACGCCGACAGCGATCATCAGGGAGAACCTAGTGCCTAGGAGGACTCTGTTGAACATGTCCCTCCCGTACTCGTCCGTGCCGAAGGGGTGCTGGAGGGAGGGTGGGAGGAAACGGTCCTTCACGTTATAGGCTATTCCCCACGCCTCCTCAGGCCTCGTTAGGATGTATGGGGCTATGAGCCCGACGACAACGAAGGTAACGACTATTATGAGGCCCAGCATGGAGACGGGGTTCCGCCTTATCATGCGGAACATTATCCTGAGTTCTGATGGGGACGACATCACAGCCTCACCCTCGGGTCAATTATCGCGTGTACTATGTCCACGATCATGTTGATGACCGAGTAGAATATCGCGACGATCACGATGACCCCCACGATGGCTGGGTAGTCGAAGCTCAGGAGCGACATCGCCGCGTAAAAACCTATGCCGGGCCACACGAAGATCAGCTCAACCATGAACGCGCCGATTATGGTGTAGCCGAAGGATAGGCCCAGCGAAGCTATTACGGGCGCTATCGCGTTCTTTAACGCGTACTTGAACGTGACTAGCTTCCCCGGCAAACCCCAAGCCCTAGCCGCCCTGATGTACTGCTCGTTCAGCACCTCAACCATTAACGCCCTCGTCATCCTGGCGCAGAGGCTCATTGGGTAGAGGGACAGCACCGTTGCCGGGAGTATCATGTGCCTTAGGACGTCAAGGAACACAGGTATATTGCCCTCGATTAAGGCGTCGAGTAAGTAGAACCCTGTTATGGGGTGGAACCCTGTCCTGAGGACCAGTATCTCATCAACGCGCTTCGCCGCCGGCAGTATGTGGAGCCAGCTCCCGAAGACTAACTGCACGATGAGGGCCAGCCAGAACACCGGGACCGAGGCTCCGAGCACCGTGAGTATCCTTATTATGTGGTCGGCGAGCCTATCCCTCCTCAACGCGGCGTAGACACCGAGGGGTATGCCGATGACCACCGCTATCACGAACGCCGCTATGACTAACTCAAGCGTGGCCGGCAACGCCGATAGCACGTCATGCAGTACCGGTGACCTAGTTCTCCACGAGACTCCCCAGTCACCGCGTACGAAGTTCAGCAGGTAATAGTATAGTTGAACGTATATCGGGTCATTCAGGTGTAGTTCCTTTCTAGCCTTCTCTATCTGCTCCATGGTTGCGTGGGGCCCGGCCCACAGTAGTTCAGGGTGCGCGGGTATTAACCTAGTTATCACGAAGGTTATGATAAGGACGCCGAAAACAACGAGGATGAGTAGGGCGACCCTCTTCACAATGTATTCCTTACTTACGGGCATGGCTCACACCACCGCGACCTCCGCACTTGATGTGGGGGTGAGGGGCTTGAGGAAAAAGGCTTGGTTTTTAAAGCCCTGAGATCGGGTTAGCCTCCGGCCTTAACGTGCAGTACCTGAGCGAATATTACGGTCGGGTAGGCCGGGTTAATTGCTGCCTGCAGGTTACCTATGTTCGCCCTAGCGACCCTTATGTCGACCATGTCCCAGAGCGGTACCGCGGGTACGTCATCGTAGAGTATCTTCTGGGCCTCGTAGTAGAGGTGCAGGGCCTTAGCCTTGTCTATGCCTTCGTAGTAGTGGGCTTCCTCGATGAGCTTGTTGAACTTCGGGTTGGCGTAGTAGCAGAGGTCGAAGGACTTGCTCTCATTGTCGAACATGTTGTAGAGGAAGTCGAACGGGGTTATGTAGGTTGGCCACCAGTAGAATATGAAGAGGTCCTGAGCGGCCTTCGAGTTGTTCCACCCGCTCTGGGCGAGGGACCACTGCTCCTGCCAGCTCATCGGCCTTATGTTGACGGTTATGCCTATCTTCGCCAGGGACGCCTTGATTAGTTCGGCCGTCCTCTGCTCGTAGATGTCGCCGGCAGTGTAGGTGAGGAGAAGCGGTCTGGGCAGGCCGTTCGGGTACCCTGCCTTGGCTAGGAGTTCCTTAGCTAGCGTTAGGTTGTAGGTGTAGGTCAGGTTGTCGAAGTGACCCCACATACCGTGGGGTATGGGGCCGCTTGCGACCTTAGCGAAGCCGTTCCTAGCCACGGTTACTATGTCCTTGTACGGTATGGCGTGCGCTATCGCCCTCCTCACGAGCACGTTGTCCAGCGGCGGCTTCCTAGTGTTGATGAGCATGAGCAGGTTCTGGAAGGACGGTGAAGTCACTACCTGTAGGTTCGGGTTCTTCTCTAGGGTCTGCACGTCCTCTAGGGGCACGTACTCAGCTATGTCGATGTCTCCGGACTGAACCATCCTCTCCTGCGTGACTGCGTCCTTAACTATCTTAATTATGAACACGTCGGGCGCGCTGTCGGACTTCATCGGGTAGTCGGCGAGCTTCCAGCCCCACCAGTCCTTGAACTTCTCGAGCACTATCTCGTTCTGCGGGTCCCACTTCACGAGCTTGTAGGGTCCTGACCCGTCATCGTGCCCGGCGTTGAACCAGTCAGCGACTTTCTTGTCGGTCGCGTTCTTAGCTCCGGCAAGCTCAACCACCTTCGGGCTGAATATCCACGCTCCATAGGATGACGCGGCTATCTTATCTAGTGGTGCGGGGTACTTCAGTATAAAGACAACCGTATACTTGTCTGGGGTCTTAATTTCCTTCACGGGATCCCAGATGAAGGCAGCACCCTGCCCTAACTTAATGGTCCTCTCGATAGCGAACTTAACTGCTTGGGCTGTGACGGGCGTGCCGTCGTGGAACTTAGCGTCATGCCTTAAGTGGAAGGTCCAGACAGTGCCGTTCTTGCTTACCTCATAACTCGTGGCTAGCGCGGGTATTATCTTATCGTGTATTGGGTCGTACCACAGTAGGGGCTCGTACACCAAGCACATCCACAGGATTGAGTTCGAGAACTCCGTGCTAGGGTCAGCGGTAGTCATCTCCGAGAGGGACGCGTACACCACCACGGTCTTCTCTGAGGGCTTGGTGGTTGAGGTCGATGACGTGATGGAGGAAGTCGGTGAGGTTGACGGCGAGGAGGTTGAGGAGATCGTAGATGAAGGTGTTGCTGACGTGGTGGAGGAAGGCGCCGGTTTCTGCGTCATGTAGTACGCGGCAGCGGCGATCACACCTATAATCACTATTATAGCTATTGCCGCAGCCACTGCCTTGGAGAGTCCTTTCCTATGTAGAGGTATTATCACTTCGAACACACCTACCGATTTTTCCAATATCGGGGGAGAGTAATTAAATTTTTTGGATGAATTACCCAAAATACGGCATGTATTAATCAGGTGCCGCAAATTCTTTCTAAAAAATTTTCAAGCTAAATCAACTTATCTTCGGTGCTTTCTGTAATTTTAGTTTAAGTTGTTTAATCATATTTAATCATGAATAAAATTTTTAAGCGTAGTAAAGTTACTTACTTATTAACTGTTTTACGAAAAACATGATCGTAAGCACAAGTTTTTATCTCTAGCTCACACGCCGTTGCTTAACAAGGCCTGAAATCGCTTGATTGCATGGGGTGGTGCGTGCACGTAGCTATGCTTCAGTCCCGAAGCCACTAGCGCCTCAGTCACCTTGAACGTCGTTATTGTTGGGTCGACGACGGGGACCCCTACCCTCCTTGATAGTTCTTGAGCCATCCCTATCATGCCGCCGCACCCGAGCACTATCACCTCAGCGCCGTACTCCTCGACCGCGCGCCTACCTTCCTTCTCCAGCGCCTTTAGAGTGGCGGTTTCGTCCTCCCTGAGCTTCAGCACAGGTACTTCAATGCCGCCAGTGTACACGACCCTGTCAAGCAGTCCTAGCTCGGCCGCTCTGCGCCTGTAGATTGCCTTGGATTCCTTACCCGTTGAGATTATCGCTATGCTGAAGCCAAGCATTAGTGCGGCGGTTATTGAGGTCTCCCCAATACCTAGGACTAAGGCGTCACGCATGACCTCACGTAGCGCCTTAACCCCTGGGTCGTCGAAGCAGTTAATCATTACCGCGTCGTACTCGCCTTCCCTACTGCCTAGGAGTTCGCGGGCCACGACCCCCATCACGTGCTTCTCGGCTAGGGCCTTGTCGAACTCGGACTCTATGGATTCGGGTCCTTGCGGGAGTGACTTAACGACTACTTCCGTGCCTGGGTTCGCTATCTGCTTAAGATGCTTTAAAGTTAATTCATCCCATATGGGAGTACCTACGGGATTTATTACGAGAATTTTCATGGTTCATCACTAACGTTTAATAATATTACTTAAGGAGTAAAAAGTTATTTCCCGAACCCGAAATAAGTATTCGGGGGTTTAACCCGATGTGGGAAATTAAGTCAATGGATGAGGCACGTAAGCTAATTCTCGGCGCAACGATCCTTGGCACGGGCGGGGGCGGCGACCCCAACGAGGGGCTTGACCTCATGCGTGAGGTGCTTGACGCCGGGTTAAGCGTCAAGATAGTTAACCCGGAGGAGCTACCCAAGGACGTGATCGTGGTTCAGCCGTACTTCGTCGGGTCGGTCGCGCCAGGCCTTAAAACAAGGAAGCCGGTCAAGATTAAGGACCCTATCAGGAGGGCTGTTGAGGAGCTTGAGGCCTTCCTAGGTAAGAAGGTCGGTGCTGTCGTAGCAACCGAGTTGGGTGGCGCTAACACCCCCGCAGCCCTTAACATCGCGGCTAAGCTCGGCGTCCCGGCTATCGACGGCGACTTAATGGGTAGGGCTGGGCCGGAGCTACATCAGTGTACGACCCACGTGTACGGAATACCGATGACTCCCTCAGCCATGGTTACTGAGACGGGCGACGTCGTCATAGTTAAGGAGTACGCGGACATAGACGACTACGAGGCGATAGCTAGGTACCTCTCAGTGCTCGGCGGTAGGTTCTCGGCAGTCGTGGACGCACCTATGACGCCGGAGCAGGCTGGGAAGGCGGCGGTTAAGGGCACGATAAGCCTCTGCATGCGCGTAGGTGAGGCCGTGCTGAAGGCTAGGGAGGAGGGTAGGGACCCCGTGCAGGCGGTTGCGGACGTGCTTGGCGGGTGGGTGATATTCGAGGGCGTGGTTAAGTCCTACGAGTGGAGGGATGAGGAGGGCTTCCTGAAGGGAGAGATACTGGTTGCAGGTAAGGGTAGGTTCGAGGGTAGGGAGTTCAAGTCATGGATCATGAATGAGCACATCATGGCGTGGCTGGACGGCGAGCCCGTGGTCATGCCTCCCGACCTCTACATGTTCCTGAGGCGTGACGGCGAACCAATAACTAACACCGTGCTGAAGGTAGGGGATGAGGTCAGGGTGGTGGCTGCCAAGGCGCCTGAGGTGTGGAGGACTGAGGAGGGACTGAAGTACTTCGGACCTAGGCACTTCGGCTTCGACTACGACTACGTGCCGGTCGAGGAGCTCCTCAAGAAGCGTGGGTTAGCGTGAGGTGAGGGGAGCACGCCCGCAGGCAAGGTAAGGGTACTGGTGATAAACCCGGTCGGGCACCCCAAGTGGGATGAGGTGGATAAGGCGATCTACGAGTCCTTCGCCTCCCCAAACACTGAAATCACGGTTAAGTCATTCCCGGAAGGCCCGCCCAGCATTGAGGACCCCGAAGCCCACGCGTGGGTGGAGCACCTAGTGGTTAAGTACGGGCTAGCGTGGTTCAGGCAGGCCGAGGCGGAAGGGAAGCCGTACGACGCGATAATACCTAACTGCTTCCTAGATCCGGGAGCGGAGAACCTCAAGGCCCTCGTACCCGTGCCCGTCGTCGGGCCGTGTGAGGCGTCCCTAGCCCTAGCCAAGGTCCTGGGGTCCAGGCAGGCGGCCGTAGTTACGGTCGGTAATAAGGCGTTATGGATGATTGAGGAACGCGTTAGGAAGGCAGGGTACGGGGACCTCGTTAAGAAGGTTTACGGCATAAGGTTAGGGGTGCTTGACCTGGACAAGGATAAGGAAGTGACGGTTAAGGAAGTGGTCAGTAAGGCGAGGGAAGCGTTGAGGGACGGGGCGGACACCGTGATACTCGGGTGCACCGGGCTAGCTGGCCTGGCGGAGGAGGTTGAGGAGGTCATTAAGGCGCCGGTCATAGACCCTGCAGGCGCCGCCATCAAGGTCGCTGAGGGATTAGTGAGGATAGTTAAGTTCGTCCCGACCCGGCCTTAAGCCTCAACACCCCTTCTTTCCCTTAACCCACTCCTTAAGCGCGGAGGCAACCACCCTCAGGAACTCCTCCCTGCTTCCTCCGGCCTCCACAAACTCCTTAAGCGCTTCCAAGTACGTCACCTCAGCCTCGCTGTACCCTTCCTTAGCCCACGTAAGCATGCGGAGCGCATGCCCGAATACGTCCACGTACCTTGACGCCCCGATTCCGGGAACGGGCTTCAGGTACTTGACGAGCTCAATGGTGTTGAGGGTCGAGTAGCCTGCCTTAACCCAGAAAGTTACTGCTTGAGTGTCCTGCGGGAGCACCATGACGTAAACTGCTAGGTCGTGCTTAGCAACGTACTCCTCAGCCACCTTAACTAGGGCCCTCCCCACACCCTTACCCCTATATTCTGGCCTGACGTATATTTCCTCCACCCAGTACGACCCGTCGCGTTCAGAGACCCTAACGAAGCCCACGGGCCTGCCCTCATCTCTAGCAATAAACACGGCGTCACGCCTTAGGTACTCCCTAACCTCCTCCGCGTATTCATCGATTGAGCGGGGCTTCCAGCCCTGCTTACCCCTAAGCTCGGCGTAGAACTCATAATAGAGTTCCAGAAACTCGTTGAAGTCACGTTCCCCCGCCCTAACCACGCGCATCTGGCACCACCCTAAAGGAAAACTTGGCTTACTATCTAATGACTTAGGTGGTGTTGTGCGGTTAAATTGACTAACCTAGTCGTTAATGTCATTACCTGTTGATGTTGGCAAAATACTCTTTAACCTTCAGTTAAACTGCATTAAGGTTGGGGAGGTGCTCCGCATGGTTTCGAACATCGTGAAGACGCTGGCGTGCGTGGCGGTGGCTGGCGTGCTATTCATAGCGGCCGTTCATTACGGGTATAAGCCTCTCTTCTTTGTGGCCGCCTTCTTTGACTGGCTACCCTTACCTACCGGGTGGATGAGAATCGGTAGTTCATCGAAGCCACCCCTAGTTAGGCATGCAGGAATTATCCACGGGGTCGTGACGGTTATCGCTTACGCCATAGGTATTGCTTGGTTAATCATCACTAGCGTCGGCCCCATTAACCTGGGCTTCTTGTTCCTTGAGGCATGGTTCTTGGCAGTGATTGCCGGTGCCTACGTTACGTCCGTTGCCTGCGGTGGTTGAGCCAACCGCGCATCATTGACTAGCTAGCTCGCGTGCTTTCCTTAACACGATCTTCGCTAGGACGTTCGTGGGTAGTCCGCCCTCCTCTAGTAGGAGCTTATGGAATAGGGCGTTGCTGAACCTCGTCCCGAGGATCTTCTTGACCTCCTCCCTCAGCGCCTTGATCTTCCTCTTGCCGTAGTTGTACATTAGCTGGTACGTTGGGTTGAGGGTGTACCTCATCACCTCACCTCTGGCGCCGTCCTCAGGCAGTAGGGCGTCCTTAGCTAGCTTAGCCACGCCCTCCTCGTAGCTCAGGTTCATCGTGTGTAGCTCCACGTCCAGATACACCCTCACAGCCCTCCAGAGGGCGTCGTGCCATACCTTAAGCTCGTAGAGGGGTGACTTCTCTATGCCTGCCTCCAGCATCAGTTCCTCGCAGTAGTGGGCCCATCCCTCAACCAAGTCCGTCGCGTTCGCGAATAACGCCCGCCTAGGGTGCTTCGCCGTTAACTTAGCTATGACTAGCTGCGTGTGGTGGCCTGGGTACGCCTCATGCACTATCGTGTTTAGGGCGTCGTAGTAGTTCCTGCTGGCTAGGGCCTCAGGGGTGGGTGGTGGGGTGAGTAGGTACGTGCCTGTGAGGGAGGGGCTGAATGTTTCTGGGGGCATGTAGGCGGCGAACGGTATGACCGGCCTCAAGTACTCGGGGGTCTCGACGATCCTCACGCGCTCGCCCTCCGGTAACTTCACTATCCCCTCACGCCTCACGAAGTCCCGCACCCTAGCCACTAGCTCACCGTACTTCCTGAAGTACTCGCTGACGTCGTCGCTTATCCTCGCGTTGCTCAGCATCTTTAGGGCTTCCTCCACACTACCTGCCCCCGCCTTCCTCGCGGCTCCCTCCATCAGTGACCTGTACTTACGTGCTTCCCCGTACCCTACCCTCCTCAGCTCTTCCGGGGTCTCCTCGATGAACTGTAGTTTAAGGAGCTTCGCGAATAACTCCCTCCCGAGGGGCTTGAAGCCCGGCTCTGCCTTACTGGTTAGTTCCTCAACCTCCTTCAACGCGGCATTAACCCTCTCGCCAGCTTTGGCCACGGCCTCCTCGAGCTCCGTGTCCCCAACCTTCCTCGCTAGGGTCTTCACGGACTCCAGGAGCGTTAGGGAGCCCTTACCAGCGACTAACGCGTAGCTTAGCCAGAGCGCGTAGGGCTTGCTGACCGCCCTCACTGAGGCGAGGACGTACTTGTCGACCTGCCTTAGCCTGGACTTGAGGGCCTCCACCCTATGCTCGTCGGGTAGGGACTCATCCATGAGTAGGGGGAATAGCGCCTCACCTAAGCTAGGTACTCCTGTCGGGAAGGACTCCCACGTAGGCCAGTCCTCTAAGCGAATCAGTAGAGCCTTAAGCCAGTTCAGGATCACCGGGTAATCCACTACGCGCTCGCCGCTGAGGGCTGAGGGGTCAATACCCTCAAGCTTCCTCACGTACCCCTTCACAAGGCCCGCTACCTCGAGCACTGCTTCCCTGCTGAGGTCCGGGACTAGGTGATCATACTGATGCAGACCCAAGTAGGTGGCGGTGAAGGGCTCGCGCTTAAAGAACTCACGCATTAAGCTATCCACGAGCTCATCGAACAGGTCGTCCTGCGAGGTAACCATTCACGGCACCCCCGTAACGAAGTTCACGCACCCTTAATAACGGTCTCCTAACCACGCCGGCTTTCAGTAGTAGAGAACAATTAATAAGGGTTTGAATCGGATGGTGATGCGCCTTAAGGAACGGGAGCTGTAATGGAGAGGAAGTGGCTGGGTGGGCAATAATACTTAAGCTTCAGGAACTGTGCGGTGACACGCCCCTCCATAAGTGCTTAGTTCAGCTACGCTCGTTATGCCCGCCAAGACACTACACGGAATTAATGGGGATGTTCAGCGCTTAGAGGCCCGCAGTATCATACCCTCAGTATCGCTTAAGGCAAGCCGCTTCTTTTCCCTAAACCCGCACCCGTAGATACCCTCAAGTTAATCATCCGCATAAAACCTCTCATGCGGGAATGGATTAATGGGTGACGCGTTGGGCCGCACTTCTAGGTTCGGTGCCTCAGCGGGTAGTGCCGTGCGGTGCGGGGTCTGCGAGCGTGGGTGTGTCCTGAAGCCAGGTGCGTGGGGCTTCTGCGGTAACTACGTTAACGTTGATGGTGAGTTGGTGCTGGGGAGTTACGGCTGGTTGAGTGCTGTTGAGGTTAGGCCTGCCGAGGTTAAGCCCTTCTTTCACTACTGGCCGGGTTCTAGGGCGTTGACCTTCAGTGGGTGGGGATGTAACTTCACGTGCCCTTGGTGTCAGAACTGGCACATCAGTAAGGTTAGGTTCGGGCGTGGAGGGCGTTGGAGGGGGCGTTACTTCAACCCCAACGAGCTGGTTAGGTTAGCCCTCGCGGAGGGGGCTGAGGGGCTGTGCGCCAGCTTCCACGAGCCGGGCGTGATCCTGGATTACGTGCTGGACGTGTTCGAGGAGGGGTGTAGGCGCGGGCTTTACTGCTGCGTCGTGACTAACGCCTTCTTCACCCTCGACGCCTTGAGGGCCTTACTCGATGCTGGGTGCGATGGCTTCAGCATCGATGTTAAGGGTTGCCCTGAGACCTACTCTAGGTTCATGGGTGCTAAGGGCGGTGAGGAGGTCGTGCTTAGGAACGCTGAGTACGTCCTTAGGGAGGGCGGGCACGTTGAGGTGGTCTTCCTAGTCGTTCCCGGAGCAAATGACTCGCGTGAGTGTGTCGAGTGGGTTCTGAGGGAGGTTAAGGAGAGGTTAGGTGATGACGTGCCCCTACACATTAACAGGTACTTCCCAGCGTACAGGTACTCCAAACCACCCACCCCGATCGAGACGCTAGCCTGGGTCAGGGAACGTGCGAAGGAACTCAGGTTCAAGTACGTTTACGTAGGCAACGTCTGGGGAGGTGAGGAACTAATCAACACTTACTGTCCCTCATGCGGGGCCCTACTCATACGGAGGCACCACTACGGGGTCAGTGAGGTGAACCTCAAGCCAATCGAGGGCGGAGGTTACGCGTGCCCGGAATGCGGGTTCAAGGTTAGGTTAAAGGGGAGGATTCCTAGCTAGTGGTTTAGGCTTAAACAGTTGCTGGTCTTCCCTCCCTAGCCGACCTGTAGATGGCGTCTATTACCTTATGTATGTGGACGCCGTCCTCCTCGTTGGTCTCGGGCACCTCACCGCTGGTGACGCAGTCGATGAAGTGCTTTAACTGCCTCACGTACATCTCCTCGATGGGCTCGTTGAAGTCCCCTTCAGCAACCACCTCACCCTTAATCGATACCTTGTAGGGCCCTCCTAAGTACGCCTCGCAGGTCACCGTACCGTTTCTTGCCTGCAACCCCCACTTCCTCCACCTGTGGGACGCGCTCCAGGAGTGGAGGATCGTTGAGGCCGCCCCGCCCTCGTGGGTTAGCGCTATGAGTGCGTTGTCCTCTATCTCCACGTCGTCCCTCACCCGCCACGTCCTTGCAAACACCTCCCGCACCTTCCCAGCGTACCAGTAGAAGGCGTAGATCACGTGTATGGTGTTCTCGTTCACCATGCCTCCCGATAGCTTGGGGTCGCGGACCCACGGCGTGGGCGGTACCTTGCCGAGGGCTACGTGCCACTGCATTATGACGTCGCCTAACCCTTCCTTGAGGTACTTAGCGATTAACCTGTATAGGCCGTGGTACCTTAGGCTGAAGGCAACCATAACCCTCCCGCCCGCGTGCCTAGCTATGTCTAACGCGTCCTCCAGCCTAACACCCATGGGCTTCTCCACCAGGACGTACAGCCCTTTCTTGAGGGCTGCCACCGCCTGCTCCCTATGGAGGTGCGGGGGCGTCGCCACGATCACCGCGTCGAAGTCCTCGCGCTCAAGCATTTCACGATAGTCCCTGTACAGCTTCCTAACCCCTAGCTCCTCAGCTCGCTTTAAGGCCGCGTCATCCACGTCGCAGACCGCCACCAGGTCGGAGACCTCACGGAGCCTCGGGTCCGTCTTAAGTAGCTTTAGGTGGAGGCCCCCTATGGATCCGGCGCCGATTAACCCGACCTTAACCTTAGGCACGCCCATCACCCCAGAAGTTCCTTGACCTTAACGATCGTCTCAGCTAAGGGGGCGTAGGGATCCTCCTTACCCCACGGGACCTCCGCGATGACCCACCCAGAATACCCTACCTCGTCGAGCGCTTTCCGGACCTCGTCCCAGTTCACGCTACCGGTTCCCGGAGGACCGAATCGCAGGGCCTCGATGCTGAAGTCCTTAACGTGTACCTGCACTATCCTATCCCCTAGCTCCCTGATCCAGTGCTCGGGGAGGGTGTGGGGTAGTGTGTTACCCACGTCGAAGTATAGGGCGACGTTGTCCTCCCCCACCTCGTCGAGGAGGCGCCTGAATTCCAGTGGTGTGGGGAATAGTCTGTTCCACACGGGCTCTAACCCTATCGTGACGCCGTACTCCCTCGCGATGCCCGCCGCTTTCCGCAGAGCGCTGGTGACCCTCCCGAAGTGCTCGCGGTAAGGTATGCTCGGGACGGCGACGCCGGGAACGACGAGCACTACCTTAGCGCCGGCCTCGTTCGCGGCAATGCACTCGGTCTCAACAACCTCTAACGCAGCGTCAGGGTCGGTCACGAAGTTCCTCCTCCAGTACAGGCCTGACGCTACGCTCGGCAGCTTAATCCCGATAGACTCGGCCTCCTCCCTGATGGAGCGCCACTTAGCGATTAACTCGCTCCTGCTTAGGCTGAGGTCCGTGTCATCGACGGCGAGCTCTACGCCCTCGTACCCCATGTCCTTAGCCTTACGCATGAATTGGGAAGGGATCCTTAACTCCCTAGGCACGGACCAGATGTTCGCGCCGAACCTCCTCTCACTCATGACTGACACCTCTTAAGGAACCCGACAAAAGCTTAGCTACCTTGTGGAGGACTGCTTGGGGTGTCCAGCCGTAGGAGTAGAGGTAGATGCCGTGAGCCCCTGCCCGTAACGCGGCCTCAGCATCGCTGACCACATCACCCACCGTGGCGGGAGGCCATGACCCCACACCCACTGCTAGGTCGGCACCGCACCCACGCAACTGCTTCAGCCCTAGGGCGACCTCGTACGGTATCCTGGAGGGTGAGGCGCCGAATTGCCTAGTGTATAGCATGGTCTTGACCCTGTCGAGGAGCTTACCTAGCCTGCGGTAGTCTTGCCCAACAATCCACGAGGCTGAGGGCGGGTAAAGGTCCGCGGACAGTGTTACCTTGGGGTTGAGTTCCTTGACCTTATCCCGTATCAGTGCCACCACCTCCTCTATGAGTGAGGCCCTAAACTCAAGCCACTTAATCACCACGGGGTCCTCAGCAAGGCTCCGCGTCAGGTCAGCCATGAGCGACGCCGTGAAGTCCATGTCGCTTGGCGACGGGTACGTGGGTGCTTTATTGAGGAACTCCCTAACCTCCTCCCCGTAAGCCCTTAACCTCCCGATTAACTCGTCAGTATCTATGCCCACGGACTTAGCCCTAGCGACGCAGCTGGGACAGAGGCACGCAAGCATCGACACCACAGCCTTAGGATAGGCGTAAGTTACTGGTGGCTTCGGGTACCTAATGTAGTCTAACTCGAGCTCATCGAAGTCATACCTGCTGAGCAGGTCCTCAACAACCGCGACAACGAAGTCCCGCACCTCCCTCCTGGAAGGGCACAGGAACAAGCGCTTGTAGTCAGCCACCGACCCCCACACATCAACGGCGGCTAAGGAAGGGTCCTCCCTAACGGCCGCCTCGAACCTGAGCACGGGGAGCCAGAGAACTGCCTTAAGCCCCGCCGACCGTGCCGCCTCAATGAACTCCCCGACCACGTCGCCAGGGTACTCCCTCGAGGGTCTCGGCCTGAGGGGTGGGGGTAGCTTGGAGTACCTCTCCCCACCTACGGGCCAGTAGAAGGGGCTCTCCTCGCTCGTGTATGTTAGGCGGCGCGGGTTCCTGAAGAGGATGTTCGGGCCCGGCCAGCACTGCCTCTCCTCCACGTACCTGGCGCACATGCTTACGTGGGTGAAGCCCAGCGTCGAAAGTTCCTCCGCGATTGCTTCGGCACCCACGTCAGCCACGTCCCACGCGTGAACCCACACACCCAAAACATGGGGCACTGCACCCACCACCTCAGTTGAACCCTAATCCCTGGTACCTCCCCCTAACCCTCCGTGAGGAGCTTGATTAACTCTTCCTTAATGCGCTGGTACTCACCCTCGTCGATTATCGAGACGAGCTCCTCATAGCAACCCTTACCCGAATACCCTGGGTAGGGAACGTATCCCACGTACCCGTTAGCGTACCCCGCCAGCAGTAGCGTCGCTGGCTTAACCGCTTCCTTCAGGTCTAACTGGTACTCAACGAATAACTCCCCTGGGAACGTGAGCAGGGCGACCTCATCACCTAGCCACGCCGCAGTGATTGGCGCCTTAACGGACTTGACGCCCTTAAGCAGCTTGTTCCTCCTCTCAGCTATCTTGACTGCGTAGACGTCCCTCTCCAGCGACCTAATGACGGAGGGGGAAGCCCCCGACCTCCTGGCCTCCTCAAGCCTCTTCAGTAGCTCCCCCTTCAGCCTATTTATTAGGGACTCTTCTATGGGAGGCCTTAACCTAAGCGCCGTTTTCCTAGGCTTAACGCGTAGCGGGCCTGCGCGGATGGGACGTGAGTTAACGTAGGCTGAGGCGGCTGAGTCCGCCAGTATCGACGCCTTCCTAAGGGCCTCCTCGAAGTCCTGCTTGTTCCTTGAGAACCTCGTGCTGACGTTCCCGGCGGCTCCGTTGAGGTATATCACGTCAGCCCCTAAGTACGTTCGGGTGAGCTCCGCCGTGAGCCCGGCTAGGTCTCCGGAGTAGAGGACGTTGTCGGGTCCTAGTACCGTGGGGTGGCACGCGTAGTTAATGATGAGTAGCCTCCCGCCACCGACGTACTCGAGGGAAACGAGCGTTAATTCCTTATCGATTACGCCGTCGCTGCTCACCCTGTTCGTCGCTACCCCTGACACCTCCCTAACCCCTACCCTGACGTCAGCGACCCTTACTGAGCGCTCCATAGCTGTTAATGAGGCGGAGGCGACCAAGTACTCCAGCGTCTTTAAGTACTCGTTAATTGCTTCCTTGTCACTACCCGTTAATTCCTGCGTGCTCCAGATCCCCGTGCTGACCTCCGGACCGCTGTGCGTGTGCGTTGCCGCTATTAGAACCCTCTCCTCCCTAACCCCGGCTGCCTTGGATATGGCTGACGCGAGCCTGCCCCGTAACGCGTCATCCACCCTTATCAGGTCGAGGACCGCGAGGACCGCCTCCTCACCGCCGACGTCAATGTAGGCTACCCTGGCCTTGAGGGCGTCGTGGGCCCCGACAGCTTTCCCCGCCCTGTTTATGTAGCCAGCCATAGGCATTCCGGGCTCAGGGGTTATGTCGGCCTCAGCGTACCCGGCGAAGAGCTTTAGCGATGGCTCAGCACTCACGCCCTCCACCTCCTTACTTCACGAGGCCTCCGTCACCGCCTTCACTAGCTTCTTGGGGGTGTCTATGGGGCACCCGCGCCTAACGCCTAGGTGGTAGGCCAGGAGCTGTAAGGGGATTGCGTAAGCTATCGGTGTTAGGTGGCGCGGCACGTCCGGCGTGGCGAGCTTGCTTACCGGCACCTCAACGAGTGATGCTTCACCGTTGGATGCTATCACCACGACCTCCGCGCCCCTGCCGTACGCGTCAGCTATTAGCGGGTGTGTCGCCTTAGCAGCGCTCTGCTCGGCAGGGATTATGAAGACCGTGAGGAACCCTGGGTCAACGAGCGTTATGGGACCGTGGCGGAATTCTCCTGCCTCCATGCCTTCGGCATGGAAGTACGCAGCCTCCTTGAACTTCAACGCCCCCTCAAGAGCTAAGGGGTAGTTAATGCCTCTCGATATGACGTACCCGCTCCTAGCCCTCGAGGCTATCTCCCCCGCCACCTCCCTGGCTAGAGCGTCGACCCTAGGCACGTACTCCCTGAGCTTAAGCGCTAGCTCCTTAAGGGCTGAGAGCCTCTCGCTGACCTCAGCCTTGCTTAGCTTCCCGCTGTACTCACCCGTGTCGAGGGCTAGGACGTAGAGCGTGGTTAGGGTGGCGACGAAAGTCTTCGTCGCCGGGATACTTATCTCGGGACCCGCAGCTATGGGTAGGTAGATGCTTGAGAGCTTAGCTAGCCTGGAATCAACGTTATTCGTTATCGCTAATATGGTGGCGCCCCTCATCTTCGCCTCGTAAACCGCTCGAAGCACGTCCCCTGTCTCCCCAGACTGCGAGACGGCTATGACTAGCGTCCCCGGCGTGACATTGTCGACGTGGTAAAGCGGGAACTCTGCCGCACTCAACACTATGGGTGAAACCCCAGCTAACTCCGTTAAGTAGTAGCTACCGACTAAGCCGGCGTGGAGGCTGGACCCGTTAGCGATGACGTACACCTCCTTAGCGTTAGCGACCAGACGCGCGGCTAAGGACCTGTACCTGCGCTGAAGCGCCATCCACGCCTTAAGGACGGCGTCCGGCCCCTCGTAAATCTCCTTCAGCATGAAGTGAGGGTACCCGTCCTTAAGGATAAGGTCGTCCGGCACATCGACGGCTTCAGGCTGTAGGTTAATGGGTCTTAACTCCACGGTGTCAAGGAACTTAACCGCGTCACCGTCAACTACCGCTATCACGCCTTCAGGAACGCGCCACGCGTCACCGGCCATCCCCTTTAGTGCCGACCCTGTTGACGACACGTAAGCCGTCCCGCCATCGGGGGAGCGTGCGACGTAGAAAGCTTGGAGCTTGGAGGCGGTGAGGATGACGCCCTCAGCGTTTATGGCTGAGAGCGTGAATATTCCGTCGAGCCTAGCGTACGCTTCCGCGAATGCCTTAATGAAATCCTTCCCCGCCTTAATCCCGTCCTCTATTAGGTGGGCCGCTACCTCGAAGTCGCATCTCGACCTGAAGTAGTGACCAGCTACGACCGCCTCATCCCTTAAGTCCTCGTAATTAGCTATCACGCCGTCACCAACGACGGCAACGCTCCCTGAGCAGTCCGTGTGGGGGTGGGCGTTGTCGTGGTGGGGACGTCCATGGGTGGAGAAACGCACGTGGCCTAAGCAGACGCGGGCCTTAACGCTTGGGAATCCCAGCCTCTTCGATACCTCCTCAACCCTCCCGCCATCCTTAAGCACCTTTAAGCCCTCACGCGTTGCCGCCGCTATCCCGGCGCAGTCGTTGCCGCGATGGGTTAGGCGAAGGAGCCCCGTCAGAACGTCCACAACTACGTCCTCCCTTGACCGTGATGACGCCCCGAAAATACCTCCCATGACGCGATCACTCTCCATGAGCCTAGGGTGAGTGCCTTCTCGTCCAAGCAAGAATCACGCGTGCCTCATTTAAGTAGTCCCTAACTAAACTTCTTTATAGGTTAGTAATCTTAGTAATCACGCCTAATTATAGTGCGTACAGTAATTACGTCAGGTGGTGAGGGTAGTAATGAGTAATGACTCCCTAAACGGGCTACCGCCCTACCGCCTCCACTACTACCGCGTGGCGAGCCCCGCCTACGTGGGGATCGTCGCCGACATGCTGAGGGAGGTGGGGGCGAGGGTAAGCGTTATCGGGAGGAGCGTGGAGGGTAGGGCGATAAGGTGCGTCACGATCCCAGCCACCGAGGAACCCTTAGTGAAGGTGCTCATTATTGCCGGCATTCACGGCAACGAGCCGGCGCCGGTACAGGCGTCCCTAGCACTAGCCCGCGAACTCTTGGGGGTCGGGGAGCCTAACCCTAACTTCGACCTGCGCGAGTTAAGGCGGTTCACGGAGGTCAGCATAGTCCCCCTAGCTAACCCCGACGGGTTATTTAGGTACTACTCCTCAGGCGAGTGGCGCTCCCCCGGGTGGGAGAAGGCGTGCGAGCCCTGCAGGGTCAACGCGGCCTTCGTTGACCTCAACAGGGACTGGGCGTACTTAACGCAGCCCGAGACACGTGCCCTCCACTCCCTACTAGCACGCATAAAGCCTCACGTCGTCCTGGATCTGCACGAGTTCTACGCTAGGGGAGGTTGCCCGCCGAGATGGGCTAACGAGACGGAGGGCTTCCTAGTCACGCTCACGGACGCACCCTACGCGTGGGTAGCCCCCGAAATCAGGGGAGTGAGCCACGACCTAATGACTTACGTCGGGAAGGCCCTCGATGCGGGCTTGAGCCCGTGGGGACCCGTGAAAACAAGGCACTTCTCCGGTGGGGGAAGCGGTGAGGAAGTGTTGTGGGCACCGCCAAACTACTTAGGAACCCACGCACCACTGGAGGGAAGCGCCAAGCTCCTCGTCGAGACCTGGGGAGTCGGACTCGGAGAGTGGATGATGCACGACCGCGTAACAACGCATGTCAACGCATGCCTAACCGCTCTGGAGTACGTGGCCAGCAACGCCGAAACCCTCGCCAAAGTCAAGGAGGCGTGGGTTAAGCACGACGAATCACTGATCAATAAGGCATCATCGCAAACCTTCATTATTAAAGGAGAAGAGAGCGAGGTGAGGAAGGCACTCAAGGTACTTGAACTACACGGGGTAAATCACGAACAAGGAACTAATGGGTCGCCGGTAATCAAGCTTCCCCAACCAGGCGTCACCGCAACAGCCCTAGCACTACTAGACAGGGAATGCGAGCTGAATAGGGAATTAAGAAGGCGCAGGCGCGGACCATACTTACTAAGTAGGTTCTGCGGGGTTAGGTGCGGGCCCTACGGGCGTTAACGCCCATCACCCACCTAAGACCTCCGTTTAAGCATCGCTGGCTCCGCACCCAATAGTTCCCCTGGCTTCAGTGCTTCCCTAGGCCACTTAGCTATGATGTAGCCGTGCCTCCCTGACTTCCCTGGAATGAAGTCCACGTCCTTGAAGAACGCCCAGGTTATGGTGGCTGCTGAGGCTATGTCCCAGAAGTACACCTTCAGCCTAACTGTTTCCCCGCTCGTGAGGTCTACGAGGACCCTGCTCACGTACCCGGTTATCGGGTCCCTGCCCTCATGCACTGATACGGTGACCTTACCCTCACTGACGAGTTCAGGCATTACGTGCTGGTACCTGTTTGCCAGGAATATCCCGGCGTGCCTGTCGGTTTCCTCGACCACGAGGACCCCGTCCGCAACTAGGTTGGAGGCTATCCCTGAGACCACCTTCATTAGGTCCCAAGGGCTGAAGTGCGGCGTCGTTAATCCCCAGAGCACTGCTAGGTCGGCGTTGAGTCCCGTGTCATGCATCCTCGTTACGTCTAGGGCTAGGGTTTCGGGCTTGGCCCCGGTCTCCTCCTCAATGAATTTCCTTGCTACGCTCAGCGCCTCCTCCCTCAAGTCAATGACCGTTACCTCAGGCTTGACGCCTCTCTCCTTAAGAACCTTGGCGAAGGCCGCCCCAGCGATTCCGGAGCCCCCGCACACGTCGATGATTTTGATGGAGTCCCTGCTCCCCACGATCGCTGACAACCATTCGTGGTTGAGGATCTTTGCCGCCTCCTTGAGGGTGTCCTCGTACCTGGCCCTGCCTTCACGGGTGTAGGGGTCTCCGGGCCAGCCTAGGAGGTTGTAGAGCTTGCTTAACTCTCCTGAGGTCAAGGGTAAGCACCGTTCTCTAATAATCACCTAATTAACTAATGAGTGTTTACGTGGAATGGTGCGGGGCACCACCTTAAATTGGGTGCCCTCAATCCTTGTAGGAGGGTGCCGGGGGACGTGCTGTCGATTCAGGAGAGGTTAGTGCTTTCGGCTGTGTTCTTCGTTGTTGGTTTAGTGCTGGGTAGGAGGGGTGTTAGGGAGCCGTCGAGGGTTCTCGGTAAGGTGTTGCTTTACGTGATCCTTCCTTACCTAATGATTTACGGGATAGTGTACACTTCGATGACGTTAGTTAAGTCAGTCACGCTCGTTGCAGTGGCTTACGTAGCCATCTCGGCCGTGGTTATCCCGTTGACGTACCTTAAGTTGCTGGGGAGAGGACCCGGTGTTGGGGCGGCGATGATTTCCTCGGTCTTCCCTAACGTGGGTTTCCTCCCGATACCCTTAATGCTCCTCCTCTACGGGAACCCCATGCCAGCCGTGCTGTACGCGTCCATGTATAACGTTGCGTCCGCCCCGGTCATACCTGTCCTAGCGAGCATTGGGGGCGAGTCCAAACCCACCGCCTCCTTAATCCTTAAGAGGGTCTTCACTTTCCCCTTCACGATAGCCGCTATAGTGGCGTTCACGATTAGGTTCACCTTACACCCCGTGCCGCCAGCACCCTCTCCCCTCCCACTGATTAAGGACGTGTTCAGCGAGGCTAACATCGCCTCGTTTCTCATAGTGGGTGACGCGATAGCTAGGTCGCGCTTCGGCTTCAGGAGGGAGGTGCTTGCGGTGATGGGGTGGAGGCTTCTTGCCTCGCCAGTAATGCATCTGGGGCTCTTAGCAGCCATAGCTTCCCTCAACCTGCCGGCGGTGTGGGTTGCGGGCATACTGATCGAGTCCTTCATGCCTCCAGCAACGATGAACCTAGTTTACGCGATGATGTACGGTCTTGATGAGGAGGTCGTGGCCGTCTCGATAGCGTACATAACGCCAATAGCTCTGGGGTTAGCCGTACTGGTTAGGCTCCTCGTACCTGCGTGATTGCTTAAAGAGGGAAAAGTGCTTCGCCTTACCCAGCCACGTTAATATCGAGTATCCTCGAACCTTCCTTTGCCGCCATCTCGAGGACGTAGCACTGCCTTGGCCCGCCATTCGTGTCTATGATTACCCTACCATCGCTTAGGGTTAGGTTGCTCATCACGAGTACGTTCTTGCCGAGCAGGTACGCGCTCCCCTCACCCCTCAGCATGAGGAAGAGTAGCGTCTTATTCACCATGGTCTTCAGGTTGACCTCTAGGGACACCCTGTACTCCGGTAGGGTTAAGCCGCTTGGGAAGGTTACGTACCTCACAAAACCTGTCCGTACGCGGGTAGACATTAGGGCCTCGACGAGCACCCTACCCACATCCTTGATCACGACCGTCTTATTGCCTTCCTTAACTATTAGGGAGCCGCTCGAGGAGTTAAGGGTTATTGAGGCACTCTCACCCTCCCTCACCACGCTCACGTGCAACGGCAGACCCCAGTCGTCAAACCTCATGACCTCGCTGACGTTCATTTCCTTTCCTAACGATAATGAGGTGATGTTCAGCACCACCGTCATGAAGCCCTCATGCCAGTTCAGCACGCCACCGAAGACGCTGCTGAACCCTATCGTGGTGGTTGCGGCGCCCGCCAACCCGGCTGCGGAGCCGTTGAGAGGTACTATGCCTAGGTATGACTTGATCTTGAAGCCAGCATCCTCAACCCTGTAAGTCACGCAGGACCCGCTACCCGTGCTGGGCGGGGCCGCTAGCTTCAGGGGCGTGAGTTCCGCCGTCACGTTATACGCCTTCGTGATGGGGGTGTTGATAGCTACTAACACCATGTCCGAGAACGTGGTTAAGGCGTTCCTTAGGAGGGACTCGGTCGCCGTCGTGACTGACTCGCTTGAGTTGGCCCAGCCCTTCGTGTGGGCGGGCACGCCAGCGAACCACATCATGACGGCTAACGCAACCCTACTCCTGAGGAGCCTGGCCGCGAGCTTGCTGGCGGCGTCATCGTCCCTAAGTACTGAGGGCTTCGGGGTCGTCGTGATTGTTTTTGTTACCGTGGTTGTCTCGGTAGTGGTCTCGGTCACGGTGTTGACCACCGTTTTAGTGCGGGTCACCGTGGTTGTTACGGGGCTCGTAACGGTCCTCACGGACGTCACGGTGCTTGCCGTGGTCACGGTCTTAGTTACCGTCACGGGCTTCTGATTAACGCTGACGAACCAGTACGTTGAGGCTGAAGCGAGGGCCGCCACAATAATTATGATTGCCGCGACCCCTAACCCGCGGCGACCGCTCTCGCTCATCCTGAGCACCACCTCATTGGAGAGACGGTGAGGATATAAGTGTTATTTGTGCAGTACTGAAAAAACCTCAAACTAACCTACCGTTAAACCCGGGGTCACCGCTGGGGGTTAGGAAGTAACTTAACTCACACTCACGGACGTGACCTTAACGTGCGTTTCAACGGGTTCCTTGAGATAGCGGCAGTAGACGTCACCATTCACTACCACGCTGGCGTGCAGGTCGTTCACGGAGCTCTCCATGAAGATCGCGACGTTATTGCCGATTAAGTACGCGAGGCCACTATAGCTTAGCTTCACGGCGAAGGTAGTGTTTTCCACCTTCACCCTTATGTCGCCCGTCATGAAGACCCTGTATACCGGTACTATGAGGTTCCCGGCCAGCTTCGCGGTTCCGTCGTAAGTAACTGTTATGTTAAGTGACTTCAGAATCTTCCTCAAGGCAGGCTCCACGCCCTCAACGACTTTAATGGTGCTGCCGCTCATCTTAATTATGAGGGCCCCGTTCGAGGCGTTTATGCTTTCCTCGTGCGTGAGGTTCCCGAACATTGTCTTCGCCACTACCGGTATGTCGTCGCGGAACACCTCCAGTAGGCGCACTGGGGTGGTGGTGCCTCCTATGGAGGTAACGTTTGACGCCGCAACCACCTTCACAGTACCCTTACCTACGACGACAACACCTTTTGACGTGATTGAGCCCCCTATTGAGGGCTTCGTTACGGTCTCTACGCGCATTGCTGAGGAATTAATGGGTTCCAGCACCACCTTAGCGCTAACGGCTCCGGCCGCGCTACTCCCTACGTTTATGGGTGCGCATGTCGTGTTGCTCAAGGACTGAGGCGGGTATATCGAGATTGGCGACCTGATGAGCTCTATGCCGTACGTAGAGGTCAGTGGGGGTAAGGCAACGACGTCCTGTGAGGTTAACCTCGTAATTATTAACGTAGCTAACGCGGCGGCCGGGTCATTATGGAATATCGGTGAGGGGGTCCCGCTCCGTGACTCGAGCCACGTGAGCCACGTGATGATAGCTGTCAGTAAGTGTTGCTTAAGCCTGAACCCCACTAGCCTCTGAGCTACCGTGTCGTTCCTCGGCACGGTGATCACCTTCCCGGATGGCGGGGTTGTTGCGGGTGTCATCGTGAGGGTTATGGTTGTTACTGAGGGGGAGAGAGTGACGTACTTTGTCGTCGTCACCGTGCTCGTTTCGGTCGTAGTTACGCTCTGAGTAGCTGTGGTGACGGAGGTAACCGTCGTTGTTGAGGTCATGGTAGTGGTTACGGTGGGTAGGTTCAGTGACGCGTAATAGTAGGTGAGGGAGGAGGCAAGTATGGCCACGATGATCACTACCCCTAACGCTAGGGGTATGCTTAAGGATCTCCCGTCACTCAAGGTCCTTTCCCTCAACAAAGATTGGTTCCAGTGCAATATAAGAGTTCTTTCATTTAAACGGAACTCCCGCCAAGAAATTCATGCACTAACTCCAGCAGTTTCGGAAGCACTTCACCCGCCTTACCCTTAAGGAAGACGTCCGCGTATGGTGTTAGGGAGGACTCAGCCACGTTAACCTCGATTAGGGTTCCGCCGCCTTCCTTAACCATTATTGGGATGTAGGCCGCCGGGTACACGGCACCGCTTGTTCCGACGACGAGGACTAAGTCGGAGGTCCTGGCTAGGCTCACAGCCTCATTCCACGCATCTTGGGGTAGGGGCTCGCCGAACCACACGACGTCCGGTCTTAGGTAGTGGCTGCAGGCGGGGCACCTAGGGGGTATTTCCTTAGGGGGTTCCCGGATCTCGGTCCTGTACGTGCAGGTGGGGTTTGAGCACCTAACCCTCCATATGCTACCGTGTAGTTCGATGACTCGCATGGATCCCGCCCTCTGGTGGAGGCCGTCGACGTTCTGCGTTATCACGGCCTTAATCACGCCTAGCTCCTCGAGCTTAGCCAGCGCCTTATGGCCGGGGTTGGGTTCCGCCTTCCTTATTAGTTCCATCCTCCACTTATACCACTCCCACACCCTCACCGGGTTCCTGGCGAAGGCCTCCGGCGTCGCGAGTTCCTCCGGTTTGAACCTAGACCATAGGGAGTCCTTGCCTGAGCCCCTGAACGTCGGGATGCCTGACTCGGCGGAGATCCCTGCACCCGTGAACGCTACCGCGTGCCTGGCTGCGGCGAGGGCACGCGCAGCTTTAACCGCGAGTTCCCCAGCCATCCTTAGGCACCGTAACTTACTTTGTCTCAACACTACTTATTATTCTAGGGTTTAGGGAGGGGTACGAAGGGTTGAGTAGCTTGACGTCCTTAATCGATGTCGCGTTGATAGTGGTTATAGCGGCCTGCTTCACCATCGCGTTGGCGGCGTCCTTCCTTGCGCGAGGGGGTAGGGCGGGCCGGGGAGTAAGCGTTGCTGGGTACGTGGCGGGTGTTGTTGGGTTATTGCTTACCTCAGCCCACCTCTACCTAGCGGGCTATAGTGGTTGGTGGGTCGTGCTACTCATAGCTATCTTCTTCGCGTTAGCGGTGCGGAGGCGTGAGTAAGGCACGCCTTGCTAAACCCACCCCTTAATTAGGTTTCTTAACCATGAAGTATTGGTGCATTGAGAATGCTTAGTGAGGAGGAATTAATCAAGTCTGGAGTTCTCCGTGTCGCTGAGTTAATGGCGGTCGCGGCTAAGACGGCTCCCAAGGCTAGGGGGCGGGACAACATTAAGGTGGCGGTAATTGCCGATAAGGAAGAGCTGGAGAGGTTAGCGGCTAAGATGGAGGAGCTGGCTCCAACCCGCGGATCCTTCTTCGCGCGGGACGCTGGGAACGTTAGGGTCTCTGACGCTGTCGTGCTCATAGGTGCTGACGTCATCGACCTAGGCCTCCCATCACCCACGAATGAGGAGGGCGTTGACCTTAACACGTACATGGCGTTAGTGAATTTAGGCATAGCAGTAGGGTCCGCCGTCAAGACCGCCTCAATACTGAACGTGGATAACAGGATCATGTACTCCATAGGCGTGGCCGCCAAGGAGTTAGGGCTCATGAAGGCCGAGTACGTCCTCGGAATACCCCTCTCAGCTAGGGCAAAGAACCCATACTTCGACAGGAAACACGGGCACAGCAAGTGAGTCACTCGGCTTGAGGCGCTCCCGAACAACGCGTTAACTTTTTATCCCGGTACGCTATAATGTACTGGTGTTCATTATTTCGAACGCAGACAAGCCCCTGAGGTTCGTTGGTGAGAGAATCAGGTACTTGAGGGAGTCGAGGGGCCTGTCGCTAAGCGAGTTGGCGAGGATGGCTAGAATCGCTAAGTCCACCCTCTCAGCCATCGAGTCAGGCCGCGTGAGCCCCACGATATCCACGCTGTGGAGCATCGCTAACGCGTTGGGCGTACCGTTCAGCTCCCTAGTTAGCGAGGGCGTCATTATTGAGGAGGGCGGTGTCTCGGTTAGGTTGGTGGAGCGTGTTGAGGGCGCTGACGTGTACGTTATGAGGTTGCGTGGCGGTGCTGTCAGGAGTGCTGAGGCCCATCAGGAGGGGGTGACTGAGTTTGTTTTAGTTGTTTCCGGGTGTGCGTTAGTAGGCCCTAAGGATGAGCCGAAATACCTACGTGCTCTGGACACGCACGTCTTCAGGGGCGACGTCCCCCACATCTACGTGGCCCCTGAGGGTGATTCCTTACTGGTGGTGGTGCTTAAGTATGGCACGCGCGGAAAGGCGTGAGGGCCTTAGGCCCAAGCACATAGGGATCGTTGCGTGCAGTTCCCCCGGCGCGGCCCTGTGTTACAGGATCATATGCACTGAAGGGGAGAAGTTTCTGGGGAAGAGGTACGCGCACCCAGAAGTCAGCCTGCATGGGTACTCCTTCAGCGACTACATGGAGTACATAGAGCGCGGTGATTGGAATAAAGTTGCTGACCTGATGGTATCCTCAGCGAGGAAGCTCGCGGCCGTGGGGGCTGACTTCGCGATAACCCCGGACAACACTATCCACGTGGTCTTCGACGAGGTTGTGAGGAGGTCGCCCATACCGTGGCTCCACATCGCTGAGGAGGTCGCTAAGGAGGCGGTGAGGAGGGGCTTTAAGAGGTTAGGGGTGCTCGGCACTAAGTACTTGATGGAGTCGGACGTTTACCCCTCTAAGCTGAGGAAGTATGGTTTAGAGTACGTAATTCCTGGTGAGGAGGAAAGGGTCAGGATTAATGAAGTGATATTTAATGAACTCGTTTACGGGGTCGTGAAGTCCGCGTCCCGAGCCTACCTTGTCAAGGTCATTGAGGGGCTTAAGCGTGAGGGATGCGACGCTGTTGTCCTAGGATGCACCGAACTCCCCCTAATAATCAGTGATGAGGTCTCACCCCTACCGACCCTGAACTCCACTAGGATCTTAGCCTTAGCCGCTCTTAGGGAGGCGGTGGGTCAGCGCTCGTAGACCACCTCACCATCAACTATGGTGGCGAGCACCCTCAAGTCATCGTCAAGCACGACGAGGTCTGCGCGGTAGCCCGGCCTCACGTCCCCTAACCCGGCAAGCCTTAAGTTCCTGGCTGGGTTCATGGACGCCATCCTAGCGATTTCAGGTAGCGTGTAGCCTAGTGAGGCCACGTTCCTCACAGCCCTGTCGAGGGTTAAGGTGCTCCCGGCTAGGGCGCCGTTCTCCAGCCTGGCAACGCCTCCCTTAACAATCACCTTCAGCCCTCCTAAGGAGTACTCGCCGTCAGGTAAGCCTGCCGCGCTTATCGCGTCACTTACCAGCACAGCCCTCCAAGTCCCGGCGTGGTTTATGGCGAACCTAACAGTCGCTGGATGTAAGTGTATGAAGTCCACTATCAACTCAATGAAGACATCGCTACTCTCCAGCGCCGCAACTATTACGCCGGGATCGCGGTGATGTATTGGGCGCATGGCGTTGAATAGGTGCGTTGCCCTCGACGCGCCAGCAGCGAATGCCTTGAGGGCTTCCTCATAGGTGGCGTTCGTGTGCCCCACGCTAACCACGACTCCCCTACTCACTAATAGGGAGATGGCGTCAAGAGCCCCACGCACTTCGGGGGCAAGGGTCACCATCTTGAGGAGGTCGCCAGCTACCCTCAGGTAGTCGAGGATTTCCTTAGTGCTTGCCTCCCTTATGTAGGCCGGGTTCTGTGCTCCCTTCTTAACCGGGTTCACGTATGGGCCCTCGAGATGAATTCCCAGGATCCTGGCCCCGGGGACTTCTCCGCTTGCCCGTGCTTTCTCCCACTTACTGACGGCATCCTTAACCGCTCTACACGCGTTGAGGAGTTCCTCGTGGGGAGCGGTAACGGTTGATGGGAGGAAAGCCGTCACGCCGTGCTTGACTAAACCCTCGCTCATCCTGAGGAAGTGCTCTGCTTCGTTGGTGTTGGAGTCGACGCCTCCGTAGCCGTGGATGTGGGTGTCTATGAAGCCTGGTGCCACGATTAAGTCTCCGTAGTTGAGCTCGTTGCTTGAAGGTATCCTTGCGGGAGTGCCTTCACTAACCTCCACTATGACCCCGTCCTTAACCCTTAGGTAGGACTTGCCTAGAACTCTGTGTGGGGTCACTAACTTCCCAGCAAGGATTATGGTCTCGCGCACCGTGATTATCACCTCACAGCAGCTTCACTACCTTAGAGTACTTCTTGAAGAGCTCCTCGTTGTGCTTGCTGGCCTCAGGTAGGTGGGCGCTTAGCCATACGGGCGGCGTTACCCCTTTCCTAACGAGTTCCTCTACCGTGTAGGCGACGAGCACGGCGGCTATGAATGAGTTAGTTATCGTTGATACGGGCCCTACCTTCATGGGGAACCCCTCAACCTCAAGGACCGCGTCACCGCGGGGCACCTTATTGTCTATCACCACGTCAGCGACTTCGCAGAGCCTCTTCCCCCACGGGTTACGGGGCTCTAACGTGGTGGAGTAGCGCACGGACGTGATCGCCACTACGGACGCACCTAACTCTTTGCTGGTTAAGGCGGCCTCCACCGGGAACACGTTGACGCCGCTCGTCGAGACCACAAGTACTACGTCGCCTTCCCCGACCCCCGCGGTCTTGAGGAGGGCTTCGGCGTACCCCTTAACGTGCTCCATCGCTGTTGAACGCTTAGCTCCGTGAGCCACGGTTATGTCGGTGTCTATGATTGGGTTGACGATCGCTAAGCCGCCAGCCCTGTAGAACAGCTCCTCAGCAAGCATTGCTGAGTGCCCGGCCCCCACGACATGAAGTAAGTGCCCGTTCGCCGCGGCCTCAGCCACTAGCTTAGCAGCTTCCCTAATCCTCGCGTCCTCCTCCTCAACTACCTTAGTGAGTAGGTCATTAATCACGCTGAGAAAGCGGGTGGAGTGCCTCGTGGGTTGCGGAGCCACGTGCCCTCACCACGTAATAATCCGTACCGAAGTATTCTGTCGGGAGGTGTTAAAGTAAGTACCTGAGTACAACGTGTTCCGCTTCCTCTACCGTATCACTCCATGTTTTGTTTTATTGTGGCACGGTTTCATTGGTTCCGCCTCGCCTCGACGTCATCGGGTCATAGGCGGCGGTCGGGCCCAGCGGCACGGGGCCCCCATCTAAAGTTTCTGTCCCTTGAGAAGCGCGCGTGGCTTAACCGTGCCTGCCGCCGCGCTTACGCTTAGGCATAGGGATTAAGGCCGGCACCCTCTCCATGTACTTAATGTACTCATCACCCCAGTACTCAATGAGTTCCCTCTCCTCAAGCCTAATCAGCACGCACCACCCCGGGAGGAAAGCCACGTAGGTCAGTAAGCCCGCCCAGCTCGTAAAGAGTAGCGGTATCGAGAGCTGGTTAATTATGAGGGTTAGGTAGAAGGGGTGCCTGCAGTACGCGTAGGGCCCTTCAGTCAATAGCTTACTGAAGTCCCCCGGCTTATCGTGTCTTTCCTTCGGGAACATCGAGTGTATCTTCACGGCGAAAAGCACGGAAGTAATGAAGAGGGCCACACCAGCTAACCTCACTAAGCTGTCGTAGGGCTGAGGCAACGTCAGCTTCCCTACACTGAGGAGGGAAGCGATCACTATCACCGAGTAGGAGACCCATAGGAACGCCTTCCGGAACCTGTGGGACTCAACCATGCGCGGCCCTCACGTGGTTTCCTTAACGCAAATAATTAATTCATTCTTAACTTAATCTCTTCAATCAATCCTCATCAGCAACGCACCCCATGTGATCGCCCCCTAATGGTTGTGAGGTTAAGGTAAAGCTTTACTTGCGTTCCGCCCCCTAATGCTGGGGGTTGCCGCAGTGAGTAGTGAGTCCGGTTTAGTGCCTCGTGAGGAGGCCTTCAAGCTCCTAAAGCAGTACTTGAGGAATGAGCGAATGGTTAAGCACTGCTTAGCCGTAGAGGCCATAATGAGGGCCCTAGCCAGAAGGTTAGGTGAGGATGAGGAGCTCTGGGGCTTGGTCGGGCTCCTCCACGACATAGATTACGAGGTTGTCGGCAAGGACCTAAGCAAGCACGGGTTGGTCGGGGCTAACGAGATACTTAAGGGTAAGCTACCCCAGCACGCGTTAGAAGCTATAGCAGGGCATAACGAGTTAACCGGCGTCAAGCCCTCAACGCCCGAGGCAGAGAAGCTCCTCCACGCCCTGAGGGCCGCGGACCACATGTCCGGCCTAATAATAGCTACCGCCCTAGTAATGCCTAGCAAGAAGCTAGCGGAGGTTAAGCCCAAGTCAGTCAAGAAGAAGTTCAAGTCGAAGGACTTCGCTAGGGGCGTGAGCAGGGACAGGATAAGGGAGGTCGAGAATCTCGGGATAAACTTGAGTGAGTTCATCGCGTTAAGCTTGGAGGCGCTAAAGCAGGTGGCTGGTGATTTAGGTCTTTAGGTGTAGTATTAGTCAATCAGTGGAGGGCATCATCTCACGTATCACGCTATTAAATCAGCTTAACCACCTCCTCTAATTCATGTATCTTAACGTCCGCTACGGCTTCTTTACCGCCTACGTACTTCCTCAACACTACGTGTGGAACTACCTCGTACTCGCTCAGGGAGGCAGGAAGGTACGTGGACTTGCGCTTAAGTAGGGTCGCGACCCTCCTTACCTCGCCCTCGTCCAGCTTAGCCCACTTAACCTCAAAGAGATGCACCTCCTTCCTTGCCCTGCTTATCGCCACCACGTCCACCTCCACACCCTTGTGAATAAACCTCCCCACATCATCGAACCTCACCCCACGCTCGCGCCCCCAGACACGCGCGAAGCGCGTGGCGACCTCCTCGAGTACTTTCGATGCTTGAGCGCGCATTTTTTCCTTAATCTCCGGAAGCACTTCCTCCGCCGAGGGGTTGGGGTCGCGGGTCATCACGGGCTCCACAATGTTGAACCACGTGAGGAGTAGCTTATCCTTCACGACGTACCTTCCCTTCTTACTGAATAAGGGCCTCTCCCTACCGACTAAGCCGAGGGCCTCCAGAACAGCTAAGTACTTACTAACATGTTGCCTGTGGATCCCCGTAACCTCGCCGATCTTTGAGGGCGTGTCGGCGCCTGAGGCGATTGCCTTTATGACGCTGTAGTACGTTGAGGGCTCCCTGAACTCCTCGCGTAGCATGAAGCTCACCTCGTCCCTAAGCCTCGCAGTAGGGGTTAGGAACAGATCCCATAACGCTTCCGTGACGTTTGAGTACTTACGGGCAAGTACATGGTAGTACGGCACTCCCCCGAAGGCCGCGTACGCCAGGAACACCTCCTCCACGTCCTTACTAGGGTAGAACTTGCTTAGGTCACGCAAGGGAAGCTCCCCTAACCTTAGTCTGAAGGAAGCCCTCCCGTAGAGTGGGGAGCCCCCGCCCAAAACATCCCTGAACATCACCCCCACTAAGCTACCGGCCAACACGAGAAGTACCTTAGTCCTAGGTAGTACGTGGTCGGTGAATCTCTGTAGCTCCCCCACGACCCGGGGTTCTGCCCTTACCCAGTAAGTGAACTCGTCAATGACGATCACGGCATCACCGACGTACTGCGTTGCTAGCTCAAGGAGTGAATCCAAGCTATTGAAGGACGCTGCACCTAGTCCCTTAATGCCTAGGTGCTCCTCCATGGAGTGGGCTAAGCCACTTAAGTTGACTTCATGTTTTGCGGGCACTGCGTGGTAGTACGTGTGCTTAAGCGTTCCGTTTCTAGCACGTAACCACTCCATTATGAGGCGTGTCTTGCCGATCCGCCTCCTTCCATAAACAATGACTAGGCCTGGCCTCTCCCTCCATGCCCTATTGAGGGCCTTCAGCTCCTCGTCTCGATCTACGAATATTCCTAGCTTGGAGGTAACATGCAAAGTAGTCTACCCTATATGTTACACATGGAGAGTATACTTATGGCTTACCCTCTCCCCCACCCTTAATTAGCTCACGGTATTTGCGGAGGCCTTCCTCAATGGATTTAATGACGTCCTCGTCGCTCACTGCCTCGCCTTCGAGGGCTACGTCCTTAACTCCCTTACCCAGCACGTACCTGTCCAGGTACTCGTCAGCTATCTTCCTCGCTCTCCTCAACTCCTCGAGTTCCGCGGCTATCCTCTCGTTCTTGGGTGCGTACCTCTCGTAACATATTTCGAGGGCAGCTACCACGCCGGCGTACCTCATGATGAAGCTCCTTAACTCCTCCGCTAACTCCTTAACCCTGAGGCGGCAGTGTATGTAGGCTGACTCCACCTTCAGGTAGTAGAAGCGCTTATCCCATACCTCCCTGTCGGTTACGTCCTTCCCGTAAATGTTCTCGAGCTCCGCGTACCTAGCGCCCTTAACGATTAGCTCCCTCACCGCGTCCTCGAAGCTGAGCCCGCGTTCCTTAGCGTACCTCTTAACTACGTTGTAGGTGTCTTCACCAAGTAACTCCTTGAGCTTACCCTCAGCGCCGCCGAAGGCCTTGAAGGGATTCCGCACCAGTTTTAACCGCCCAGTCGTATGTGTGATCTAAACCCTTAAACCGGTTTACCCGGGAAGCTAGGTCCTCCTCCTCAGCACCGCGAGCGTGAGCGTTAAGGCGGTAACGAAGCCTAGGAGGGAGAGGGCAACCACGGCAAACGCGTTAATTCCGTTGGTAGGTGCTTGAGTTGTTAGTGTGACTGTCGACGTCACGGTCGCTACGCTGGACACCGTCACCGTCGTGGTCTCGGTCCTAACCTCGGTCACGGTGGCGGGCACCGACTTAGTAATGGTTGTTGCCGAAGTCACCGTGGGTACGGTTATGGTCGCCGGCACCGGCTCCAAGCTTAAGGCCCTACGCAGGATAGATACCGCGCCGTCGGTGCCCATCACCCTATCCTCACTCAACCTCTCCATAGCCGCGGAAATCACTCCTCCAGGAACGCCCTCAGCTAGGGCTTTCTTGAGAAGGTAGGCGGCGACGTATCTGCTCAGGGACTTAGCGTCGTAGTAGAACACGCCGCCATCCCACCCAACGAGTGTTGGGGCGTAACTCATTGGCGTGGCTACGAAGTCGAAGAACCACCACCTAGCGTACCCGTTCTTATCGCCGGGCGGGTAAGTGCCGGCGAAATCACCCATCCTGTCGAAGGGGTGGGGAAGGCCGAGCATGTGGCCGACCTCGTGAGCTATGACGTCATCCATCCCCAGCTCGTAGGCCCTACGCGCGTAGCCCGGGAACGCGATCGCTATCCCCAAGCCGGGCATCGCCATGCCCGTGAAGTTCGTGCTCCCGAAGTACATGCATAGTGGGTGACTGCCGACGAGCACGTACACAGGGATCACCGCCTCGTCACCGACGTAGGTAACCTTGGCGACCACCCCTCCCTCAAGCATAGAGTATATTCGGGAAGCATTCAGCGCCACGTAACCATCAACGCGCTTAACACCCTCCAGCAGGACGTCGCGGAACGGCGTGGCGTTACCGTTAACAACGGTGACGTACACGCCCCACTCCGCGCTTGGGAGGAGCGCGTGGAGCAACACCTCTAGGGTGCTTGGGTTAAGCATCCTCAACACCTTCCTAGCCCCCTCCCTCCCCGCGCTGAAGTCCAGTATCGTTACGTTGACCACGTACCTCGGCACCCACTTAAGGCCCGCGAACAGCTTCCTCGCAACTAAGAACCCAATGTACCCCTCAACGTAGTGCCTCACTAGCTCCGCCGCCTTACTCGGGCTCCCCACATCCCATAGCGGCGGATTAACCGTGGCGTTAACGCGGATACCTGATGAGTACCCCGGTTGCTCCTTGTTCGGCCACTCAGCCGGTATGGCTGAGAGGTCAATGAAATATAGGGGCGTGTTCCCACCAAAGTTAATCATTCCTGTGTAGTTCCTGTAGCCCCCGACCTCAGGGACGTACCTACTGATGTAGTATGTTCTGAAGTAGCCCTGCGGTGGAGGTGCGTACATTACCAGAAGGACGTAGTCAGCGTCGTTGGGCACCACACCCTCACTGGTTAGGAGAACCCACGCATCCCTCTCGAATAGGTCAGCCCTAACCAGCTCGACACCCCTAATGATCCATGAGGGGTGCTCACTCCTCACGTACCTAATGATGAATTCAGGCACGTTCCTGGAGATCACGGCATCCCTCCTAGCGATGGATGCGAGCTCCGAGACGTTACCGTACGTGACTACGTGGAGCTTAACAGCGAGCCTTAACCCGAGGCTGGAGTTCAGCGTTGACTCGTACGTGTCCTTAAGCGTTGACTTAACCGCGTCAGCAACGCTTCCCAACCCTGCCAGCACCACCCAGACATCCGCCTTAACAACGACGTCACCCACACCTATAGGATGCGCGGACCCGGCGTGTAGCGCTGGAAGCGGCGTAACGAGTGAAGAGACCAGCAGAAAAATCAGTACTGCCACCGCGAACCTGAAGTGACGCACTCTTAACCCCAATACTAGAGGTCGTAGACAGGTAAAGAACGTGTTGAGGGTTAAGCCACACCACTTGCTTCCCACGTATACGTTCATCATTAAAGTTAGGGTCGCCTCCTTGTTTGACGCGTTAATGATAACTTATTAACTCTGATACAGAGAGTAGTATGGCGCCGCCCAGCGGCGTCAGCATCACAGAATCCCCGCCAGCGCCGGGGAACCCAAAAACACAATATCGCGGGGCGTAAGCCCCCGCATCACAACAGAACAAAGAACTTCTGCCATCCCTAAAACAGCGTCGATGCCGAACCAGTAAATCATACGGATCCGGCGCCAGATAATCAGCGACGAAAAGATCCATGTGAAGAAACCGCCCTAACCTGCATCCCTGAATACGTGAAGTATAACGTACAGTGTAAGGGGCCTGCCCCAGCATGAGCCCCTACCGGGCGCGGAGCTAATGGAGAACATAGGTCGAGCAATGCCCCGCCCCTCCGCGGGCGGTAGCTATGAGATACGTGTGAGGGAAGACCTAGCACGTATACCTAACTAATGAGTGGGGAGGCCCCGACAGCGGCATGCCCGCCGCCCTCTGAGGGCATGCCGATCCCCCTGACGCTCACGCCTTTGCTGATGCTGGAAGGTACGGGCAGAATCCATGCAGTACTACGTACTGTTTCTGGGGCGCCGCTGGGCGGCGCCCAACGCAACATCCTTTTTCCCCTCACACTACCTTAGGCTCCGTTACCGCTGACTACGTAAGTTTTCGGGCTTCCTCACCTCAAACCCTGTTCTGGCGTCGAAGAAGTATACTTCCTTGAAGTTCAGGGCCCGTAGCCTCTCCTCCATTGCTAGGAGCATCTTGCTCCAGATTGCCCAGTTTATCATTCTGCAGAAGTTGCATGAGGGGTCGCTCCCTGTCAGGTCAACGAAAACCGCTACCGCCTTACCATCCCTGCTTACGGTGACCTTCGCGATCACGCCTGAGTCTATGACGTTCACGTCGAATCCCGGTACTTCAACTTCCTTTAGTGCCTCCACAGCCTCTCTTGCCTTGCGTTTCAGGTGGTCTATACTGGGTTCACGCATTGTTGGTGTCCGTTCCTTGGTGTGTCTTAGGGTTAATTAATGGGTGCTTTTGACGGGCACCACCGTTTTATAGCGGGCTCACTGAATTAACCTTGGTGACGCACTCATGGAGCCTGAGAGGTGCTTGGAGCCCCTCCTAAGTAGGAGGAGCGTTAGGAGGTTTGAGGATAGGGAGGTTCCGGATGAGCTCCTGCTTAAGGCTGTGGACGTGGCTAGGCAAGCGCCCAGCGCTAAGAACAGTCAGCCGTGGCACTTCGTGATAGTGAAGGACAGGAGGACGCTTGATGAGCTATCCAAGATCCACGTCGGCGCCGCACCCTTAAGGAACGCTAAGGCCGCGATAGTGGTGCTTGCCGACATTGAGGCATCCCCGCACTCCTACGTGGCTGACGCAGCGATAGCCGCTACCTACCTGTGGCTCGCCCTCCACTGCCTGGGCTTGGGCGCGGTCTGGATCCAGACGTTGAGGAACGTGGAGGAGGTTAGGGCGGCAGTGAAGGCGCCTGGGAAGTACGTCCCGGTAGCGATATTCGCCGTTGGGTACCCGGCAGAGAAGCCCTCACCTAAGCCGAGGAAGGCTTTGGAGGAAGTAGTTAGCTTGGAGGAGTTCGGTAAGGGCTTAAAGTAATTTTTAAATGCCTAGGGCCCGTAGCGACGTCTCACCCGCTTTGGAACCCCACCCTAGTTACCCAGTGAGAGTACTCCGGTATCCTGCCCCTCACGACGTCCTCGTATAGCTTCTGAAGCTTCCTAGTCACCTCCCCCGGCTTGCCGTCACCTATCTTCACGCCGTCAACCTCAACAACTGGCGTTACCTCCGCCGCGGTGCCGGCGAAGAATGCTTCATCAGCCGTTAGGAACTCGCCGAGGGCTATGTCCCTCTCAACCACGTCAATGCCTAGTTCCTCCTTGAGTAGCTTCATGATCGTGTCCCTGGTTATGCCTATGAGGATAGGTGAGTTCGTTGGGGGCGTGTGGGCGGTGCCGCTCTTGATCATGAAGACGTTCTCGGCCGACCCCTCAACCACGAAGCCTCTTTCATCCAGCAGTAAGGCCTCGTCGAAGCCCCTCGCCTTGGCTTGGAGTGAGGTTAGGTAGGCCAGCACGTAGTGTCCTCCCGCCTTCGCGGGAACGGGCATCACGTCCTGCGGGGCCCTCCTCCACCCGGACACCGTTACCTTAGCTCCGACCTCGTACGCCTTACCCAGGAACTTACCCCACTTGAGGACACCTATGGCGACACTTAACTCCCTGCTGGAGGGCACCAACGAGAGCTCCTGTAGGTTTATGAAGCCTATGGGGCGCACGTAGTAGTCGCTGGGCCCGTTAGCCCTCACGGTCTCAACCACCGCGTCGCACAGCTCCTTAAGGCTGTAGGGTACTGTGAAGCCGTATATCTTGGCTGACTCAATGAAGCGCTTCATGTGCTCCTCGAGCCTGAAGACGCCGACGTCCCCGTCATCCAGTAGGTACGCCCTAATGCCCTCGAAGACCGAGGTCCCGTAGTGCAGGCTTTGAGTCATTACGTGAATCTTCGCCTCGCCCCACTCGACGAGCTTCCCGTCGAACCATATCCACTTACCCCATTCCGGCACGTCACGCACCCCGCGGGAGAACCCCGCCTAATTAGACGTATGTTAGGGTCTCTCCCGGGGGAAATAAAAAGCTATTCGTTAATATACCTGCTTAAGCGGTAAGTATTCGCTGTGCTTGATGGGAAGCGCTAAAAGCCTACTAAGGTAGGTTTGCGGGGCTCCCTTAAGTTAGGGCAGAGGGCACGCATGAGTTTCTTTATATCCTCCAGCGCCTCCAACGCGTCCGTGTTCGAGTTAATCATTGCTGAGTCCCTGTAAACCTCGAGCACGTACTCCCTATCATCCTCCAGCTCTATCCTGAGGTAAACCATGTCGAGGTCATGCCCCCTGTAGTTGAGGGTTCCGAAAGCTATGCTCACGCCCCTAACCTCGGAGCCAAGCACGTTGGAGATGAAGTCAATTAGCTTCCGCATCCCTTCCTCGCTTCGCGACTTAAGCGCGTGGAGAACCCTCCCTTCCTCACCCTCCTCGAATTGAAGGATGGCGTACGAGCGCGGGATATCCGTGAAGTGGTATACGCTGAGCTTCAACACCCGTTACCTGATTGAAGTAGGGTCTTCACAGTATATCAAAACTTTGGTGCTACGGGAGCTTAAAGACCTCGAAGAACCTGCCTTCATAAACCACCCTAGCCACTGGGGGCGGGTGAGGTCCTCTAAGGGTGGTCACGACGTACGCCCCGGAACCCGGGGGAGGCGGTCTCTTAAGGATGACGTACTCGCCGTAGTGGAGGGCTTCGAACCAATACCTAACCCCTACGTGGGGGACGAAGACCTCGGAGCCTTTAGGTACGTAGTGGTTGAGCGTCTTAAGCTCATCTATCGCTGGCGGAGGGAGGCTGGGCCCGAGCACGTGGGCAGCTACGGAAGCGCCGAGCACCGCCACCGCCAGAAAGAAGCCTAGGAACACGTGAGCGAACTTAACCGCCCTCCTCCCCGCGCCCGCGGTCACTGCTGTGAGGGCTAGCGGCACGAATAGGCAGGAAGCTAACCTTAACCTGAAACCCCACCCAGCAGGGTACGCGGGCACGTTAAGCACCGCTAAAGCAACCGCTGAGAGTAGGGCGACGTACCTCAACCTCAGGTCCTTCCTGAGGATCGCCGTAACCAACGAGGTGAGGGCAAGTAAGTACATCATGCCGTAGTACAGCGCCGGCTCAACACACGCGAAAGAAGGTGAAGCCCTACTATTAGGGGATGGTTTAACGAGGCCATGCCCAAAACCGCCGCCCAACCCACGAGCCCCCACAGCACTCAGGAACTCGCTGAACCTCCTCAGATCGCCCCCAATTAGCGGAGGCCATGCTAGGGTAGCGACAGTTAATGCGACGAGTGCTAGGAGGGCGGGCAGTGCCGGATCCCTGACTAATGAGCGTGCGTCCCTACGATGTTGAATTAGTAGTACCGTGAGGTACGTTATGATCGCAACCCACGCTAACGCAAAACCCATCACGTGCGTTAATGACGCGCATATCGCCGCAACTACCCCTAACGCTGCCCTAGCACGGCACCCTAACGAGTCATTAATCAGTGCGTAAGCGAGCAACACGATAAACAGGAAGGAAACGCTGTTCTTAATGAAGTCCGTCTCAAGCCTCAACGTCTGAGGCCACACAACGTACGTCAAAGCAAGCAAGGCAGGCACGATCACCTCACCCGCGAGCAACCTGCGGGCAACACAGTAGATTAGAACCGCAGTAACCGCCGTGAAGAACGAAACGCCAACCTTCAATCCGAAACCCGGGTCCCCGAAGAAGGCATCGGTAACACGCTCGAACGGGTAAAGAAGGAGAAACACAAGCGGAGGGTCCGGGTACTCCAACTCAAGGCGATCCCTCAAGCTAAGGTACTGAACCAAGTAGTATGGCCCGTCTATGCCGTACACGTACGGCTCAAGCGTGTAAACCCAGAGCGTAAAGGAAAACGCCGCGACAGCAACGACCACCAACATAAACCTCCCTAAGAACCCCGCACGCCTAACGCCCACATCAATCTCCGCCACTAAAGTAAGCGCAAGCAAAGATAAGGGCAACCCTTGAAAAACAGCACCAACTCCAAATCCAACTCAACGCGTAAGCCCGCACATAAATACACGCAAGCCTTACCCCTTGATCCGCAACAACTCCCCAAGCCAGTTACAAGTTTAGTAAAGAGTTAGAGCTATTGTTACTGAGACCGCCTGCTTCCCTACCACGGAGAGTAATCCTCAGTATCAAACAACATTAGCTTGAGGTGCGCATACGTCCCGTCAATGCAGACCTCGTCCCTAGACACGTAAGAGGTTAAGCTCACGAAATAGTCCGAATACTTGACCTCATTGCACACGTCAGCAATAATGGTTTCTGTGTGCGCCTCCTTAACACCGAAACCTATCCCAGCATCTACAGGGAAGTAAGACGGGAGCTTGGGATCCTTTACGATCATCGCTACTAGGTCAGCTATATCTACACCTACGTAGTTTTCGGTGTTCGCGCTACTAGAGTAGAAGTACGTTGCCTCGCCCGTGCCTGAGGCTGTTTCCCCTGGTTGAGCATGTTCTTTGGTTAGGTCCCAGTACTTGTCCCATCCTGCCCCGTCCCCCACGACGTCATCTATGCTGTAACTGTACGGGGCTGTCCAGCGCTGACCATCGTACCTAACGTTAATGTCCATTAACGTGGCGTTCGCCGTCGTGTCGGTGGGTACATAGTCTTCCTCTGGGCACCAAGGTTCGTCGTTCTCGCAAAAGGCATCGTACTCCCTGAATAAGCCTAGGGTGGCTGAACCCTTAAAACCGACCACGATCGTCGCGTCATCAGTGAAGGAAGGCTTCTCCCGAGACCACCTACTATTGAAGAAGTGTTTGTAGTATGTGAAGCTAAAGTCCTCGAGAGTCTCAACGCTCTCGTAAGAGATTTGAAATGCGTTGCTTAGCTTAATTCCTGCGTATACTTTAAAGTAAGCCGATGTCCTCTCCTGGAAGTTGAATGAGAGGCTAATCTCAAAGACTGCTTGTGGATCTGTGTAGTACCCGTAGGGTATTCTTAGCGCTATGATCGGTATTAACGTGTTTTCTAGGTGCGCGTATTCCTTCTCTAGTCTCCATTCAACGCAGTAGACGAAGTTTTCCGGTCTGCCGTGGAGTGGTACGCAGTTAGGGCCTATGGTGTTCTGGGGGCTGAGGTTTAGGCTGGTTTGCGGTCTTGTGGTTGCGTTAGTGCTTATGGGCTTTGGAGTGTTCGTGACTTTGATTCTTGTTGGTTTTATTGATTTTGTGTTGATGGTGATCGTTATTGAGTTCATTGTGTATCCCTTGCTTAGTGCTGACGGATTTAGAGGTATGGTCGTTACGTAGGGGTAACTAACGTAGTCCCCGCTACCCGTTTTCCTTATGATGTTTATGAATGCTATTAAGCTGGTTTCAAACCCCTCTATGCTTCCCAACTTGCCCCTCCATGCCGGTATGATTTCCTTCGTGAACTTCATTACGTATCGCTGTGGTAGGATTAGCGTGTTGCCTAGGTTACCTGCGCTACCGACGTAACGTACTCTAGCGTTAGGCATCACCGCAAATAAGTTGATTATGACGCCGTCGATGCGGTGCCCGGACAGATCCTTCACCCTAAGCAACGGTAGTCTGCTTGACAGGAATGGCGGGTTGCGGACGTACGTAACGGTGACTCCTTCACCCGGGAACGCCTCAACGTACCGGTTGCTTATGATGGGGCTTAGCAACGCTGCCAGTAGGCAGGCCATGAGCAGGGCAATGATTAGGCATGCTGTCTGTACGTCCTTACGTATATTCATGTGGGGTACCGAGTCTAATTGTAGAGAAGCCGTATTTAAGTATGAATTAACTTGCATTTTGGGGATTAGATACAACAAATAAGGGCTCACGCATATTGATCAATGTCCATTATTATTTATTTAATTACGATTACGGTGCTACTTGACGTAGGGGCTGGACCTTATTACTAGCCATACGCCGAGTATTGTTAGGGTCATCCCCACGACTACGTTTGCCGGCGGTACCTGGCCTAAGACCGCGGCGGCGAGTATTGATGCGCCAGCAGGCTCTCCTAAAGCTACGGACGTAACTACGTGGGCCGGCATCTTCTTCAGTAAGTAGTTCATAAGGGTGTGCCCGCCCATCATGGGTACGGCTGCGAGGGCGAGTAGGTAGGGCCACGCCTCAGGCCTCGCAGGAGTCAGCCGCACGCCCGCTAGGGTGGATGCGGGCAGTAACCATGCGGCCGCCGAGCCGTAAGCCAGTAGCGTGTATTGGGCTAGGTTCATTCCAGAGGACCTTAAGTAGCCTCCCAGGCTGAAGTACCCTGCGGCGGCGAAGGCACCCACTATCGCTAGCGCCGAGCCCAGCGGCCATGATGCCTTAACGCCGTGACCCACGAGCCCGTTGTAAAGGGCTATTATAACCCCGCCTAACGCGATTAGGAGGCCCGCAACCTCCTCCCGCCTTACCTTAACGTGCATTACGGCGTTACCTATCAAGGCTGAGATTGCCGGGTATGTCACCACGAGGGTTGTTGAGAGGGCCACACTGATTAGGTGGAGTGACTCCATCCACGTCACGAAGTGCAGTGCTAGGAGGGCCCCCGCGGTTACTGAGGCTATGAGGTTGCGGGGGCTCAACCGCGTGTTGAGCTTAGTGCGCGTTACGAGGGCGGAGAGCGCCAGTAGCGGGAGGCTTAGGGTTAGCCTCCAGAACGCGCACACCCATGCGGACTCGCCGGAAAGCAGGATAAGTATTGATGACACAGATATGCTGACCCATATGACCGCAAGTGACGTTACCAGTAAGGCTTTCCTCAAAGCGAGGCTCCGGTGTTAATGATTGGGTGCAACTAAAAATTTAGGTGTGTGGCTGATTTACCCCAGCTACTTAGCCCTCTCAAGCAACCTTATAAGCTCGGATGACCGCGTGCTCACGTACACGGTGCCGGGGCCCTCAACCTCCATCACTAACCCTTCACCGCCGAGGATCGCGGACTTCAGTCCGCCGAACTTCCTGACCTTCCACCTGACGCTCTGCGTCATGGCTACGAAGTGGAAGTTATCTATTATCGTTCTCTCCCCAGGCGCTAGGTCTATCCTCTCTATGCCTCCGTAGCTCGAGACCCAAACCCCGCCGACGCCCTCCGCCTTGAGCCACACTAAGCCTCCGCCGCCAGCCAGTAACCCTTTGAAGCCCCTCCAAGCAACGCTTATGTTCACGTTCCCGTGGCTGGCTAGGTAGGATGTGTCAGCTATTATGAGTGGGTTCGACCCGTCGAGCTGGAAATACGATATGTCCCCCGGGAACTTAGGCGCTATCCAGACTTCGGAGGGTCCCTCCGCTATGAACGTGTTGAGCCAGACGGACTCCCCACCAGCTATGGCCCTCATTAACGCCCGGCCTAGGCCCCCCGTATGTGTCTTAATCCTTACGGGCCCCCTCATCACGGCCATCGCTCCGGGTTCCGCCGTGAGTTCCTCGCCCGGGGACTCCAGGTATACTTTAAGGAGAGAGTACGACGGTTTACAAACCACTTCCCATCTCATGTAGAGACCCACTTCAATTTACTCATAATCTAGTATTAAGTGTTCGACGTTAACTCGTTAAACAAGGTGCGCCATGGCGTTAGGTAATCTTACGTCACGTGATCAAGCGTTCTCAGCTTGAATTAAGGTGTCACGCACTTCCCCTCAGCACTAGCCCCCTACTTTTCACCCGTACTTGCTCAGAGGGGCTTAGCTAAGCTACGGCGCCTTCACGTACTCGTACCTCACCACGTAAGTGTCGCCACCAGCGTGGAGCAGCACCGGGTTCTCCTCCTTGAATACCGTCTTGAAGTACCTGCTGTCCGCCACGACCCTTAGGGCTTCGAACGTGAGTATCGCGTGGTCAGGGTACTTGAGCTCGTCGCGTAGGACTGCCTCGATGTAGGCGGCCGCCCCGTCGATGTGCGGGGTTGAGACAGCTCTGGAGGGGACTAGCTGGAAACCCGCCTTAATCAGCTTGTCTGGAACCTCCCTTCCCGACACGCGGCCAACGTAGTGGACGGCGGTGTAGGCGTCCGCGGGCAGTATGTTTATCGTTGCCTCGCCCGATTCCTTAACGTACTCGTAGGTTAACCTGCTGTACGCGAGTGATAACGCTATTATTGGCGGATCCACGTTCACCGGCGTTATCCATGAGACAGCACACCCGTTTACCCTGCCCTCCTCCGACCTGGAGATCACGATTACCGCCGGTCTCGGGTGAAGCACCCTCATCGCCTGCCAGCCCTTGAGTTCCACCTCAACCATCACTCACTACCTCACACATCATTTCTGCTATTGAGTACGCGTAAAAAAGGTAAAGACTCTTGAGCGGTGTGGGGGGATCAGATAAAGGAATTGTCTTCATCCCACCCGGTCTGGCCGGGGAGTACTCATCACTTATCCTGAGGGGAACCCTTTACCTCGTCAGTGGAAACTCATACCCGCACTTAGGGCACTTAACGTACCCGCAGTTCCCGAAGGTCGCTGACGGGCACCCGCCGCAGCTGAAGGCGCGTGAGTATGAGATGCTGAATACGCTCCCGCACTTAGGGCACGTAACTAGATCCTTAGCAGGCATCCCTGCGCCCACCACGCGTAATTCACCTCACTCCTTATAACCAATTAGGTTCCCTAAGCCCACTTACGGTGAGTGAGTACATGGCTGAGGGGTTTGAGGCCCCGTTAACCCAGTTTCCTTGGGTTTCGAGGGAGGAGGTAGCTAAGGTGAGGGGCGAGATAGCTTCCGTCATGGATGAGTTAAGGCGCGTGAGGGAGGGGTTAAAGGGCCTTGAGGAGCGGGTGAGCAGGGCTGAGTCCTTAAGTAAGGATGCCTCAGCGCTTAAGGGGGAGGTTAACGCCATAGGTAACACCCTCAATGACCTGAGGAACAGGGTTAGAGGGCTTGAGGAACGCGTCAGCACTCTTCAGGGGAAGGTACTCAAACTTGAGGGCACGGCTGAGTTAGCGTTAATGGTCGGTAAGTGGAAGTCGGAGACCTGCAGCAAGTGTAAGGCAGAGCTATGCACTGCTTGGCGCCTCGGCAAGGACGCGGCAGGTACCCTAGCTAAGCGGTTCGGTCAGGACGCCGTTGTTGGCGGGGACAAGGACTTATGGAGGGTTAGGGTTTCGAAAGTACCGTACCTGTGCGCCCTATGCCCTCTCTACGAGCCGAGGGCAGGCGGGTCTAGCGAGTAAAAAGCATTGATGAGGGGTTTGGCACCCTCCCACGCCCAGCTCCGCCACCTCAATGAGCAGTGAATACCAGCATAGCCATTGTTAGGTTATTATGCACTGCCTGAGTCCCTGACGCCTCATACCCCCACTGCTCGCCGTAAGCCGCGAGCCCAGCGAGCGGCGCCCCACCCAGCGACTCGCTAATCTTCCTTACGAAGGACGCCCTTTCATTACCTAGGTATGCTGCTAGGCCAGCGCAGTGGATTAGTAGAGCGCCGACGGGCTTACCCTTAATCCCGTTAAGTAGGCCCGCACCTAATCTCACGGCCCTTTCCCTGTCGTTTCTTAGCATGTGTACGACGTGCTTCGCCGGGATTGTGGCGAAGCACCCTATCCCGGACTCGCCGACGGTCATTGCTGGGTGTTTAACGAAGTACTCTCCCGTGACCGGGTCCCTGACGCCTAGGGGGTTTGAGAGCCCTAGGGCCAAGATGTTCTCCCTGACCTCTCCCTCACTTAATCCGAGCCATGAGGCGTACTTGCTTAGTGCTGGCTCGCCATCGATCTCCTCCAGAACTTCATTCCTTGCCCCACTCACCCTAGTGGCGAGCCCGAAAGCGCTGGTGGGCGTGCATGGGTGCCCGCCAAGCACCTCGTAATCGAGCTTGCTGGCTATTAACACTAAGGCCACGCGCCCGACGCCACTACCGTCTGAGCTTACCTGGTAGCCTAGCGGGGCCTTGAGCTTGAAGTCATCGCCGCTACTCCCACCAACTACTGCTACGTGCCGCCCAAGCACTTCCCTAACACCCCTCAGTACGTCTTCTTCCCTGCCCGGCGCTGAGTGAAGTAACGCGACAACCGGTGGCTTCAGGGGGTTGGCTGAGGGCACGGATTCCAGCGCCGCTAACGCCCTCCTAGCGGCACTCACCCCCGCGTCCCGCGGCCTTGACTGTGCGCCCTCAGACGAACCCACCGCTGCCTTGAAGTACTTATTCGATAGCAACGCCATTACGACGGAACCATTCAGTGCTAAGTCGTTAACGTATTCACCAGCTGTTGAGACCCCTATGAAGGGTGCCCCACCAGCGACCTTCCTTAAGGCATCCTCAACCTTCTCGGGCTCCGGGTACTTACTGTAGGACAGGTAGGAGAGGATCAGTGCTGGCTCGCCCTCAAGACGTTCGAGGGCCTTGCCGAAGGCCTCCTCAATCGCCTCATCCAGGTTTGCTTTCCGACTGAAGCCCGTTGAGAACGGAACAGACATTGATTACATCCAAGGAAGAGATTCGCTACAGGGAAAATATCAACTGTGTTTAACCTAGGGAACCTGAGGCTACGCTGGCGGTGGCGGCGGGGGCGGCACGTACGGTGCTGGAGCACGTCTCCTCCTAGCCATGAGCGCTAGTACGGCACCGACAATGACTACGCCGATGACCGCACCCACGACCACGTACGTTACCGGCATGCCTTCCCCGCCCGGAACCGTGGTTGTTCCCTCACCCTGCGTTGTCCCGGGCGCGGTTGCTGGTGTTGTGGGTTGCGTGGTTGATGGTTTTGTTGTTGTGGCTGGGGTTGTTGCCTGTGTTGTGTGTGGCGTCGTTGCTGGGGTTGTGTGTTGAGTGGTTTGGGGTGTTGTTGGTTTGGTCGTTGTCGCGGGCGTCGTGGCCGGCGTGGTTGGCTGCGTTGTTGAAGGTTGAGTTGTTGATGGTTGCGTCGTTGAGGGCTGGGTCGTAGTGGGTGGCGTAGTGGTTGATGGTTGCTGGGGCTTCACTTCCTTAACCGTGACGCTAACCACCTTACCTGCCTCGACCCTAACTACCGCGCTCCCGTAGTGTATTCCTCCTGCCTCATCTATCCAGACCGCCTTGACGGTGTAGGTTCCTGCGGGCACCTTCTTTATCTCGAACTTACCCAACTTGTCGGTGTCGGTGCTGGCGGTGAATATCGTTGCTCTGGGCGGGTAGATCTTCACCTTAGCGTCAGGAACGGGTTTCCCTGAAGCGTCAAGCACCTTACCCCTAACGATGCCTGTCGGGTTGACGTAATTGCTTATTTCGCCCAGCGATAAGTATATGCCGTCCTTCTTCTCAGTCATGACCACGACGTCCATCTTACCGTCCCCGTTAACGTCCGCTGGTAGTGGTAGGGAGTACTCGCCAGTCATGTCTACCTTAGCCTCAAACTGGAAGTCCTCCTTGGCAGTCACGTAGGAGTACACGTAAAGCGTTATCTCGCTGGGGTAGTCACTCCCTTCCTCATACGCCAAGCACATGAGCATCATCTCGAGGATGCCGTCACCGTCTATGTCGAAGGTCTGGACGTAGGCTGAGCTGTACTTCGGGTTTATGTCCCACCCATCATCAACTTCCTCCAAGCCGTTCCCTCCCCACCTGAGTAGGTGGAGCTTTAGCTTACCGTCGGCAGACTGCGTCACCACCAGTATCTCGTCGACCCCGTCCGAGTCTATGTCCCCGGTGCCGACTGACGCAATGAACGACTCAGGGAACTTGACGACGTCAATCCCCTTCAGGTTGCCGTCAGGTGTTAGGTCGAAGGCAAGAACCTTACCAACGACGGGCTTATTGCTCTCCTCGCCCGGTACGTAGAGGTCGTAGCCGAGCACCACGTCCTGCTTGCCGTCCCCGTTAACGTCCGCTGACGCCACGTCCGTAACGTCGACGTCCTGTCCCTCGGGCGGGACTATGTTGTACGAGCTTTCAACCTCAAGCGTGGTTGCGTCCACCACGTAGAAGGAGCCGTTCACCACGCCTGACTCAGTGTCTATGTCGTAACCCCCTATGAGGACCTCCTTAGCGCCGTCGTTATCAACATCGCCTACGTCAGCGCTCAGCGCCACCAGATTGTCTACCGTGTTGTAGTCATGAACGACGTCCCCACCTTCGTAATCGTACCTGTCGACGCTCGTGTAGAAGTCCCCATTATCTAGGTCCACGTACGAGTAAACCGCGAAGATCTCGCTGACGTTGTCCCCGTCGTAGTCATCATCCATAACCCCGGCAGTTAGGAAGGGTGAGCTCCCATCCGACAGTTCCTCTCCCTCATCAAGCTGCGAGACGTAGGCCTCGACAAGTCCCTTACCCTCAACGTACTTGGTTATTGAGAGGAGTAGGTAGTACGTCCCGGCACCGTCGTAGCCTATGGCGTATACGGCGAACTCGTCAGCGCCGTCGCCGTCGAAGTCAACGCCTCCTGCCGCGCCCATCGTAGCGCTTTCCAGGTCTATCCCTATGTCCGTGAACAGCTTTATTGACCCTGTGGGTACTTGGGTCTCGTTCTGCGTCGGTTGCTGCGGCACCTGAACGTTTATCTGGGGCGCTATGTTGACGAGCACGTCTAGGGCGTCACCCCACCCGGTGTCCTTCGGGAAGGACGCTATCCTGTAGTATATTTCCTTGTTATACCTTAGGGGGTAGTGAATGGTTATCCCGTTAACCCCGCTCGTGGAGCCGTAGGCTCCGGAGTACACGATTAGCTTTGAGAGCGTTGATAGCACCTGTGACGCGGCCTGCCCGGCACCAGCGGTCGCCGCCCTCTCGGCTAGGGTCTTCAGGTCGACTTGATATGCCGTGAATTCCCTAGCGTATCTCCGGGCAGTCCTGAACGCGTCTGGCTTCTGGGTGGCGACCTGGGCGAATGCCTTGAACGCATTCACTCCGGCCGGGTTCCTGAGCACGCTTAGGTCGAACACCGCTTGAGTCACTACGTCGCCGGACTCCACCCCCTCCTCCCTGTAGTAAGCGATGTAGTCCTTAGCCATGGTTAGGGCTAGGTCCCTGGCACTCATGGTTGGCGCGGATGATAGGCGCGAGAGTATGGCGTCGTAGGGCCAGCCGTCGGCGGGCTCGCTCTCCTCGGACGCCACTAGGTATGATGCGTAGTTCCTTAACTCGTACGCCGTCTCTATGGTGCCCATCAAGCACGCGTCGAACCCCATCACGTCCACCTTAGCTCCCGCGGTGCTGAGCGCGTAGCTCAGTTCCCTCAGGGTTAGGAAGTCCCTGCCGTTGTCGAAGTCTATGCCCACCACGCCTGGCCCGCTGCCGTGATCCCATATTATCAGGGCGTAGTGCTGTGCCGGTGCGTAACTCATCGCGAACTTGATGAATGTAGCTAGGGTTCTTGGGTCGCCGGAGTCCTGCTCGCCTAGATCCTTAAGGAGCTTTGACGCTATCCTAGGTGATGTGTCGTGCACGATCTCGAATATCTTGGCGCCCGACCATTCAGGGTTTGCTTGGGCAACCTCCCTTACGAGCGGGTTGTTTGACTGGAACTCGTAGTCGCCTTCGGAGCGGTCAACGTACACTATGACCCTTACCGGGCTTCCGGGGCCGTAGGTCTTGAGGCCAGCCTCCATTTCATTTATGTCAACTAACGCGTACCCCTCGAGGTCGTTGTCCCCGACCACGTACACCATGATTGTCCACGTTGTCTGCGCTGCCCCCGCTACTCCCGCCTGTATCAGTGGGAGGGTTATCGCTGAAAGGATTATTAGTGGGATTATACATGATGTTATTATTTTCTTCATATCTATTCTACATTTCATCTGCATCTAACCTACACGACATACACAGCTTACGGCTCTTAAAAATCATAGGGCTGACTCAAAACGTAAAAACGAGTTACCGAACTCATCCACACCCCTCGGGAGCGGGGAAAGTTAGCACGAGCCCGACGCCACCTACGCCAAGCATTGACGGGTGCTTCTCCCTAAGGTACTCCTTAACCTCCTCACCGCTGCAGTGCAGTGGGTAGACCTTAACCACGCCTAGTGAGGCGAGATCCTC
>CAYNPH010000053.1:0-6426 GCA_964399035.1 uncultured Desulfurococcaceae archaeon
TCCTACGAAGGCTACGTAATCACCCTCAAGAACGTTAACGACACGAACTCCTCCGCAAAAATAATGGAGGTAGGGATAGCCAAACTAAAAGAAAACCTCTGGTACTACAGCTACATCAACCTAGAACTAAAGAACGGCGGCGCAGCAACCTTCAGAGTCGACGAGATCGAACTTAACCCTTGAGCTAAGCCATAACTGTCTTAATTGCAATGTTTTTCCCATACAACGCGATTCAAACTTCTTTACTTTCACATCAAAATATAGTTAATCATAGCCCTCCATAAGGTACACAGCTATTCCTCCTTGAGCCACCAATAGGGGACACAACCAAAAATGTAGTGAGAGTTCTCACCAGCATAGTCAACCTTGGGGACTTTACGAAGCCATTTCAGCAAATTACCATACATTGACCCCGTCGACAGGCTTACTAACCTCACACCCTATGATGTAGTTAATAATTTCGTTAACTCAAGACTAGCTTAAGGACATTCCGATAAAATCATGTTTATGAACGCGTTAATGAGCCATCCTGACGTCAAGTAACCCATAAGAATAGCTGCCAACGCCACGGGCGCAGCGACATGGATCCTTCTCCTGTAGCACACGTAAAGCACTAACGCTAATGGCACCTCAAGCACTAGGCCTACAGGACTAATGAAGAACATACGAGTAATGCCGAGGAAGGCAAAGAGACCTAAACCGGCACCCATCAAATACCCCAGAAAACCCGCCACGATAACAATCAATGCCTCAAGTAGTATCGCCTCACCGAAGTATTCTTCTTGGAAGGAAGCTTTAGTGACTTGTGCCAGTAATGCACTACATGCCTATGTGCACGTAGATACGCTTAAGTTACGAGGATAGTAGGTGGTACAGTTTCTGAACCAGAAGTACGTGCGGAATGTGGGCTGGTGCGGGGGGTGGGATTCGAACCCACGCAGGCCTCCGCCATCGGGGCCTCAGCCCGACCCCTTTGACCTGGCTCGGGCACCCCCGCCCAAGACCTATGTTAGTGATAACGGGTTTTAATGCTTTTAGCGTTTAGTGGTTCCGTATCCTCTCATCATAGCTATTTTTAGCTTTGCTAGTACGTGCAGTACCCTAAGGTTTGCCTTGATGGTTCCTCCAACTCTTGGTTCCTTCCTTCTGGGCGGCGGGTCGTAGACGTACTCGCAGATCCTGCATCCCCTTTCCTTAGCTATTAGCAGTAATTCGGCGCCGAAGGTCTCCCCTAAACGTAGTTGGGCGCCAGCGACGCAGTTCTTTGAGTATACCCTGAAGTTGGAGTAGACGTCCCTAGCACCTATGTCGCGTCCTATTAGCTTGGAGCTTAGCCTTTCGGAGAACCTAGGTATTAGTGTGCGGCACGCGACTAGGACGCCGCATCTCCTGCTTAGGAATTCCTGGATTAGCGTGGGGATTAATTCGGGCGGGTTCTCTAGGTCTATGTCGAGGGTGACCACGATCGGGTACTTCGCGTTCTCTATGCCCACCAGTAAGCCCTTGGTCTGTCCTTCCCTCACCTTCTTTATTGCTTTGTCAGCGTACCTCACCGCGAGGTCGTAGGTCCCGTCAGGCGAGTCATCGTCAACGATGATTATCTCGTGAGGGATCCCCCTCAGTGCCGCCCTAACCCGCTCGACGAATGGCTTAACGTAGTTAGCCTCGTTATACGTTGTCGTGACGACGGACACGCCCCCTAGCGACTTAAGCAACTCATTAACCAAGCGTGCCGTACCAGTGGCGGTTTGCCCCATGACTGATCACATCCTCATGGCCTTAATGTCCTTCCTTAATTGAAATCGCTTACGGGCTATACCTTTCTCAGAGCCTTCTCCACGCCCTCACCCTTAGTTAGGGCAGCGCCTAGCTTGCTCAGCACCTCGTCGGACTCCTTTATCAGTGACCTAACCCTACGGTTCCATGAGAGAACTAATGGTCTTAAACCGCCCCGCGTTGCCTTGGCGTAGAGGGCGTTCATGTTCCGCACGTACTTCTCCACCTTACTCACGTCAATCCCCGAAATACTGCTGAGTGCCTGCACGACTCCCGGATCCCTCAGCCCCTTACCTATGGTCTTCTTGAGTACCGAGTCAACTAACTCGTAGAGCGCCACTAGGTCATCTTTCCCGAGCTTGAGCTTCCTACCGGTAACCTCCCTCCTCACCGGGGTGTCCACCATCACCTGCACCTCAGACACTTGGGGAAGCGCCTTATCGGTCTCTATCTTACCGAAGGACACGGCCATACGCATTAAGAATATCGTTGCTAGCGTACCCACCGCTAATGAGGCTAACCTGACGAACACGCTTGAGGCCAGCATGGCACGTAATTCATTATCAGCCATTAAAATGAGGGTATGCAGCAACGGGAACCAAACCATCGGGTGCAGTAGGGTGACTATAGCTGAGAGGCTCCCGGCACCAACGCTCTCCAGAGCCCGCGTAATCAGGCTAGGTAACTCATCCACTGGCGGCGTATACTTCCCGGACTCCATTAACACGACGTACTTACCTGGGCTACCCAACCAAGCAAATAACGCGTTAGCGAAGCCACTGTAGTTGTATTGCGCGTTACTGAGACCCAGAACCTCGTTAATGAATACGGAGCCATCAGAGATCACGTACGCCTTAAACCCTCCCCTAACCACGTACGCAGCAACCGGGTCACCCTTGATGGTTCTACCAGCAATAACTACGCCGTCACCCGCGCTCAACTTAGCGGCATAATCAAGGTATAACCTGTACGTCCCGGCGCCCGGCCCGCCAGGAACCTTAAGAAGCGCTAGTGGGTAGGGGTCACCCTTCACGGACTTCAGCGTCACGCCGTAAAGTATGAGTGCACTTACGTTAACTGCCTTAAGTATGGGGTTCGTGTAGGGGCCCTCATCAGCAACTAGCAAGGAGGCGCTCCCGTACTTACGCATAGACCAGCTCAAGACCTTACTCACGCACCCTACCTCACCTGAGCTGTAGGGTTCCTCCGGCGATATGAAGACCGCTATTACCGGCGAATTCAGGCTGCCTAGCGAGTCAGCAACACTGCACCAGTCAGTTACCGCGTAAACCCGGTACCCGCGGGATCTAAGCATGCTCATTAGGCTAGAGGTCCCGTCCCAGCCAGTATTGGCTGGGGAGGCGCCGGAAGTAACGACTGGTGTGCGCGGCGGGTACTCAAGTAACGCTATGAATATTATGAAGATCACTGCGTACAGGAAGTACCTGCCGCGCATTAAGACTTACCCTCCTCCCTCCTTAGCTCCTCGACTGACCACGCGAGGGCACTTAACTTAAAGAGTTGTAGGGCAGCAACGATGAACGTGAATCCTATGAGTGCGGACATGGCTGACGTGGCAACTAGGGCTCGACTCATGTACGTGATCGCCATGGTAAAGAATTGGTACGCAGCAACAAGTAACGCTACGCCTAGCCCCAGGTATATGAATTCCCTAACCCTCGCGTATCGCGCACGCACTGTCATGGCGTTACCCCCAGCAAGTAAAGCACGTACCTCAAGACTGTTAGTAAGGAGGAGTAAAAAGAGTAGTAGCTCCGCATCACGGTTTCATCAATACCTGCTGGTGAGGCACTTCCCGCCGCCCAAGGCGGTGGAACTCCTTTAAATATAACTAAGTACGCTGATACCGAGAACGTTATCGCGGCAATCACAGCTAAGGATGCCCACCCCTTACCCCCAACGAAGATTTGCGTTAGCAGGAGGCGCATTACTACGTAGGACACCACTAAGACAGTAATGCCCACACCCACGTTAATGGCTGCCGCAGGAACGTTTGATGCTGTCACTACGCCGCTTAAGTATCGGCCCGCCACCTCCCGTATGGGTATCATGATGAACGGATAGAATAGTATGGAGCCCATGAAGGCCATCCAACCAACCACGAACCTCGACGGGAAGCCTCCAGCCCTCAAGAACGATCTCAAGTGCGTTAACCACCCCTCAGCGTACTTCCTCACCCGCAGGGGGTTAGGGACAGCGTAGCTAGAGAGTATATCCATAACCGCACCAGAGAGGTACGTTCCGAGCCCTATGACAAATACGAACACGAATAATCTGCCCACTAGGGTGTGGGCAAACACGTCCCACAGCATCGATAAGCCAGGGGAGGGCGTAGAACCGACTTTAAGTAATGAGGCGTAAAACCCGTAAATAAACCACGCAAGGATCACGGGCAGGCCAACCTTCACGGACTCAAAGACTAAGAAAAGCGCGGTATTCCGGGCATTCACAGTAATCCTCACCTTACCCGGACGCCACACCTCGGATACCACGTCAAGAGGCAAGTACGCTATGAAGCCCAGCACTACGAATACCGTCATCATGAGTGAAGGGGGTGCACCACTGCAGACCATTATTACGTACGCGACATACGCTGTAGCTAAGCCTACAGGGTTACCTATCATAGCGAATATGGCGCCCAATAACCCAGCAACGCTGATTATAGTGGTAACGAGCACCTGCAGGACCTGGAGGGGGGCTGTAGTGGCGCTCACCAACCCCAGTAGCCCCCTAATCGACGACGCGGTTGTCTGGATCAAGAACCAAGCCACCGGAACCACCGCTATGACCCGCCCCGCCCTAGACAAGTACGTGACGAGCCTTGACTCAGGCCCACGCACCCTCAAACCACGCCCCCTCCACTACTCCTGCGAACCGCGTTTCTCACGGCCTCCACAAGCCTCGATGCCATGGACGCGTACCTCTCATCCAGTCTTTGACCGGACCACCTAGCAAGCTCGTACATCCTAGTGAGTTGCTCGAATGCCGTGCCAGCCACCCTCCTTACCTTGCGTAGGTACTCTCTATGGGTTTCCGAGGGGGTGATTGGGGCTAAGGAGGACAGGAGGGAGACCGCATTCCAGTATGCCCGAATTACTGTCTCGTTAACTCCGCCAACCCCGCTAATCTGGGGCACTGTTTTACCCTTACGCATGCTAAGCATTACGTACCGCGCCCTCTCCCTAAACAACCTAGACACTAGGTACAGGAGTAGTAAGCCCACTACACTCGCTAGGATGATCCTCAGGAAGGAAAATACGTTAGCAGTACTTACTTGGGGGTTAATGGTCTGCGGCTTTATGCTTGGTAGGTTAAGACTGGGTAACCTAGGAAGTTCGGGAGTAACGCTACTCTTCGGCACCTGTGCGAGTTCCCTTAGCCCGTCGGTTATGGATTTAATTACGTACGGTAGGGACGCGTTGTTCCCTAGTCCAGCCATCAGGTCCGATAGAGACCCAGGCGTTATGTTGGCTGACGTCGATAACTCTGAACTCCTTCTTGCTAGCTCCTTAAGTAACTCTGTTGCTCGTGGATCCTTACTTAAGTTCGCTAGCCTGTCAGCTATGTCAGCAATTGCCTTAAGGTCCTCGGGGGTGATGTTATTTAGTCCGAGTCCCCTAACGTCCTCCGGGCTGACCAATCCGTACTTCATTGCTAAGCCCAACGCCGATTTAAGTATGGCTAGATCCTCTGGGCTGAGCGAATTCACCTCCACCTTATCCCTAAGATCCTGCAAGTTCACCGTACCTGATAAGGCCCATTCCCTTAAGACCTCCCGCAGCGCCGGGTCTTTCGCGAGGCTTGCAAGTAAGCCTAGGTCTATCCTCAGATCTGAAGGCATTGATCCATTACCCTGCGTTGTTAGGGTTGACAACTTCGCCACATCACTGCTTGTCAGCTGGGCCGCAGCCCCCGGATTACCTGCAAGAGAGTTTACGACATTAGATATGTTCAGCACACCATTACCTAACCCCTCGTCACCGAGTAGCGCGTCAACGTTTGTTGAGTTAAGCAACTCACTCAGTTGCTGGAAGCTAAGGTTAGAAGTTAGGATCTTAGTTATGATGTCAGGAGAGTGTCTTATCACCCCGCTGACGGACCCTTCCTGGGCACTGACGGTGAGGCTACAGGTAACTGAGAGTAGCATAGAGATCACCAACATCATTGCCATGCCCTTAAGCACCGAAGCTGAAGTACTGGCGTTTACCCCCATTAGCATCGCTTCCGTTGACTCATCGTTGTTAAAACTCATATACCTTACATTCAATAGCGTTTCGGTGGTTTAGTACGGTAACAAGGTTCTCGGCAGTAATGAGTGACGTACTTGCAAGCACGGCGGACATACTTATTGAGAGGGAGAATGAAGTCCGCTTTATCGTGGCTTCAATGATCGTCGGAGGGCATATTCTCCTCGAGGGGGTCCCCGGGATAGCTAAGACATTAACCGCTAGGGTCGTGGCACGCTTGTTTAAGCTTTCTTTTAGGCGTATTCAGTTTACTCCTGATTTGTTGCCTGCTGATATTGTTGGTACTCGTGTTTTTGATCCTTCCCGCGGTGTCTTCGTTGTTCGTGAGGGACCCATATTCGCGAACATTGTTTTGGCGGATGAGATCAACCGCGCATCACCC
>CAYNPH010000054.1:0-5447 GCA_964399035.1 uncultured Desulfurococcaceae archaeon
GTTAGGCATCGATGAAGTCACGGAGTTAATGGGCCTCACACCCTACATTCGCAAGAGGTATTACGAGCTATCGAACGGCTACAGGAAGAGGGTCCAGCTAGCAATAGCCCTCCTAATGGGTGCGGACGTCATAATCATGGACGAGCCCTTCAGTAACGTCGATGTCCTAATGATAGCTCCGCTGAAGCGGCTGATAAGCAAGTTAAGTCGGGAAAAGATACTCGTGATCACCAGCCACCTAGACCTGAACATAGAGCCCGACACGCTCACCGTACTTAATCAGGGTAAGCTAGTATATCATGGGGGCGCCAAGGAAGTGATGCGTGGAAGGCATGTATTCGTCGTTAAGGTTGACGGGGGAGTTAGGAAAGTTAACCTACGCGAGTTAAATGACTTAATATCCGGGGGCGCTAGGAAGCTGGAGGTGTTGGACGTAGTAACGAGGGACACCTCAGAAATACTTCAGGAACTCGTCAAGACCGAGAACCCCGCGATGACGCAGTAAGACACGCGCGTCCCCATACCCCGTTGCGCTTGACCCGCAAGCCGCACTACTTGGTTAAGCAAGTTTTTAGGGCTTGAAGTACGGATTACTACGTAGAGTATTTTAGATCGAAGGATTGGGAGCATGAATCACGCGGAGCCTGAGGACTACTTCAGAAAGTTAGCGATGCTAATACGCTGCTCTGAATGGTTAGAGCGTCTCACCGCGGAATTCTACGGGCTCCTAGCACAGAAAGTCAAGAGTGGGTACGTCTCAGCACTGATGCGTGTTATCTCAGCGCAAAGCACCGCCCACGCCGAGGCAATGGATACTGTGCTCAAATTACTCGGTATTGAGGACGTGCTAAGCAGTGATGAGGTAAACTGCGTTGAGCTAACTAAACCTGTTGGGGAAGCTACGTTAGAGCTAATGAACGCCGTGAAAAGGAGCTCTGAGATTAACGCGTTGGACTACCAGGAAATCTTAGGGAAGCTTAAGTTCCTTGAAGTGGGGATCGGTGAGGAGACCTACCATAGGATACTTCAGCCAATGCTAAGGTTACTCATCGATAACTCGGGCAACACCGATAACTGCTCCCTAGAATTAAGATCCAGGATAGCGAGTGAATTACTAGATGACGTAGCTAGGCAGGAGGAACTTCATGAAAAGCTAGTTATTAAGGCACTTAAGCTATTTGAGGGAGGTAAGCCAGGGCAAGCGGATTAAATTAATAAGAAAGTAATTAAAAGGGCACTACACGCTTTAGGATGGTTCGCGTCATGAGGATTGCCTTAGTATCTAGGGGTTGGTGGCCGTCCGTTAAGGGCGGGTCCGAGCGCTTCATCTCGAAGCTTGGGGAGGAGCTGAGCAAGAGAGGGCATGAAGTTATCGGTGTGACTCGGTGGTTCCGTGGGTCTGACCGCCCTGAGGCACCTCATGAATTAATCATTAAGGAGGAGGGACGTGCCCTTCCTGTGCTGTCTAGCTACGCTTTCTCCCGTTGGGCGGCTAAGGTAGTGAATGATCTACGGCCTGATGCGGTCATCGTGAATACTTACTGGGGCGAGACGTCACCAACAATGATTGACGAGGGGATCCCCATCATTGCTGTGATACATGATGTGGGGTTAATTCACTCTGAGTTAGCGAGGAGGCATAGGTTAAAGCACCTGTTAAGGATGCGTGCGTTGAGGAAGGTTACCCGTCGCGTGAATAGGATAGTCGTCCCGACTAAACGCGTGATGATGGACTTAACCCAGTACTTCAACGTGACGCCTAGTAAGATCAGGGTGCTTGGTTTCGAGGGCGTGTCAGGGCCTTTCAGGCGGGTGCTTAAGGAGAACGAGTACTTCGACCTCCTCCAAGTAGGTCGCTTCGCCCCCAATAAGGGCCAGTTAATAACGCTGGAGGCCTTCAAGCTAGTAGCCCACGAAATACCTAACGCGAAGCTATGGCTCGTCGGCGGTAGCGGGCTTACGTCCGAGCAACTCAAGTACCTTGAGAGAGTGCGTGAGGTAGCAGAGGAAATCAACAGCGAGCTTGGAAGGAAAGCTGTGGAGATAGTGGTAGACGCTCCTGAGGTCAGCGAGTACTACGAGTTAGCCGACGTGTGCGTGATGTCCTCAATCGGCGAGGAGGGATACGGGTTAACCGTGGTTGAGTGCATGGCTTACGGTAAACCCGTCATTGCATCAGACGTGTTTAAGGAGACCGGGGTGGCGTCCGAGGAAAGGGCCTTCATTTACCCTAGGGGGGATGCGCGGGAACTCGCTAAGCTTATTCTCCACGTGTATAGGGAGCCTGAGGACGCGTTAGCGAAGGCTGAGAAGGGCCTAGAATACGCTAGGGGGTGTAGCTGGGGCAGGGTGGCCGAGATATTCGAGGAGGAAATAACTTCAATTATGGAGTCTAGAGCAGAATAGTTAAAGTAATCACGGTCTTCACGCGTCCCAGCCCCTGCACCTTAGTTACGTAACCTTGATACGTACTAACTTATTACCTTAGTAACGCACTGTATTATCGTGAGTCGAGAATACTGGCATAGGTGTTTGACCTTAGATAACTAGGGTCTTGACACGTATGCACAGTCTTCTCGGCTCACCATTCACTTCTGTTCGTTCCAACCGATCGTCAGTCACGATGCGTTCCCATCCCCCATCGAACATAGGGTGTGGGGGTGAGGGAAAAACGTGCTTGTTCTGGTAATTTTGCCCGGCGCCTTGCTTCAGCATCGTTACTCGGGCGGGACTTCCTCAGGTTCCTGCTTCTTGCCCTTCTTCTTGACCTTCTTGGCCATGGCTCCTCACCGGCGCCTTGACGGCGCCGAGTATTAAGTGAGTTACTGGGCGTTAAGCTGGTGTAAGCTCTCATCAACTTACCTTGGTGCTCACCATATTCTGGCTCACGTAGTATCATGTGGATTGACTTCCTTCTTGAGAGATCCTTAAATACCTCCTTCAACCACGTGTTGGGTGGGGATACTAATCCCGTAGCTTCGGTTGGGGGTTGATGTTTGGTTGAGTAAGGTTAAGGGGATTAAGAAGGCCGGCGTGATTAAGTTGCTTACCCTCCTGAACTATCGCTACAGCTTGAGGGATCTTCAGTCGCTCCTCGGCATCCCTTACCAGACGCTGTGGAAGTACGTTAGCTTGACCTGCATGCCCGAGGAGAGGACAAGCAGGAGGATAGCTGAGCGCATTGAGGAGCTCAAGTTAATCGACAGGTTGGTTGAGGAGGCGGTTGAGGCCGCACGCGAGGACCCCTACGACCTGGTCAGGAAGCCCGGGTTCCTAACGCTCTTCACGCTCATGGTCCGTAACTTGCTCCATGACTTGAAGGTGGGTGTTGTGGTGCCCACTTCCGAGTACGCGTTAATGCTGGCGACTGCCCTAGCGATGGAGCTCCACTGTGAGGTGTGCCCCGCGCTCCGGGAGGGCCCGTTAGCTAGGAAGGGGTACTACGCAACGCATTTCAGCGAGTGTGGTAGGGCGGTGATGGTTGGGGTACCTAGGCATTGCCTTAAGGATAAGGGTAGGGCGGTCGTGGTTGACGTGGTGCTCGACAGCCTCGATAAGGTTGAGGCCGTACTAGCCGTGCTTAGGTCAGCTAGGGTTGACGCCGTCCTAGTGGCCTCCGTCACCATGAGTGAGGAAGTGAGTGACGCGGTGGCGGGTAAGGGTGTTAAGGTGTTCTCGTTCGTGCAGGGAAGGTAACGGCGGTTTCGCCTAGAGCCTCACCTCCCTTGGCTGGGTGGTTACCGCGTTCTGCCCTCTGTCGGCGTACCATACCCTGTAGTCCTTGGGTTTGAGGTAGGCCACTATGTGCTTGATGCCTGGTAAGGGATCGCTTTGCTCGCCGCACGTGTAGACGTCGACGGTGGCGTAGGCGTACTCGACCCACGTGTGCACGGCTATGTGCGACTCGATCACGAGCGCTATGACTGAGACGCCGCCCTTATCCCCTCCGAAGGACCAGCTCTTGAGGTCCACTAGCTTCATGTTGGAGAGTTCCGCGGCCTCAGCCACTACCCTCCTTAACCCTTCCTCGTCCTTCCCCCTACTCACGTCTATTTCGTAGAGGTTCGCGTAGTAGTGCTTCCCAACAACTCCTGTTCCTTGACTACCCATGCCTCACGCCACCCCCTCGAAAACCCATGTTAGGTCGGGCGGGTCGACCCGCTTTACTCCACGCTCGTAAAGGGCTTGGGCGATGATGGGGAGCGCTATCGTGGCGTCGCAGTAAACCACGCGCTTTGATGCCTTCGGGTGCACCTTACCCCAGCTCACCGCTTCCTCGAGGGTGGCGCCGCTTAGCCCGCCCCACTGTGGGGCGTCCGTCGTTATTTGGATGACGTACTTCAGGGACTTGTAGTAGTCCTTGATCCCCCTAGCCTCAGCGAGCAGTGTTTGGGCGACTGTCACTAGGTTGACGTAGTCCTTCGGCACTCCCCCGCCGACGTATATCGCTGATAAGTTCCTTGGCCCTGAGGCGATCTGGATGATCTGGTTGAAGTCCTTAACCATGTCCAGAACTACGTGGTGGCCCTCACTCAGCGCTAGGATCGCCGCTATCCCGTACCCGCTGTCCGTCAGTGCCGGTGAGAACACCGGGACGCCCGCCCTGTACGCTGCGGACACTATGCAGTCAATGCCTAGCTCGTCAAGGTGCTTACCGAAGAGGTGAAGGAACTCCGCCGTTGAGTACACCTTCCCTTTCGGCAGTGACTTAATGAAGTCCTTGATCAGGCCCTCCATCTCCCTGTACTCTAGCTCGTCCGCGAAGACGTCGTAGAACCTGTCCACCTTATGCTTCAGGAGTTCCTCGTCACTCACGTTAGGGCTGCCCTTGTAGTACTTGAACCCCATGGCCTCCAGTATGTCCTCACTTATGTTCGCGCCTGTCGACACGAGCACGTCGATGAAGCGCTCCTCAACGAACCACTTGACTATCTTCCACATACCGGCAGTAGCTAAGGAACCCGCCAACCCCATGAATATCAGGTTCCCTCCCTCCCCAAGCATGTCGAGTAGCACACCGTACGCCTCGCCCAACGCCCTACCCTGGAACGCCGTGCCAGCCATGTCGACCAGTAAGTCATGCACTCCCCTACCACGGAGGTCGAAGGACCTCAGCTCCTCAACCAAGTACGGGTTACCGCGCCCCAACACACCCACATCTCGCATGAATGTAAGCCCAGGAAGTTATAGACGAGCGTAAACTCTCAGAGGACTAAGGAAGCACGACGCAAACCCCCATCAACGTAACCCCTCAAGAACTTACGCTGCAGGGCACCACCGCCAACATATTGAGTAAGCGCCACACGACACAGACAAAACACCCCACACAGCAACAGGTTAAAGTACCCAACCCAAGACACCACGAAGTACACCCAGCAATACACAACATAGCACACAAAGACATCACAAACCATGACATATTATCCCGATACAAGCCTTAGAAACAA
>CAYNPH010000055.1:0-3238 GCA_964399035.1 uncultured Desulfurococcaceae archaeon
GGCAGAGGTTAACTTCACTACGGTGCAGTTAATCCCCACTTAACTTCACCAACCCCAAACCACGAAACCACCAACATACAAAAACCCACAAAAGTGGGAAAGAAAACCACCCCTAAACAACGTACTATAAATAAAGAAAACAACGTCAGTCCAAGAACTTAGTTGTGATGCACAAGAAGTTAACGTAACTAAGCAAATATCTGGGGTCGCGAGGAAGAGAAGTCAAGTAATTTAGTGTGTGTTTCTTGGTCTACAGGGAGAACGTCTTGACCGATAACCTAAGGGTCCTCCTCGACAAGTTATACGTGTTGCTGTCACGCAGGTATTTGAGTTCGTCAATGCTCGAACCAGTGAGGAGATGGTATGATGCTGGCTACCCTCCGGAGGACGTGGAGGTTTTAGCCCTGGTAGCGGCTCTCTACGACTTCCAGATGCGTGTTGCCATTTTAAGGACGAACTTCAGTCTCCTACTGAAGTACCTCTCCTCGAAGGGCCTCATCATCAGGGATCTTGCTGACCCCGAGGTCAGCGCTAGGGCTGTGGAGTTTGTTACGAAGCATAACGTAGGGTTCTTTCACAGGTTTGACAGGTACGGCTTAGCGTTGCCAGTGATTGTGAGTGCTGCCTACGAAGCCAAGCTGAGGGACAGCGCCGAGAGGATAGTTAAGGAGGTGCGTAGGGACTCACGCAGATTTAACAATGACTACGTCGGGTTGCGGGTTGCTCGTAAGTTACTAAGCAAGTTATGGGGTACTGAGTCCGTCCGCAGGGTATTGGATAGTGAATGTGGTGCTGCTAAGGCACTTAAGCTAATACTGCCTAAGCCGGACAGCGCTTCCCTCCTTAAGAGGATGAACTTATTCCTGAGGTGGGTTGTCAGGGACGAGTACCCTGACCTAGGGCTCTGGAGCTTCATAAGGAGAGACGAGCTCGTGGTTCCGCTGGACTCCAGTATAGCCAGGGTTTGCGGTAGGTTAGTAGCGGGTAGGGAACTGAGACCCAATAGCGCTAAATCATTACGCATAGTCATGAACCTCCTAAGAAGAATTAACCCCGCTGACCCCGTCAGGTACGACTTCGTGCTCTCTAGGCCGGCAATACTTGGGTGGTGTAAGAAAGACTTACTCCAGTCAGACTGTGACGTATGTCCGCTAAGGGGGCATTGCCTTGCCGCAAAGCAGGTTCCTCATCACAGCGTTTGGGCACCGAGAAAGAAAGGGGAGGGCCCGGAGCACAAGAAGGGGAAGTCGCTAGCCCTAGACGCCGTTAAGGACAGGTTCACGGTAAAGGAGTTGCGTACCGGGGCGGAACTTAGGTGCTGGAGGGAGAGAACCATAGACCACGGGTTAAGACCTGACATCTACTGCGAAAACGACGCCATAGTAGTTGGTGAGGTTAAGGTGCTTAGAAGGATGCCGCGCAAACCCTCTGAAATGGAGGGGATAACTCAGCTCATCAGGTACTATAAATACGTTGTTGAAGAAGGGTTAAGCGGTGGGCGCCCCATTAAAGCCGTCCTAGCGTACTACGTTCCTAAGGAAGATGTTCGGATCCCCCAGGAAGTGTGCAGTGTTCTCGAGGAGATGGCGATGCTGGCGTTAGTGCATGGTAGCAACGTTGAAGGTTCGATTGTTAAGGAGGACATTATCGTGCTTGAAGTTAGGCCTGAAGGGCGCGTCAAGGAACTCTGCCGAGCCTAAGTTCATGATTCCTCGACCTATGATTCACGTCGTACTAGGACGGTATCACTGCCCCGGACCTGTTATCTCTTTATGTAGACGTGGCTATTATTTCAGGGGGTTGAGTGCTTTGGGTGTGGGTTGTTATAGGCTTCCGTTGAGGTTGCAGGAGGAGTGGCTTGGCCTGCGTGGTGCCCGTGAGTGGGTTGCTGGCTTGAGGTTGAGTGGTGATGTGCTTGAGTGGTTTGGGCTTCGATTCGGTGCGGAGGGCTCCGTTGAGTTCATCTCCTTGGAGGGTGTGGCGGGTGCTGTCGGTACCGTGCATTACCACCCATACGAGCACTCCCTCCTCCCCATTCCGAGCATGAGTGATGGGTTGGCTTGGGTTTACCTGAGCTACCATGAGATCCCGGACGATTTGAACCCGATATTCTTTATAGTGTTCCGTGACGGGTACGCTGGCTGGGTCATGTTCCCTAAGCCACCAGTCGTTAGGAGGGTGTGGCGGGAGGAGTACTTAAGGGTGCGTGAGGAGGACACCGCCTCATGGAGGCTCTGCCTAAGGCTACTCGACGAGGGGATGATGAAGGCTGGTGTGCTACGCTTAGGTCAGTCGGAGGCAGAGTTCCAAACATTTTGAAGCACCGCATTGCCTAAGACCTCATTGGTTTGCACGGAGCGTGTTATGGGCGAGATCCTTGAGTAGCGTAGTGATTTCCGTTAGGATTCCTAAGGAGCTGAAGAGGAAGTTGGAGGAACTTAATGTTAACGTGAGTGGGGTCGTTAGGCAGGCCTTGGAGGAGCGAGTCCGTGAGTTAGGGATGGTCGAGCTTAGAGAGGGGCAAGGGGGCAGGGAAAATCGGTTAATCGTTTGGGCGGGCTGAGTGTTTTAATGAGAGTTTCTTGGTGGTTATCCTAGTAGGCGGAGTATCCTCCATAGTTGTTTGAAGGTCCTGACTTCCGCGTCTATGTAGTGCCTCACTATTTCCTTTGGTCTGAACCCTATGGCTAGGTCCGCCTCCTTCAGCATGGGTATGTCGTTGTACCCGTCGCCCACGGCTACGGTCATGCTTGGTTGGATTTCCTCCTTAAGCCTCCTCGCAACCTCGCCCTTGTCCCTGTAGGTGAGGGTGCAGCCCTCCAGCACGCCGTCCCTGAAGATCAGCTCGTGGGCCACGAAGCCGTCATGCATGAAGCCCCGGGCCCTCAGCGTCGGTTCGAGGACGGTGAAGCCGCCGGTAACTATGAACACGCTCCACCCCCTAGCCTTGAGTAGCCTGATCAGCTTGGCCGCGCCGCAACGCAGGCGTAATGCCTCAGCAGCCTCACGGAACACCTCCTCCCTAACACCCCTGAGAAGAGCTACCCTCCGCACAAGGGACTCACGCCAAGGGGTGAAGCCGTTGATCCCGTTGAGAAATTCCTCCTTAACCCTAGCGTAGAGGCCTGAACGCTTAGCTACCTCTAGAAGGTACTCTTGAGGAGTAACGACGCCCTCAAAGTCGATGAGGAGGAGTCCTCCTCCACCTCCCCTGATTGGCGCATCCTATCACCTTCAA
>CAYNPH010000056.1:0-2857 GCA_964399035.1 uncultured Desulfurococcaceae archaeon
AGGCAAGTAGCTACTTATACATCGTGAGGATAGGTGAAGGCGGTAAACTCAGCATTGCAGGAAAGATACAGCATCCATACGTAGTTAGATCGGTCTACATAGGAAATTACCTATATACGATATCCAGTATGCTGATACAAAGCGTTGACCTAAGCACGATGAAGGTAATTTCCTCAGTTAAGCTTGGCTAAACTAATACTGAAGTTTAGGTTTTTAATTAAATGGGAGCTAAACCCAAACATTCATTTCAATGAGAATATTTTTCCCTAAGTCATCACTAAAGTACTTAGAGGGATTCAGTTGTGAGGGCACCACGCGGTCTCAGGTGCGCTATCTCGAAGATAGTCGGCGTGGTGCTTCTAATATTAATTACCGTTTCAGCCGGGATCACGCTTTACGCTTACGTGGAGGGAAGGGTCGGTGGGGTAAGCGAGTACGGGGTGAACGTAAAGCCCGCAAGAATTGAGGCGATAAAGCTCTATGCGCTGAGGGATTTCCTTAAGTTATTCCTTTACGTGTCGCTGGACCCATACCTAATTAAGTACGTATACGTGAGGGATCCTTCAACAGGGCATGTTTACAGAGCAGTGCCTGATATCGTGCAGAGGATCAGCAACGATTTGTACTTAGTGGTGGTTACTATACCAAAATCGTTTGTGAGGTCGAGGATAATTCAAGTAATGATGTCAGCGGGAGGACGGACAGAGGCTTCAGTTCCGACATCAGTTGACCTAAGGCACGTCCCAGTGACCCCCTTACCCGTGGTCTACCTGCTCGCGATTCAAGGGTACCCTAGCTCCTGGGTGAGTGCGCAGAAGTTGCTTACCGTGTTGCAGCCGCTGGTAGGTAAGCTAATAAGCAAGGTAGTGGTTGTGAGTACCCCACGGGAATGGGAGAACCTGCTCAACAAAGGTCCTGCCTCAGCCATAGTAATAAACTGTCACGGTGAGGCCGTTCCCGCCACTGCCTCAATGGCATCTAACGCTGGCAAACCCAGTAAGTGGGTTGGGCTCTTCAGAAGGATCGGTGAGAGAGTGCGGGGTGGGTGGATATGGGTCAGCGTAATAGGTTACCCATTCTACTATGTTGCCAACGCGTCGGGACTCTACTCGTGGAGCCCCACCTACGGGAAGTACGGCCCTGGAAGCTTAGGTGCTAAGGTCGTCCTAGGGGCAGCGACAGGAGGCTACGGCCTGTTCTGGGGCTACAACGGTGTTGACTTGCTTGCCAGCATAACGGACTCTGGCGTAGTGGCAGCTAACCTCACCGGCGTTGAGTTGCCGAGGAAAGTTTACGCGTCAAGAAGCCTGAACCTAGGGGCATTCCCTCAAGTAGCTGTGGAGCCTTTCTACGTGAACGTGACTGGGGGCGTAACCTACTACTCAGCAGAGGCTATCTACGTTGGTAGAGGCGCCTTCGTCCTAATAGGCTTCAGCGCCTTCGAGGATGACGCATCTGTCAACGCGTCCATAGCCCTATCAATATACACATATATTTTCAGGAAGCCTCCGCTACCACTTAGTAAGGCATCGGGCACTGCGTACGTCCTCGAGTGCCTAGACACTCCCGGTTCCTGGAGTGAAACGCAGGTTGTTGACAGTAGGGTAGTGAACGTGGAGGGAATAGCGTCCGAAGTGGCCCTGAGGCTAATGGGGCTTAAAGTGAAGAACGTTTCCTCAGCGAACGGCGTGTGGGGCGTGCTTGGCGCGCCGGAAGCCAGGGCCGTGGTCGTGAATACTTTGGAGGAGGCCCTGCCAATACCACGTGAGTTGATACAGGGACCAACCACAACTACCTACTGGCACCCCTTAACGAATGAAGGTGTGGTTATCTCGCTGTACACCTACGGGTTAGCGCCTCCAGCAGGTTTCGTGAACTACACCTCGAGATTTACGCTGGAAAATGGAAGCGTGACGCTTTACGTTGTGCCGCTCACACTAGCCACGGTGGCCGGGAAAGACGTTGCCCTACAAATAAACTACGGCGTTAACGCTGTTAGGTTCACGGAGTCAGGTGTAATTGCTTACGTCGAGTCAGGGGGTACCGTAGTTAGCTACACACTCGACGTGGGTACGAACCTACTCCACACGTACGCCGTGACCTTCACGTACAATAGCAACTTCGGAACACTCACGATCCAAGTCAAAGACACCGACACGGGAGCCTCCGACTCCGTTACGGGGGAGGGCACGCCTTCCCAGCTAGTGGTGTGGCTCGGCTTAAAGCCCTTATCCTCGAACACTGAGGCGTCAGCGTTAATCAAGGCCCTAGAGATCAGCGGCAAGTACGTACTTGATTCAACCGCCCACTCAGGGAGCCTTGCCGTGAGTTTCACAAGTAACGACGCGGCAACCATAGCATCACGCTGGAGCCAATACTTCACACAGAGCGCTGGCGGGTCACCTCCCACAACGTACCCGCTATGGAAGACGCTAATATCCCTCATAATGTTAAGGATAAAGCAGGGATGGGTGGTGATTCTGAATAGCAACGGATACACGGCTTACTATGTGAGTAGCCCGCTCCTTTCAGGGAGGTACACCATAGGCGCTAAGGGGTTATCATGGATCATGAAGTTAATGGGTGGGAGCGTCACGGTAAACTGGAACGAACTCTACCCACGCCTACTGAACACCCTACCCGGGTGGTCGACACCTAACTGGGTGGCAAGTAGAATGCAGTTACCTAACGGACTAGCAGTGGTTGGTAAGAGCTACGGAACCAGCGACGGGTACCTGATGTGCTATGCGGTAAGGTTCGGCTCCGGCACACTACTCCTCGGAGGGGCAAGCACTAATGGGCTTCCAGTAAACCTTATGTTACTTAATAAAGTAATTGGTTGAGTCGCATGGAGGGA
>CAYNPH010000057.1:0-10878 GCA_964399035.1 uncultured Desulfurococcaceae archaeon
TTAACTCTACTCTTCGGAAAGACCCTTAACTCATCGGTCTCCCAGGTCGAAGTCGAGCAAGTACTCGCGCCCGCACTTTTCGTAGTACCACCTTCCCAGCGCTTTTGTTAACGGGCTTAACATAGCTATTTTCGTTATCGAAAAATTTAATCGTACTAAAACGATAGCTCCTTTAGAGACCGTGAGTTCAGGAGAAGTAATACCGGACATTTAAGCGGAAAAGTATATTATTTGATGTCAAAAAGTAACTCGGAAATTTAGTCATTTTAAGGAAAATATTTCTTGAACTTGAGCGAAAGCAACTTGAATAATACATTATACAAAACTCTTAAGGGATCGGGTATTACCATTAAAAACCCGAGAATAGAACGCAGAAAAGTTAATTATCTAGGCATTCAAACATTTGTCGATATACTCTTCCGTTAAAGTTCGTAAAACTGGGTGAATTAGGGTCACCTAACTCACCCGCGGGTGACGGCTGGGTGAGTTCCTGGGTGAGTTTTCTCCATCGCTGGGTGAGTTTCATGGGTGAGTTTGCGCCGCAAAAACTCACCCGCGCGCACTGCATTGAATTAGACTCTCGCAGAAGTCACCCATGAAACTCACCCGCGACCATCGGAACTGCTCACCCAGAACTCACCCAGTTCACCCGAAAGTGTTTTTTATTCAATCACCAAGTACTTCTCCTTCAGGTGTTACCCACGTTATGAGGACTGCTCATTTTGTATATACAGCCCTTTGAAGGTGTTCTCCTTAAATTTCATTTGAAATAACCTTAGTGATATAATATATACTTCGGGTGAGTGCGCGTAAAAAAGAGTTCAGGATGTCAAGAGCAAAGGCGAACAACAGGTTAGCAGAGAGGGTTAGTAGCGCGCTCACCCGCGCGCGCGACGATCAGCAAGGCCGAGAGCGTGAGCACGCTCTCAGAGGGCAGAATTAAAGATGAGCAAAAGTTTAGCTCTGGGGAGGTGCAGTGAGGGCCACTCTCTTACTCTTAATTGGAATAGGGAGTGCAACTTTGTTAGCGGGAAAGCTCAGCTTGATCCTCGTGTGGGACTTCAACACGGGAGGAGAGGTAAAGGCATTGGCGTTCAACTACCGCGGAACGCTGGGAGTGGCCTCCTACGACGCTTGTTCCTATGTCCTCAGCGCGAGCGGTGAGGACCTATACCACGTTTGTAACAGCACGTTCACGTGGGTCAGCGCTTACGGCAACCTCTTCGCCTTCATGAGTCTTGACAATTACGTGTACTTGATCAATAGCACATCAAATGGAACTAGGTTATGGAAGAAGGTCGAGGTGAGCGAGGACGTCGACCAAGTGGTGACGCTGCTGGGAGACGGCATGATAGCGTGTCAAAGGAAGTGTTCTAGGATGGACTTCAACGGTACGGTGTACTGGACGCTCGACGTAGGACTAGTTGAAACGTCTCCCAAAATGCTCTCCTCGTCGCTAGTGCTCATAGCAGACTCACTCTACGACAAGCTATACCTCGTCAACGTCTACGACGGTAGCCCGCTGAGGCTAAGCTTGTTCCAATCTGAGGAAATAGAGGACGTGGCGACGTGCAAGGGAGTCGCATACATACTGACGTCCTCCTCGCTATACGTCCACAACTTCACCTCAGGGAAGTACTTCAAAGTGGCGGGCCTAGGAGGCCAGAGGTTAGCGATCTCCCCCACCTGTTCCTACGTGGCGGTGGCTGACGGCAAGGAGCTGACAATACTCCAGGGGACGGACGTCGTGTACTCCACTTCGTTCGAGAACGATTACATAACCGCGCTGGCATGGGGAAACGCGCTGGCAGTAGGCTTCAAGGACGGACGGGTAGCAGTCTTCAGCGTTGAGACGGAGGCGCCGTTGCTGGTCGGCCCCGGAGTACCAGCTCCGCTGGTCCTCCCAGTCGCCCTCAGCCTATTAAGGAAGAAGCTAAAGGAAAGAGGCGGTGAAGGACGATGCCAGTTTGCACCTTAACCGCCTTCCTCGGCACCCTCACCACTTCCACCTCGGTGTCCTCCCCGATAGCCACCCTCGTGACGGCCTACGTGACGCTCAGCTTGGCGTACACTAACTTAACAACTACGACGCTGGGCGCTTTCAGCCTAAACGCCAAGGCCCAGCTGTTGCCCTTCCAGCTTGCCACCGTCTCCGGCTCCTTCGCAGGCTCCGGGGACGTGGTGACAGTTACTGTAACAGCGTCCTATTTTGGGAAGGGCACTATTACAACGCTCACAGTGACGGACTTCGACTCAACGAAGGCGTTGAACCTCTTGGCCTCCCAGTTCCCTAATCAGAGAATAACGCTCACGGAGACCGTGGGGTGCGACGTGGGCACCACCGTCTACTTGGTGGAGCTGGTAAGCGGCACGCTGAGGACGATATCAACCATCAGCGCTGCCGAGCTGGCTACAAAGCACATCGCGATCCCCCTCCCCTTAATGCTTGCCCTCCTCGGAGGCGTGCTGACGAGGCTCAGGAGGAATTAACTCTTTTTTGGAAATACGAGTAAGACTGCCCCTTCTCTAAAGTCGACCACAGCCTTCACCTCCCCGTCCCCCCCTCCCAGCTTCTTGATCCACGCCTTTGGAAGCGTGATGACGTAAATCTCGCTTCTCCCTTCCCTCTTCTTCCTTATCTTGAGCTCTCTTATCTCGATATCCTCTATACCAGACTCCACGATCTCTTTCAACGACAACAAGGTACTACCCTTATTTCAGAGTATACACAGAGTTTAAAGCATGCCCACGTCTAAATCCAGCTGGGAGGGAAGTGAAGGTGAAGGCTAAAGCACTGTCCTTAACGCTCCTGCTCCTCGTCGCCACCGCCTTCGCGGCTGGGATAAGCGCCGTAAAGGTGATGGACATAAACGCCGCCACCATGGGCAGCGCCCAGCCCGCGTGCTGGACGAAGGACTACGTCGTGTGGGTCAACAACAATAACTTGTACTACAGCAAGATAGGGGAGCAGCTAGTGCCCTACGCAGTTACCATGAAGACGGTAACTCTCTACCTCGAAGATAGTAGTAGTAACAATTACGGCACCGCTCAAGTCACCCCCAGCTTCGACAGAGTGCTCAGCTGCTACGAGGACCAAGAGGGCAACCTACACATATTCTTCAGCGCACAAGCAAGTAGCGTTGATGTTCAAGTAAGTAGTGGTGGTAGTCCTACCACCTATAGAATAAATGAGGTGGTGTTCTTGGGATACGCGCTAGTCAAGGCCAACAGCATAGCCGTGCCAGTGGTGGGCTTCCTCGAGGCCCCGATCGCGGTCGACTACGCTTCTGCTGGTAGTAATTACTATGGTCTCAGCCTCGATACTATAGCAATAAACGGCAAGAAGCACCTCGCCTTAAAGTTATCTGAGAAATCCGTAAGCAGCGAACCGTCCTCCCCCACTTTACACTACAGCGTCGCGCTCGACACGGCTTCCCAAAGGGTCTACATACTGGGCACTATGAGCGAAATTAGTGATGGTTCGTACACAACTACAGGGATCCTCAAGACTGGCTACTTGGTAACCTTTGCCTCCTCAATAGGAACCACCGACAGCGTTATCTCAGGAGACGAGTACGATCCTACTGATGATGCAAACGCAATTAAGACGATAAATGGCATTAATAGTCTCAACTCTATAACTGAGCTGAAGAGCTTCAACGGTGGAGTGCTGGCTAAAGCCAGTAACTGGTACATAGTCACTAAGGTCAGCAGCGCTTACACGGCCGTGAATACCGAAGAAACTGCTTTCAACAGCTACTACGGCAAGGTCGGCGATGCCTACTTCGCTGTGAACAACAAAGAGCTGCTCGTGATAGCTAATGCTAAGAATTCGTACACCTTCACGGCAAGCAACCAAGTGTTGTTGCCCTCCGACAGTCCAGACTACGAGGTCATTGACGTAGGCGTAGTAGGCCCAGAGATGAAGGCCCTCGCAGCCACCCCCTCTAAGGGGGAGGTCTTTGACGTTAGCGGAATACCGGTGATCAGCGAAAAGATCATAGGTAGAGCTGGAGACCTACTCGTCACCAAGTCAGAAAATAACGGAATAACCTACTTCCACCTCTACAAGGTGGGCTTTAACGTGGCAACTCAAACAGCAACTCAGACCACCACTACTGCCACCAACACGACGACTACTACCGTAACTCAAACGATGACCGCTACGAACACCACAGCCACCCAAACTGCCACTCAGACCACTACAACCACCGCTCAGACCACCACTACTGCCACCCAGACCGCTACGAACACCACCGCTCTCGTGACCACCAGTCCAACCACCACTACTACCGGAACGGCAATACCCTTCGCGGTGCTAGCGATACCAGTCGCGGAGGCCCTGAGGAGGAGGCTCGCCAAGAAGTGATTTTTTACTCTCCCCCCTTCTTAAAATTAGGAGCTTGAGAATGAGGGCACTCCTAATCTCCATTTTGGTACTGGTTCCCGCGCTCGCCCAGTACTTAGTGGTGAGCGTTCACCCAGTAGAATCCATCTCCTTGAACGGCAACTTCGCCAGAGTGAAGCTGTGCGTGAAGGACACGGGAAAGAGCTTGCTGATCTTTGGCTCCAGCGGCCTAGTGAAGTTTGACGGGGAACAAGTGAACTCGATAACCCAGTCCACGACCGCCTTTGCCTCTTGCTCCTCCCAAGGCTACGCTTACTTGACCAACGACGGGATAATACACACCGAGGGCGGCAAGAGGACGGACAATCCAATAAGACCGGAGCTGAAGGGAGTGGTCGTCCCCGTGTGGGAGACCGGGGCGGAGGCAGAGGTGTTGGCTTGTGGCATGAAATGCAACCTCCTGAAAATAGACTCGAGCGGAGCGATAACTGAGGTGTGGACTAATGACGTTGATCTAGGCTCTACGGCCTCCGACGGGGTCTTCGTGACGTACAACGGAAAGCCGTACGTGATAATATCCACGCTGGGGGGCAACTTAATTGCTTTTGACATCACGGCGAGCGAGGGAGGAACTGCCACCTACGAAACGACCAGCGTGAATGAAGCAATAAACTCCATCGCGCTGTGCGGTGATGACTTAGCTGTGGCGACCTCTGGGGGGGTCAAGCTCTACAGGCTATCCGACGTCATAAGCGGGGGAGCGAGCCCACAGTACAGCTACTCGCTGAGCGACCCGCTCAACAGGGTGGCTTGCAGAGATCCGACGGCGGACTTCTTGCTCCTAGTCAGCCCAACAGTTCCCTCGATAACGTTGCTGAGCCCCTCCTTGGCTCCGCTCAGCTCCCTCACCAACACCACCCCGCCTCTCGACGCGTCCTCCTTGGACGGCTACTTCTACGTGCTCTACGGAGACTCTTTAGTGAAGTACGAGGTCTGGGTGGGCGTGCCAGTTACCGTGACCACAACTTCTACCTACACCTTGACGAGTACTGTCTACACTAGTACAACTACCGTGGTTACTACCACCTTGACCACCTCAACAAACACTACCACCTTCACTACCGTGGTTACTACCACGAGCACTGTAGTGACCACAAACACGACTACGCTTACTACCACAACTCTAACCACCCTGACTACGGTCACCACGCTTACTACCGTGTTCACCACTCCCACGACGTTGTCGGTGGTGCCACTGCAACTGCTGATCGCAGTGATCCCCCTCTTAAATAGACGTAGGGCTAGGTAACACCGGGTTCGAAGTTGCGCTGGACGATAGCAATCTTGCTCGCGCTGGTTCTCGCATCTGCCCTCACCCTGACCCATAGCTCAAAGGAGTTCAAAACAGAGGACTTCAACAACCAGCTGGGAACTCCTCAAGCTCTCGCCGCCTGTGGAGAGGACTACGTGGTGCTAGTCTCAAACAATTACCTCTTCTTAGTTGACTACGCGAACGCCAAGGTCTACCAGCTCACGTCCAAGGCCCTTACAGACGACGAGCACGGACTCACGGTTAAAGCGTTGGCATGTTTCACGTACGATAACAAGTTCTACGTGGTCGCGGCTGGCTACACCTCAACGCCTTCAATCAAAGTTACCATGTGGGAAGTTGACAACGGCAAGGTAGCTAAAGTATACACTAATGAAATAGCGAGTGGTCCCGAGAGCGAAACGGTCGACTCGGGAAACCCTATTGCACTGAAGCTCACTCAAGGCTTCGTGCACTTGATAGTTACCTTCAGTAAGGACGGTTATACTGTACCGTACGACTATTACCAGTGGCTGAAGGGCTTGCCCGAGGACGGGAGCGCTTTTGCCAAATACCAACTTCTCGATGTCTTCCAAACCGCTCCCATAAGCGACGCCCTCGTACAAGTGGTCGGAGGTGTGGAGGAATACATATACAAGGAGGACACGGGGATCACGGCAAAGCTCGAGCTCTTCAGCGGTCTCCCCCTTCTCAGCCCCAGCGATGGGCTGGGCCAGAGCCCGCTGAGCGGTGAGAAAGCTTACGGTATCTTAACGGGTACTCAAACAATTGGTTCTAGTGGTTACGTTTGGTTGCTCTGGTTCAACGAGACGAACTACAAGTATTACAACCAGGTCTACCAGTCCCAAGGAAGCATAACCAAGGTGTTCTTGATCGATTACAATGACGAGGGCAGCTACAAGGTCTCACACATTGGAGTGATAGAGGATGTTAGCGGGACAAAGAGGCTCCGCTTGCTGACGTTCTACTTGGGAAGCTCGAGCTACGCCGTTAGCGTCGAGGACCCAAGCAATAACGAGGTGGAGGGAACTATCATTAACTCATATCAAATGAACAAGGAGCAGTTCTTCACATACGAGTACGACAATAACAAAAAAGTACTAACGCTGAGGAAGTACACGTTAGGCGAGCTCCCACAACTCCCAGAGATAGTTCCGGGAGTGACCACCTCAACGGTCCAGACGACTACTACAGCCACTACCACAAGCACCACGACTACTACACCAGCTCTACCGGTAACGACTTCAGCGACTGCTCAGACCCCCATTGCTCAAGCGACGACTTCAACTGCTGTTCAACCAACTTCGAGTACCACAACGACTCAAAGCACCACTACAACCACAACTACAACCACAACGACCACGTCAACCACAACTACTCCGAGCACTACTCACAGCACCACTACAACCACCGCTCAGACCACGACTACCAGCTCGCAGACGAGCAGCACCACGTTGGTGAGCTCCTCGGGAATCCCGCTCCCCTTCATAGCGCTCCCGCTGGCGCTCGCATTGGGTAGACTAGCTTGGAGGCGCTCCTAAAGGTAGCTCTGATAGCATTAACTGTCCACGCGGTGCTTTTGGCCACCCTCCCAGTAGGAGCCCCTCTCTGGGAGTGCGCTCTTTTGATCGCTCTCTCCCTCCTCCTCTCTAAAATTGAGAAAAACTGCATCCCCCTCGCCCTCCTGTACTTGGGGTACTTCGGTCCCAGGCTGGTGGAGGCACTCCCACAGCTCTACAAGGCCTTGATCTCGGCTGATCTGGCCTTAATGATGCCGTTGTTGCACGCGCTCGGAATAAGGGTCGTCGATGTGAACATCTTGGCTTTAGGAGACGCTGCCATGCGCTACACAATAGCTTGCTCGAGCTTGAGGGCCCTTGCCTTCGTGGTCCCCGCCCTTCCCCTAGCGAGGAGGTCAAGAGACTTGTTGAAGGTGGTGGTCGTGTCGTTCCTTTTGGTGGTGCCCTTGAATGCCCTGAGGGTTGGAGTGATAATGCACGCGGCGTCCCTCATAGGCCCGGAGTTGGCGCACGTTTTCGTGGGCACCGTGGGGGCTCTGATAACCGGATTGCCGTTGATGATAGTCATAGACAAGTTATTGCCGGGTTACTTGGACTATTTGATAGGGGGGATTGAGTGCGTGCTAAAAATTCACATGAAGAACTGATAGATCAGCTTTGATACGAAGTATACTATGGCTGCGGATATTAGTGCGCCTATGAGCATTCCCACGAAGCCGATCGGTCCGGCGAAGGCGAAGCCTATCAAAGAGTAGAGGAGACCCCAGAACAAGTTCACCGCTGCGTTGAACTTTGCTAGTCCCTCCCACGTGACCGCTTGGTTGGGCTGGGCGGCGAACAAGGAAGGGAGGAGGGCTATTAGCGCTAACAAGGACAGCCTTCTCATTGTGGGCTTCACCACCTCTCTCACTCTTATCCGAGCTTTAAGCGTTGTGTCACTGAGCGGATCTTTAGCGCGAGTATGCACGCAAGTAAGTCCAAGCCCGTGACAATGCTGACTTTCTTCTTGCCGCCCTCGCGCGAGCGCGGGGTGTACTCAATAGTACATATCCTCGCTCCTCTTCTTAAAGCATTCCATAAGAGGAAGGGCTCTGGATAGGTACAAGGTCGCGGAGGTTCCTCGGTCTCGAAGGGGAGCTTTATGCCTATCAATCCACTCAACACGTCCTTGAACCGCGTGCCAAAGAGGGCGTTAAAAATTAACGTTAAAACCTTATTCCCCAAGGAATAAATATCCTTAGAAGAAGTTTTCCGCATACTAAGAACGTGGTCGCAGACATCCAACAGCTCCCCAATCTCGAGAGCTACTGGTGGGGGGTGTTGGCCGTCAGCGTCCATCAGTACTACGCACTTGCACTGGAGCTCCCTGAGAGCTGTCAAGACTGCGCCCGTCTTCCCCTTCCCGACCTTTTGGCTCAATACCTCTACTCCAAAGGACTTGGCTATTAAGGGAGTGGCGTCGGAGCTGTGGCTATCTACCACAACTATCCTTTCACGCGGAACTCCAAGTGACAGAAGCTCTCTCAAGACTTGAGGCAAGCTCTCTTGTTCGTCCTTCGCCGGTATCACTATGCAGCACTCCAACGGCACCACCTAGCAGTCGTGAGGCAACAATAGCCCTCTTCTCCCGTGCCACACGATTAACTTAACGTTGACCCCCTTAGACCTTAACGTCTTTGCTAGGCTGCTGGCCGTTACGCCTAGCTCTCTTCTTATGAGAGAAGCGCTTAAGAAGAGTCCGTCTCTCCTCTCCACACACTTGGACTCGCAAAGCTTCTTGAGCTTGTACAACAAGTCATCTTTTTCCTCGCTATGAGGGAACCCCTCTTTGGCGAGAGCTCTGAGCGCGGCCAACAAGACGGGGAAGACTCTAGGAGCCTCCTTCAAGAGCCTCTCCTTCATTGTCGGATTGTCCTTGAAGGAGTTCGGAAACTCTATTATTACCATTCTATTCCTCAATGCCTCGTCGGACTCCAGGGGAAGTAAGGCCCTTTTGTCGTTGACGGCGAAGAAGAGCTTGGCGTAGTTTACGAACTTAAAGGGCTTAGAGTAGAGGCTTCTGCCAGTGAGGTAGGAGCCTCCGACCGCGTTCTTGAGCAACTCTATCCCTTTATAGGAACCATCCAAGGTTATTCCCTCGTCGGCCAAGTTCGCTAGCTTATGGTGTAGCTCCGCTACGTAATATTCTCCCTTAGAGCTCAACAGCTGGTTCAGCGTAACGGCGGAGACATTCTTATGTCCTAGTGCCTCGTGCAGAAAGTCCAAGAACGTGCTCTTGCCCGCCCCGCTGGGGCCGATCAACACGAAGAACTTTCTGAAGGGCATAAAGGGGTATATTGTATATCCCATCGCCTTCCACAGGGTGAGCCTCTGTTCGGGATCCGGAACCCAAGACCTCATGGCTTCTAACAGCCTGGGAGTGAACCTCTCCGCGACCCTCTCCACGTAGTCCAACGGATCTCCTTCAAACCTTAGGAGTTCGAAGGAACTTTGGGGTAGTTCGTGGATAACTATTCCATCTGGAGGTTCCTTTGCTATTTCCAATACTCCGTATTTGAACCACTTCTTGATGTTTAGATAGCCTTCTTCGAACGCTAAGTAACCCTTTCCCACACTCAGGAGGTGCTCTATATAAGAGCTTGAAACGAAGGTTGCCCGCTTGAAGCCCTTGAGGACCTCCTTCAAAACGGCGTCAGTCAGCGCGGACCTTAGCTTGAGTGTTCCGACGCCGGACAGCTCCGCCAGCTCCCTTACCGCCTCCTCTCCGAGCTCGTCGGCGAGCTTGAGTATTGTGTTGTCCGCCTCCGTCCCCCACTTCCAACCCTCGTCAGTTTTCAAGTAGGTTATCTCAGTTACTACGTCAGTCAAGGCATAGTACTTCGAGAGCATCTTATCGGTCAGCAACTTGGCGAGCATGGAACCGAAGCTTGGCTTGCGGGCGGGCGCCAGCTCCCTCAGCTCAGTCTTCAATCTCTCCGCCTCTTCTTCCCTGGCTAACGAGAGCAACGTCCTTGTTAAACACAGCACCGTCACGCCCATGTTCCTTCCGTCGTTCTTGAACAGCTCGAAAAGGGCGCCCCTTAGCGCTAATGTCAAGAGATCTGGGTCGAGGAGCCCGTACTCGATGGCAGATCTCGGTAGGGGGAAGGACTTATCGTTAACTATCACCTCAACGACGTCGGGCTTGAAGGTGACTTGGAATCCTCTGAGCGTCGTTGTACACTTGCTCAGGCCAAGCCTTCTCGCGATTGCGCTTAGGGGTAGATATATTGACCCCTGTTCACCTAACATCAACTGCGGGGGAGTCCGGGGGCCGGGGGGTTCGGTCAAGGACAAACACCTCCCGCTCCCTACACAATCCTCACCTCGTGAACTCGAGCATTCTCTCGAACTTCTCCCTATCATTAGTAACTATCACATACAGGCCCCCCAGCTCGTCCGTTTTCAGCTCTTCCAACACTTCCTTTGGGATTTTGATGAACGGGTTCTTCTTACTTCTCTTAACTGTGAGCCAGTACCAGATGCCCATGAACTCGCTCCCCCGTTGGTTTTCAGAAATCGGTAAATAAAGTATACTTTGCTTGCACTCCCTATTCCAATTAAGAGTAAGAGAGTGGCCCTCACTGCACCTCCCCAGAGCTAAACTTTTGCTCATCTTTAATTCTGCCCTCTGAGAGCGT
>CAYNPH010000058.1:0-49203 GCA_964399035.1 uncultured Desulfurococcaceae archaeon
GAGCGGGAGCCCCCAGATGGGCCCTGAGACAAGGGCCCAGGCCCTACGGGGCGCACCAGGCGCGAAAACTCCGCAATGCGGGCAACCGTGACGGGGCCACCCCGAGTGCCCCGAAGAGGGGCTTTTCCCCGCTGTAGGAAGGCGGGGGAATAAGCGGGGGGCAAGTCTGGTGTCAGCCGCCGCGGTAATACCAGCCCCGCGAGTGGTCGGGACGATTATTGGGCCTAAAGCGCCCGTAGCCGGCCCGGTAAGTCCTCCCTTAAAGCCCCGGGCACAACCCGGGGACGGGGAGGATACTGCCGGGCTAGGGGGCGGGAGAGGCCGAGGGTACTCCCGGGGTAGGGGCGAAATCCGTTAATCCCGGGAGGACCACCAGTGGCGAAGGCGCTCGGCTGGAACGCGCCCGACGGTGAGGGGCGAAAGCCGGGGGAGCGAACCGGATTAGATACCCGGGTAGTCCCGGCTGTAAACGATGCGGGCTAGGTGTTGGGCGGGTCCTAGAGCCCGCCCAGTGCCGCAGGGAAGCCGTTAAGCCCGCCGCCTGGGGAGTACGGCCGCAAGGCTGAAACTTAAAGGAATTGGCGGGGGAGCACCACAAGGGGTGGAGCCTGCGGCTTAATTGGAGTCAACGCCAGGAATCTCACCGGGGGCGACAGCAGGATGACGGCCAGCCTGAAGGGCTTGCCCGACGCGCTGAGGGGAGGTGCATGGCCGTCGCCAGCTCGTGTCGTGAGATGTCCGGTTAAGTCCGGCAACGAGCGAGACCCCCGCCCCCAGTTGCGATCCGGTCCTCCGGGACCGGAGCACACTGGGGGGACTGCCGCCGTGTAAGGCGGAGGAAGGAGGGGGCCACGGCAGGTCAGCATGCCCCGAAACCCCCGGGCTGCACGCGGGCTACAATGGCGGGGACAGCGGGCTTCCGACCCCGAAAGGGGGAGGGAATCCCTTAAACCCCGCCGTAGTTGGGATCGAGGGCTGCAACTCGCCCTCGTGAACGAGGAATCCCTAGTAACCGCGCGTCAACATCGCGCGGTGAATACGTCCCTGCTCCTTGCACACACCGCCCGTCGCTCCATCCGAGCGGAGGGAGGGTGAGGCCCATTCTGTCCGGGGGCTTCCCCGGGCAGGGTGGGTCGAACCCTCCCTCCGCGAGGGGGGAGAAGTCGTAACAAGGTAGCCGTACCGGAAGGTGCGGCTGGATCACCTCCAGCACAAGGCGCGGGCGTGGGGGCCTACCTACGTGAGAGTCCGAGGCGGCCCCGAGTGAAGCCCGCGAGTAATGCTCGCGGGTGGATGGCGCGATTTCTTCAAGATGAGCGCCACGCATAGGCCCCAGCAAAACCTGCACTAGCCGGCACCTCGGGCACGTCGGCACCAAGCCGTCCGGTGGATGGCTCGGCTCGGGCGCCGACGAAGGGCGCGGCAAGCTGCGATAAGCCCGGGGTAGGCGCACGCAGCCGTCGATCCCGGGGTCCCCGAATGGGACTTCCTGCCGGAGGGTAATACCCTCCGGCGGTCGGGGCACCGACCGGGAACCCCCCGAACGGAAACATCTTAGTAGGGGGAGGAAAAGAAACCAAAATGGGATCCCCTGAGTAGGGGCGACCGAAAGGGGGGTAGCCCAAACCAAACCCGCCGGCGATGAGTCGGCGGGGATGTGGTGTTGGTGGGCTCCCGGCTGGGCTTCGAGCCCAGGGGGCCGACCTCCGGTAGCCGAAGTGGGCTGGAACGCCCCGCCGTAGAGGGTGATAGCCCCGTAGGCGAAACCGGAGGGGCCCTCGCCGGGAGCCAGAGTACCACGGCTTGGTTTTGCCGTGGGAAGCTGGGGGTCACCGACCTCCAAGGCTAAATACGTCCCGAGACCGATAGCGAACTAAGTACCGTGAGGGAAAGCTGAAAAGTACCCCGGGAGGGGGGTGAAAAGAGCCTGAAACCGGGCGGCTAGTCACGGTGCGGCTCGAAAGGAGTGAAGCCCCCCGAAGGAAACGCGGGTGACCGCGGAGTACGAGGGGGGTGGACCGGGGTCGCACCGTCCGTCTTGAAACACGGGCCGGGGAGTTCACGGCAGTGGCAAGCTTAAGGGGTTCAACCCCGAAGGCGCAGGGAAACCGACAGCCCGCAGCGGGCCTTGTGCCCGCGAGGGGCGGGGTCTGCAAGGGCCCGGAGTCACTGCCGTGAGACCCGAAACCGGGCGATCTAGGCGGGGCCAGGGTGAAGCCGGGGGAAACCCCGGTGGAGGCCCGAAGGGGTGCTGACGTGCAATTCGCTCCCATGAGCCCCGCCTAGGGGCAAAAGACCAATCTAGCCCGGTGATAGCTGGTTCCCGCCGAAGTGTGTCGCAGCACAGCCCCGCCGGAGGCAGGTCACGGGGTAGAGCTACGGATTGGGGGTACCGAGGGCCGGGAGGCCCCGGGCTCCCAGTCCAACTCCGAACCCGTGGCCGCCGTAGATGGCGGGAGTGGGGTTCCCCGGGGTAAGCCCGGGGGCCGAGAGGGGAACAACCCAGACCGGGGTTAAGGCCCCCAAGTGCCGGCTAAGTGCCAAGCGTAAAGGGCGTCCGCGGCCTAAGACAGCGGGGAGGTGGGCCTAACAGCAGCCACCCTCTAAGGAGTGCGTAACAGCTCACCCGCCGAGGCCGCGGGCCCCGAAAATACGTCGGGGCTTAAGCCGGCCGCCGAGACCCCGGGGCACGGCTCCGATGGAGCCGTGATCCGGTAGGCGGGCGTCGGGACGGGGCGGAAGCCGGGCCGTGAGGTCCGGTGGACCCGTTCCGAGTGCGGATCCCGGCGGTAGTAACAGCAAAGTGGGGTGAGAATCCCCACGGCCGGAAGGGCCAGGGTTCCTCAGCAACGTTCGTCAGCTGAGGGTTAGCCGGTCCTAAGGCAGGCCGTAGCTCGGTCCTGCCGAAAGGGAAACGGGTTAATATTCCCGTGCCGCGGGGGTAGGTGCGGCAACGCAAGCCCGGACCCTGACGCGTCGGGGTAGGCCGACCGGGACAGCCGTCCCGGCTAACTACCCGAAGGCCGGGGAGGGCCATAACGGCGAGAACCGGCCGAAGGGAGGAATGGCCCCCCGTTAGGGGGGTTCGGCCGAGCCCTGGCGCCCTTGAAAAGGGGTCCGGGAACGATCCCCCGCGCCCGTACCGAGAACCGACACAGGTGCCCCTGGGTGAGGAGCCCAAGGCCTGTGGGGGTTAACCCGGGCCAGGGAACTCGGCAAATTGGCCCTGTAACTTCGGGAGAAGGGGTGCCTGCGGTTCTGCGGCACACCCGTGGAACCGCGGGTCGCAGTGGCCAGGGGGTCCTGACTGTTTAATAAAAACATAGGTCCCCGCTAGCCCGTAAGGGTGAGTACGGGGGCTGAATCCTGGCCACTGGCGGTACGTGAAGCCGGGGTACAACCCGGTGAAGCGCCGCTGAAGGCCGGGGGTAACTCTGACCCTCTTAAGGTAGCCAAATGCCTTGCCGGGTAAGTTCCGGCGCGCATGAATGGATCAACGAGGGCCCCACTGTCCCGGCCCGGGACCCCGTGAAGCCCACGTGGCCGGTGCACAGGCCGGCAGCCCCCCGTAGGGAGAGAAGACCTCGTGGAGCTTTACCGCAGCCTGGCGTTGGTCCTCGGGCCACGATACGTAGAGTAGGCGGGAGGCGGTGAGCCCGCTCCTCCGGGGGCGGGGGAGCCGCAAGTGAAACACCGCCTATCGTGGCCTGAGGGCCTAACCCCGGGTCAGCCCGGGGGACAGCGTCAGGTGGGCGGTTTGGCTGGGGCGGCACGCCCGCGAAAAGATAACACGGGCGCCCAAAGGTCGGCTCAGGCGGGTCAGAACTCCGCCGTAGAGTGCAAGGGCAAAAGCCGGCCTGACCAGACCCTTGACAGTAAGGGGTCTGGCCGGGAAACCGCGGCCTAGCGAACGCTCGTGCCCCCATCGGTGGGGGCCGGGCATGACAGAAAAGTTACCCCGAGGATAACAGGGTCGTCGCGGGCGAGAGCCCCCATCGACCCCGCGGTTTGCTACATCGATGTCGGCTCTTCCCATCCTGGGGGTGCAGCAAGGGGCTGGAGGCTGGGATGACGGTCATCACTTTAAAAGCCCCGCCAGTAATGGGAAACAAAATGAGGATTGATGTGAAGGCAAGAGAGCTATGGCCTCAAACAAGGAAACATGCCACAGAATACCTAGCAGGGCTGATAGCTGGTGACGGCCAGATAGAGAAAAAGCGTGTGACGATAACAGACAGTCACAGGGAGTTCTTGGAGGCTGTCCTCGAGAAGGTGCTGAGAAGGCAGTTGGGACTTAATGCTACAATACACAAAAGGAGCGATGCAAACGCGTACTACATGAGGATTTATGGGAAGAATTGGGTCAGCAGAATAGGAACCGTGCTAACAATGCTGAAAAGTCAGCCAACGACGAACTTCATAAGAGGCTTCTTCGATGCGGAAGGCACAATCTCTATAGAACAAGGAAAATACGTGGTCATAGAGATAAACCAGCACGAAGCGCCACTAATAGCAAACATATCATTGGCGTTGAGGGATCGATGCATATACCCGTACATAAGGTATCAGGAATATTTTGACAGGAGGCGGGGCAAAACCTACACGAGGTACGTCCTCCGCATAAAGAGGAAGTCCTCAGTGTATAGGTTCCTCACAAGAATAGGTTTGCGTCACCCTAAGCACATGAAGATCCTTGGCCTCCGCCCCCTGTAGGCCCCCAAGGGTGGGGCTGCCCGCCCATTAAAGGGGAGCGTGAGCTGGGTTTAGACCGTCGTGAGACAGGTCGGACTCTACCCACGGGGGGTGTGGGCCGCCTGAGGGGAAGGCGCCCCAAGTACGAAAGGAACGGGGCGTCGCGGCCTCTGGTCGACCGGCTGTCCGGCAGGGCATGCCGGGCAGCTACGCCGTAAGGGGTAACCGCTGAAAGCATCTAAGCGGGAACCCCTCCCCGAAAAGAGGCGGCCGTTCGCCGGGGGAGACCCCGGCGACGAGGGCTCCCGTAGAAGACGGGGTTGATGGGGCGGGGGTGTATGCCCGCCGCTCCCAATCGCCCGAGGCTGACGCTCGCCCGAGGTGTTGGCTAGTGCGGTGCTGGTAGGGCCTATGCGTGGCGCGATTGGTGCCCGATGCGTTGTTCTAGTCTTGCCTGCTCAACACGCTTAGTTAACCTCATTTTCCTTGATTAGGTACTCTAAGCGGGTGTCAGGGATTGAGCGGTCCCGGATCATTCACGCTTAGGTACGCGTCCACGAAGCTCTTCTTTGGGGAGGGTTCTGTTGGGGACCTAGCGAGGTACCTTGGTAAGCATTCTTTGGTGGCGGTAGTTACGGGTAGGTCCTCAGCCAAGGTCAGCGGCGCCTTAGACGACGTCTTAGGCGTCGTTAAGGAGGTTGGTGCGGATTACTTCGTGGTTTCAGGCGTGCCTCCTAACCCCTGGGCAAGTAGCGCTGATGACGTGGCTGAGCGCGTGTGGCGTGAGGGTGCTGACGCCGTAGTAGCTGTTGGTGGGGGTAGCGTGATAGACACGGCTAAGGTCGCGGCAGCCATAGTTGCTGGGGGCGGTAGGGCAGTAGATTACGTCACGTTCAAGAGGCGTGTTAGGTCTACCCTACCACTATATGCTGTCAACTTAACACACGGGACGGGTTCCGAGGTAGATAGGTACGCAGTACTAACGATCGACGGGACCGGCGAGAAGCGTGGGGCGTCAATCACGTACCCGGTAGTGGGGGTTGATGACCCCAGATACACGGTGACGTTGCCGCGCGACCACACAATCTACACGTCCCTAGACGCCCTGTACCACGCCTACGAGGCAAGCACCGCCAGAGACCGGTCCTCACCCTACGTCACCTTACTTAGCAAGGAAGCAATCGCAAGGATCAAGGAATGGCTGGGCATCGCGGTCGCTGACCCTAGGAACCTCGAGGCGCGGGGCTGGTTGCTCTACGCCTCAATGATCGCCGGGATAGCGATAGACGCGTCATCAACGCACGTGATCCACGGCGTGGAGCACGCGCTAAGCGGCATTAACCCTAAACTACCTCACGGTGCGGGCCTAGCGATAGTGGGTCCCGAACTAATCAAGCACACCCATAAGGCATGCCCGACGAAGTCGGCGGAAGTACTTAGAGCGCTGAACCCCGAGCTGAGACCGACCCCCGACGACGCCGTGAGGGCGGCGGAGACCGTGCAGGAATTCCAGAGTAGGGTAGGGTTCAACAAGAAGCTCTCGGACTACGGCTTCAGCAGGGACGACGTCAGGGAAGTGCTGGACCTCATCTTCGGCCCGCTGAAGTACTTATGGGAAGGGGTCACGCCCTTCAAGCTAAGCAAGGAGCTGGTCAAGGAGGTCCTAGAGAAGAGCCTGTGAGTGAGGAGAGCGCTGAGAACACATCACACCTTAAACTTCCTCTCCCTAGCCTCGGTCCCGCCCCTTAAATACCAGCCAACATCAAACACGTTCTCAGCAACAACGTCAACACTCCTCAACCCCTCAATCTCCCGGCAGGAGTCGATGACAGATAAACCAACACCGTACACGAACCCGTCCTCACCCACGATCCCCACGACTTCACCCTTACTCAGCGGTTCAAAACACTCAAGCACTGACGCCTTCAGCACGTCCTTACCATAGAGGAATGGTTTAAGCCCGCGCTCACCCACGACCAGAGCCCTTCTGAACCCGCCTAAGCTGGTGTAAAGGAACGAGAGGAAATCAACTGAAGGCACGAACATTGGGCTGGATCTCCTAAGCCTACCAGCATACAGCCCCGCAGCGTAGGGGACCCTACCGGAACCCAGCAAGTCGTTAACGAGGTCAGCCACCTCACCCCTAAGGAGATACGCCTCCGCGAACTCCCCTCTACAGACAAGCAGTGAGAAACCCTCAAGCACCTTAACGGCGTCCTCACCAAACAACCTAACCACGACACCCTCCATGAACCGGGTAGTGTCCTCAAAGGAGCATCGAATACCGGCACCCATCCTCAACCAACCCTCCTAAGCAAGCACATGAAGAAACCCTCCATTCCGTGAATGTGGGGCCAGACCCTGACACACAGCCGCACGTAATCAGGCAGCTCAAGCCCGAAGTACTCCTCAACACCCTCACTCAACCTTAAGGGGGCGTCAACCCTCTCAACCCTCACGTCATCCCTCCCCTCGACAACCTCAGCAATAACGAACTCATCCTCCTCAGGAGCTATTGAGCACGTCGAGTAAAGCACTAACCCACCAGGCCTGACGGAGTCCAGCGCGGCGTTAAGCAACTCAACCTGCAACTCATGCATCCTAACCAGGTCACGCGTACCCGTCTTAACCTTACGTGAAGGGTCGAACATTATTAAGCCCTCACCACTGCACGGAGCGTCAAGCAACACCCTATCAAAGCGGGACGGGAAGATATCGGGGATGATACGACCGTCGACCCTGAGAAGCACGGCGTTCCTAACACCCAATCTTTCAATGTTGCTTCTCAACGCACGCATCCTAGACCTACTCACGTCGCACGCAAGTAGGACGCCCTCATTACGCATCAGCTGAGCCATGTGGGTCGCCTTACCACCAGGGGCGGCAGCTAAGTCACACACGCGCTCCCCAGCAACAGGGGATAACGTGAGTGGAGGCAGTAATGAGGCCCTTCCCCGGTAAAGGTAGTACATGCCGACGAGGAACTCATGCGTAGCTCCTAAAGTCGAGACCGTGTTAACGCCCCCGACAACCTCGAAGCAGTGCTCAGCCCACCTAATGGGCTTAACCTCAAACCCTAAACGCTCAAGCCTCTCGGTAAGCACTCCGCAGTCCTCAATCCTCAACGTATTGCACCTAACGGAAGGATTAACACTCGACTCGAAGGCCTGAAGAAGCCTGCCAACCTCAACCCACGAGCCAAGTATGTTTAAGTACCTTTCAACCATGTAAGGCCTATACCCCCACCTACTCGCTACTGCCTTAGCCCTCCTACCCGGCCTAACCCTACTTAACACCCACTCGAGAGGATTGGGAACGTCGCCGAACCTCGGTAAGTCACCCACCTCAAACTTACATTACCTCACCCACCATAAATCATTGGGGTGAGGATATGGGCGGCGAGCAAGGGAAGGAGATGGTGAGGGCCCACCTAAGAATATACGGTTTAGTTCAAGGAGTGTTCTTCAGATCCTCAATGAGGTCCGTAGCCTACAGACTAGGCGTCACTGGATGGGTAAGGAACCTACCCGACGGAAGCGTCGAGGCCGTAGTTGAGGGACCCAAGGAAGCCGTTGAGGAAATTATAAGGTGGGCCCACAGAGGCCCGCCAGCAGCCCGCGTGGAGAGGGTTGAGGTGAAGTGGGAGCCATACAAGGGTGAATTCAAAGGATTCAAAATAAAGTACGCGTGGTGGTGAGGCACGAACGAAAGTAAGCAGGGCAAGGCAGGGAACATGGAGTACGAGGTCAAGATACCTGTTGACGACCTGAGTAAGGTGGAGGATACCTTAAGGGGAGCGGGCGCGAAACTAGAGGCCCACTTAAAGGAAACGGACTACTACGTAGACCTAAGGCAATGCCCCGGAGTACCCAAGGATTCAGCCATGAGGATAAGGAGGACGGTGAATCTAATGACGGGGGAGGTCAAAGGCAAGATCACGTGTAAGGTAACGCCCCAGGGAACGCCGGGCGGGGTGAAGGTAAGGGAGGAGATAGAAAGTGGAGTAAGTGACCCCGACGCCGTCGTCAAGGCGTTCATGAAGTTGGGGTTCCTGGTAATCAAGGTGAGCAAGGAAAGGAAAGTGTACACGGGTGTGGAGGGCGCAACGATAACGCTGGATAAGGTCGAGGGACTAGGGAACTTTGTGGAGGTAGAGGTAATGAACCCGGAGGGACTGGAGGACTACGTTAAAAGGCTCAACCGCATAGTTAATTTACTGGGCCTCCGAGGAAGGCCCACCATAACTAAGCCCTACATACAATTGCTTCGCGAGAGGTTAGGAAAATGAGGTCATTAATAGCCCTCCTAACGGATTTCGGCTTAAGCGACCCATACGTCGGAATGATGAAGGCAGTAATAAAGACGATAAACCCGGAAGCAGACATCATCGACATCACGCATGAGGTGCCGAAGTACAACATAAGGCTAGGGGCCCACATCCTCAAGGTGGCGTCCAAGTACGTGCCTCCCGGAGCAATCATAGTTGGTGTGGTAGACCCCGGCGTAGGCAGTGAACGCAGATCCGTGATAGTGGTCAGCAAGAAGCACGTTTACGTAGGGCCGGACAACGGGCTACTCGTACCTGCAGCAACGGAAGAAGGCCTTATCGAAGCATACGTCATCAAGGAGGAAGTCGCGGGACTCCCTAATCCCTCACCCACGTTCCACGGACGCGACATATTCGCGCCGACAGCCGCATGGATCTCTAAGGGCGTGAGGCCCGAGTCCCTAGGCACGCGTGTAGACCCCAACGAGTTAGTAAGGGTGGACACGCTACCGAAACCAGTCACCAGTAAAGGCAACATAGCTGGCGTAGAGGTCGTCCACGTAGACAGCTTCGGAAACATAATCACGTCAGCAACCCTCAAGCAGATAATGGACGCCCTCTCACTAACCTACGGCTCCCGAGTCGACGTGAGCGCTGATGGTGTTAAGTGGTACACAGCAGAGATAGTTAAGTCGTTCTCCCACGTCAGCAGGGGTTCCTTCGCAGTGTATCAGGGCTCCTACGAGTTAGCTGAGGTAGCCGTATTCATGGGTTCAGCAGCTGAGGCGCTGAGGCCAGCGGGCCGCATACTCTTCAGGAACCCAGCCCTAAGTAATACTGAAAGCAATAATACTTCCACGTAACCAAGCAAGAGGTGGTCGACACTGGTCTGGAGCGACGTGAGGAGAGCCCTCTACCCAGGAAGGTTCCAGCCAGTACACTGGGGGCATGTCAAGGTGATGCAGTGGGTACTCGAGAAAGTAGATGAACTCATAGTTGGTATAGGGACGGCCCAAGAATCACATACCGTGGTCAACCCGTTCACGTCGGGTGAGCGCGTCATAATGATTCGCGAGGCGCTGAAAGACGCCGGCATAGACATGAGTAGGGTACACATAATCCCAATACCGGACATACTCATGAATTCCGTGTGGCCATACTACGTGCAGATGTACGTCCCGAAGTTCCAGTACGGAGTTGCGAGGAACCCGCTAGTTCTACGCCTATTCAAGGACGCGGGAATAGAGATACTCGTACCCCCACCCTACGACAGGGGCAAGTACTCTTCAACGAAGATTAGGAAGCTAATGCTCGTAGGTAGTGACGCGTGGCGTGAGTTAGTCCCGCCCTCAGTGGCGAAATTCATTGATGAGATTGATGGGGTCGGGAGGTTAAGGGAAGTAACAGGGGTTGACGAGTGAAGGTAGTGGATGGCTCCTACGGTGAAGGTGGGGGCCAGATACTGAGGACAACGGTAGCGATATCCTGTATTACTGGTGAACCCGTCAAGATAGTTAACATTAGGGCTAAACGCCCGCAACCAGGCCTTAAGAGGCAGCACATGACCGCAATTAAGGCGGCGGTAACCCTCTGTAGCGCTGAGGTAGAGGGGCTTGAGCTAGGCTCACGCACACTGACCTTCAGGCCCGGAAGCATTAGGGGCGGTAGCTACAGGTTCGACATAGGTACTGCGGGCTCAATAACCCTAGTGCTCCAAACAATAGCCCCGATAATGGCTTACTCCCCTCAGCCAGTGAAGGTAACGATAACCGGGGGGACTGACGTCCCCTGGTCACCGCCGATAGACTACTTCAGGAACGTCATAACATGGCACCTCAGGACCATGGGATACGAGCTAAGCACGGAGTTACTTAGGAGGGGCCATTACCCGCGAGGAGGCGGTGTGGTGAGGGTTCACGTCCCTAAACCTCCCCACTTACTAACCCCCGTTAACAGGGTGAGGAGGGAGGAGGTAAGGGTCATTAAAGGTATATCACACTGTGTTAGGCTACCCAAACACGTAGCGGAAAGACAGGCGAAGGCAGCTAAGGCAACACTAATCCAAGGCGGTGTGAAGGCGCCCGTGGAGATCCAGTTAGAGTACTATGAACCGCGGCGTGATCCCCACCTAGGGCCGGGGTCGGGGATCGTGCTCTGGGCAGAGGCAGGCAACACGGTGATTGGTGCAGACGCCCTCGGCGCTAAGGGCAAGCGAGCGGAGGTGGTTGGTTCCGAGGCAGGTCAGAAACTACTCAAGGAACTGGCGACGGGGGCGGCGCTAGATAAACACATGTCAGACAACATATTGCTTTACGCGGCATTAGCGGAGGGAGAGAGCAGGATAGGGGGATCTGAACTAACGATGCATGCACATACGGTGATTTGGCTCATAAAGCAACTCCTTAGCGTCAACGTGGAGTTAAGCGGTGACTTAGGTAAGCCCTTCACAGCAGTGATTAAGGGCGCGGGCATCAAGGCTTGAACCGCGCCTACCTAAACTTAAAAACGCAGTCCCCATAATGTTGAGGGTGTGGTGAATGCCCTTCAACGACGGAGACATAGTGTTAGTGGAGTACTCGCTCTTCGTTAAGGAAACGAACGAGTTAGTCGACACAACCAACGAGAACGTAGCTAAGCTACACGGCAAGTACTCGGAGGATGAGGTGTACGAGCCCGAGGTAGTGGTGGTGGGCGAAGGCCGCTTTATTCCAGGTGTTGAGGAAGCGATAAAGAACGCCGAGGTAGGGAAGGAATACGAGGTCGAGATCCCGCCCGAGAAAGGTTACGGTGAGAGGGACCCAAGCAAAGTTAAGGTATTCCCAAGGAGGATATTCGTGAAGAACAACATAATCCCCGAAATAGGGAAGGAAGTGAAGATCAACAATATGACGGGCAGGATAATTGCAGTGGGTGGCGGCAGGGTAACGGTTGACTTCAACCACCCCTTAGCTGGTAAGACCCTCCTGTTTAAGTTCAAGGTGCTTAAGAAAATCGAGGATCTAATAGAGAAGGTGAAGTACCTAATCAAGAGAAGGGCTAAGAGGGTACAGCTAGATGAAATCAAGGTGGAGCACGACCCACAGGAAGGCAAGGTAACGGTGGAGCTACCCGAGGATATGAGGTTAGCTGACGGTGTGCAGCTACTGAAGTTCTTAGCAGCGAGGGACATCACTAAGTTGGTGCCGGAGATTAAGGTAGTTGTCTTCGTTGAGAAATACAGCAAGGAAGACTTCGGAGGTGGTGCAAGTAGTGAGCGCGGAGAGCAAGAAAAGACAGCCTGAGGTAAACATAGGTGTCGTCGGCCACGTAGATCACGGCAAGACAACGCTCGTCCAAGCACTGACCGGCATATGGACAGCTAAGCACTCGGAAGAACTCAAGCGAGCGATGACCATAAAGCTGGGTTACGCTGACGGCGATATATACGAATGCGCAAACCTACCGGCCCCCGACAGATTCTGCACTGAACCAAAAGGCCCCGACTGCGTGTACAGGCGAAGCGTCTCCTACGTGGATGCCCCTGGTCACGAAGTACTGATGGCGACGATGCTATCCGGCGCTGCATTAATGGACGGAGCCATACTGGTTGTCGCCGCGAACGAGCCGTGCCCGCAGCCTCAGACCAGGGAGCACTTCGCGGCGCTAGAGATCATAGGTGTCAAGAACTTAGTGGTAGTTCAAAACAAGGTTGATGTCGTAAGTAAGGAGGAGGCCCTGAAGCATTATGAGCAAATAAGGAAGTTCCTTGAAGGGACTTGGGCGGAGGGCGCCCCCATAATACCCGTAAGTGCTCTCCATAAAGTGAACATTGACGCTCTGCTTATGGCTATAGAGAAATACATACCCACGCCTGAGAGGGACCTTCACTCCCCGCCACTAATGTTCATAGTTAGGTCATTCGAAGTCAACAGACCCGGTACACCGCCTGAAAAGCTTGTTGGTGGCGTTGTAGGGGGGTCACTACTTCAAGGAGTGCTGAGGGTAGGGGACGAGATAGAGATAAAGCCTGGAGCAAGGTTCAGGAAAGGCATGAAGGAGGAGTACGTCCCACTAACGTCGGAGGTAGTGAGCATACGCTTCGGGAATAGGGAGTATGACGAAGCAAAACCAGGCGGGCTAGTCGCAATAGGGACAAAGCTTGATCCCTCACTAACGCGTGCGGATCGCCTAGTCGGTAACGTGCTGGGGAAGGCTGGCACAGTGCCAGACCCGGTAACGCAGATCACAGTTGAGTACTCGCTAATGGAGAGAGTACTCGGCACTAGGGAGCTACTTAAGGTTCAGCCCTTAAGGGTGGGTGAGAGGATAATGATCACAGCTGGCGCGGCGGTAACGCTAGCGCTAGTTACTAAGCTAAGTAAGGACAGGATGGAATTAACGCTCAGAAGACCCACAGTCGTTTGGGATGGAATGAGGGTAGCGATAAGCAGGCAAGTACTTGGTAGGTGGAGGCTCGTAGGCTGGGGTAAGGTAGTAGGGTAGGCAGGGAAGTTGAAGGAGAAGAGAAAGGTATTGCTAGACACGTCCGCACTACTACTTTTCTTTGAAGGTGTTGATGTCCTCGATAAGCTATGGTACGCGTTACAGGAGCCAATGGAGTTTTACACTCTCGACACGGTGGTTGAGGAGCTAAGGGAGCTGGCTAAGTCCCCCGGAAGCAGGCGTGGGCGTGCCGCCCGAACAGTATTGACCTACGTCCTCAGTAAACTCAAAGTTATTGAAACACACGGCAAGTGCAAGACGGCCGATGACGCCATAGTGGAGTTCATTAAGGAACACCCGGAGTTCATTGTTGTGACGCTCGACGAGGAACTCAGGTCTAGGCTCAAGGAGCTCAACGCCAAGGTACTCACGTGGTGGGCAAGCCGGAAAAGGTTTTCTAAGGGTTGAGGGAGAGAAATAAGACTTAATAAATCTCTCATAACTCTCGTAGTCAGGTGTGGACGGTGTTCAGGATTATCTCAATAGAGGATATAATTAGGGTGCCTCCCGACAGGTTCGGCGAGGACCTAACGATCATAGCTTACGACCAGTTAAGGAACAGGTACATAGGTAGGGTGGACCCCTCACTCGGCTTCGTGATAGAGGTGTGGCGAGTTAATGTTAACCCAGAGGGCATGATAGTGCCTGGGGATGGCGCCACCTACCATAAGGTTGAGGCACAATTGCTAACATACTACCCGCTGAGGCACGAGGTAGTGGAGGGTGTCGTAGTGGACGTCAAGAAGATAGGGATATTCGTGAACATAGGCCCAATAGATGCGTTTGTGCACATATCGCAAATAGCTGACGATAAGATGGTTTACGACGAATTAAACGGCGTCATGCGCGGTGAGGAGACGAAGCTAGTTCTCAAGCGCGGAGACATAGTGCGCGGGAAGATAGTTAACGTCAGTATGGCCCCGCCCGCCCACATCAGGGTCGGCATGACTATGAAGCAACCTACGTTAGGAAAGATAAAGGAGGGCCCAGGATATGCCGGTTAGGAGGAGGCACACGAAGCCGTTCAAAGCATGCACGAAGTGCAAGTACTTAGTACCGCATGACGTGGAGCGTTGCCCTGTATGTGGTAGTGAGTCCTTCACCGAGAACTGGTCGGGAATGATAGTCGTTGTGGACATCGAGAACTCCGAGGTAGCGAAGATACTCGGTATAAAGCACCCTGGACGGTACGCTATAAAGATAGGGATTTAATCTCGATTAATAGATGAAACGATATAAAGGTTCCTCTTAAGCTTAGGAGGAGGTGTTGAGTATGAGTGAGGGGGCTCTGAGAACAGCTACACTACCTGACGGTTCACTCCTGCAGGTTATCAGGGAGAAGGAAAACAAGGTTGTCGGGAGGATAGAGGTTTACTGCGTAGTCACGCATGTTGAGAAGGGAACACCGTCTAGGAAAGATGTGCGCGCAGCACTAGCTAAGCTCTACGGGAAGAGCGAGGATCTAGTGGTGATAAAGTACATAAAGAGCGAATACGGTATCGGGAGGTCAAAGGTTCGCGCGAACATTTACAATGACTTGGAGAGGCTGAAGGCGTTCGAGCCTGAGTACCTGCTTAAGCGGGGTGCTTAAGCGTGGCCGAGAGGCATAAGCTCTACGAATACGACTACAGCACCGGGAAAATAAGGCTAAAGAACAAGGTATGCCCTAAGTGCGGGCGTGTGATGGCATTTCACAAGCACCCAGTGCCTAGGTGGCACTGCGGTTACTGCGGTTACGTCGAGTACGTAAGGAAGAGTGGCTAGGGTCAGTAAATGATAATTCTAGGCATCGAATCAACGGCTCACACATTCGGCGTGGGTATAGTCAAGGACGAGCCCGAGCACATACTAGCTGATGTTAGAGCCAAGTATGTGCCAGAGAAAGGCGGCATACACCCACGGGAAGCGTCTCTCTACTTCATGCGTGAAGCCCCAAGGGTTATTGCGGAAGCTCTGCAATCCGCCGGGCTCCGCATGAGTGACATCGATGGCGTCGCGGTAGCGCTAGGACCGGGATTAGGCCCGTGCTTAAGGGTCGGGGCCACCGTTGCTAGGGCGTTATCCGTGTATTTTAACAAGCCATTAATACCGGTTAACCATGCGGTAGCGCATATTGAGATAGGTAAGCTAATAACGGGGGCGAAGGACCCCCTGATAGTTTACCTCTCTGGGGGGAACACTATCATAGCGGCGTTTGTTGCCGGGCGCTACAGGATCTTCGGAGAAACACTTGACATGCCGCTCGGTAACTTCATGGACACGTTCGTCAGAGAGGTCGGCTTAGCCCCGCCATACGTTGTTAAGGGTGTACATCAACTGGATAAGTGTGCCGAGGAAAGCAAGGAGAAAAGAATACTGGACCTACCGTACGTTGTTAAGGGTCAAGACGTGTCGTTCTCAGGCCTACTAACCGCTGCATTAAGGCTGGTTAAGTCAGGGAAGGCGAAGCTCGAGGACGTATGCTATACCGTCCGTGAGATAGCGTACTCAGCGATCATAGAGGTCAGCGAGCGCGGATTAGCGCATACCGGGAAGAAGGAGGTGCTTCTAGTGGGCGGGGTAGCGGCTAGCGGCGTACTGCGTTCTAAGTTCGAGGCCATGGCAGCGTTGAGAGGAGTTGATGTTAAGGTAGTGCCCCCTAAGTATGCTGGGGATAACGGCGTCATGATAGCGTGGACAGGCTTACTGGCATTCAAGCATGGAGTAACTATAGAGCCTGAACGCGCGTACGTTAGGCAGAGGTGGAAGCTTGACCAAGCCGACGTACCATGGGGAGACCCCTAAGGTAATCGCGTTAGGTGCTGAGGCCGCGTTAATTAAGCACACGTTCCTTGGCATGCCCGCAGTCTACAAGGTTAGGTTACCGAAGCCCTACAGAGATCCTAAGTTAGACCTAAAGCTAAGGTCCGAAAGAACCGCTACTGAAGCCAAGATAATACATGACCTGAGACTGGCGGGCTTACCGGTCCCAGCCCTCTACTATGTCTCCTTAAGTGAAGGACTAATAGTTATGGAGTACGTGGAAGGGGATTTGTTGCGCGACCTCATAAACCGGCGTGTGAGCGGATACGCAGATCTCGTACGGGAACTCGGCAAGGTGACCGCGTTAATGCATGGGTTAGGGGTAGTTCACGGAGACATAACCACCTCCAACGTAGTTGTCAGGGAAGGTACGCCCTACGTGATAGACTTTGGGCTGGCTAAGTACAGCAGTGAGTTAGAGGATATCGGTGTGGACGTGCATCTCTTCATACGTGCTGTCGAGAGCACGCACTATGATGTAATGGAGGAGGTAATTACGGCGTTCTTCGAAGGCTACGCAAGCATCGCAGGTGAGGAGAGGGTTAAGGAAATAAAAGAGAAAGTGAGGGAAATAAGGCTAAGGGGCAGGTACGTTGAGGAGAGAAGGCAGAAACGAAGCAGGTGAACCTGTAGGTCAGCCAGTAATTTACGTGCTCACTCAGAATGAGGGTAAGTTCCGGGAATTCCTTGAACTCGGTAAGACTCATGGAGTGGTACTGAAGCAACTTCCCTCCCCTAAGGTTGAGGTGCAGCTCAGAAGCTTAGAGGACATAGCGACGTATGCCGCGTCAGTCGCCTTGGTGGAGTGGAGAGTTCCACTATTTGTGGAGGACGCCGGCCTCTTCATTGAGGCGTTAAAGGGTTTTCCCGGTCCCTACAGTAGTTATGTGTATAAGACCCTAGGCGTTGACGGAATACTGAAGTTAATGGAGGGCGTGAGGGACAGGAGGGCTTACTTCAAGTCAGTGATAGCGTTAGCCATCCCTGGGGAGGGTGTTAGGATCTTCACAGGGGTTGTGAAGGGGGGCATAGCGTTAGAAGCGCGGGGTACTGGTGGCTTCGGGTTTGACCCCATATTTATTGCTGAAGGTATGGACAGGACGTTTGCTGAGTTAAGCATTAGCGAGAAGAATAGGCTCTCACACAGGGGTAAGGCCTTCGCATCCATGGTTAAGTGGTTGCGAACAGCTTTTAAAAGCCGGATTTCCTAAGGTGTAGGGGAGAGAGCGTCATGAACAGAGGCAAGGAGAAAGGTCAGTCACACTCAACGAGGCCGCCCTCAACGGTGGCACCAAAATGGATACAGTACTCTCCCGAGGAGATAGAGCTAATAATAGTTGAGCTAGCCAAGAAGGGATACCCGCCCTCAATGATAGGCATAATACTGAGGGATCAGTACGGTGTTCCCCTAGTGAAGTCAGTACTGGGTGTGAAGCTCCAGAAAGTCCTCCAGAAGTACGGCATAAAGCTGGCGATACCGGAGGACCTCTACAACCTCATGAAGAGGGCGGTTAATCTCCGACGCCACCTGGAGGAGCACCCCAAGGACACTCACTCCCAGAGGGGTTTAATTGAGATAGAGTCAAAGATTCACAGGTTAGTCAAGTACTACAAGAGGAAGGGCATCCTACCGCCTGACTGGAAATACAGGCCTGACCAGGCGAAGATACTGGTTTCCCGTCCACTAGTGATTGTTCCTGAAGAAGCCGCGGAGTGAGAAGTAAGCTCAACCTCACACTATCCCCCTTACTTTTAAAACGATGTGCTCACTGAGGAGTTATTAAACCATAAACCCCTATTTGACGGGGACGGTTTTAGTGCCATTCACGTTCGAGGGAGTCAACGTAGAGGAGGTCTTCAGGAGGACCGTGTCGAAGGCCCGGACTGACAGGCGCGTAGTAAGGATAGTTATGGCGCATGAACCCGAGGCAGCGGTTACGGCAGGGCTCCTTGCTAAGGTACTCAGAGCAAGTGATGTGGAGTTCGAATTCATTACGGATCTGTTTAAGCCTGTTCTGGACGACGCGCAAGTAATTGGAGTGAACATGCCCGTAAACCTTTTCGAGGGAAGTGTGATTTTTCAGTCATCAACTTCCACGGTATTCACTAGGGTAGGCTTCAACTACATCTTTAAGTACGCGTCACTCGCTCTAGGTGTGCTCGATTTAGTCAGTGAGTTCGAACTAATAACGAAGGACTTCAAGCTAACCCTGGCTGCCGCCGTGCTGACAAAACGCACACCGCGCTTAGAGAAGGGGGGACTGAACAGTAAGGAAGAGGAGTTAATGAGCAGGCTGAAAGATGATGGACTAATAGACGTGGTGGAGTGCCCACCAATAATGGGTTGGAGCAGCGTGGGGCCCGGGAAAGCCGTCAGAACAAGTATTGATGTGCTAGTACCCTCGTTATTCCTCAAAGATGAGCCAAAGGAGGTAAAGCCCGAGGAGATAGCGTCGGAACTCGGCATTAAGCCTGAGGAGTTCAAGGGCAAGGAATACGTCGTGAAGACGCAATGGGTCGCTAAGGACTTAATGCTCGCAGCGTACGCGCTAGACTGGATGAGTGACGCGGCGGGGGCGGAGTCCGTAGCCCTATCAATGCTCAACCAATCCTATGTCAGGTGGGGTGCGGCAGGGTTACTCTCAAGCTTCCCAGACTTAAGGAGGATCATTAACAGATTGCCTGAGTACAGGAGAGTGAGGCTCAGCGACCGAACCTGGGTAATCGTAGACGATGTTAATCCACGGAGGTTCTCTGCAGTGGTTGCTTGGAAAGCGTTGAGGAGCTCGAGGCTAATTAAAGATCCTAAGGAGGTGCTGGCGCTTGAACACAATAATGAGTACTTCGTATCCGCACGCATTCTTCCGCAGACTACGAGGATTAAGCTAGCGGAACGTGGAACCCTGGTCGCCGGTGGTTATTACGTGGTTAAGGACCTGAAGGAGATCCAGTCAAGCATGTGAGGTGAGTGTAGTGGGTTACGTAGCGCTACGCATACCGATGCCTAAGCGTGAGGCTGAAGCCATCTACAAAGCCTTAAAGCCGGATGATGAACGCCCTCCTAAGGGATTCGAGATAAGGTCCCAAGTAGTTGGGGACTTACTACTGTATGAGGTTCGGTTCAAGTACGATAACCCCTCAACACTACTGACGTTGCTTTCAGTGCTTGATGAAGTCTCGAGAATCGCGGAAATGGTTCACGACATGGTAGCGCGCTTAGATAGATAATGAATTCTTATAAACCCCGCACACACATCTTGTGTAGGTTCGGGCGTCATGTCGAGAGTAGCGATAAAGGATAAGTGGAAGCTCAAGAAGTGGTACCGCGTCCTCGCACCACCCCTGTTTGAGAGCGTGCAGATAGGTACCACTCCAGCCGACAAGGACTGGAAGCTCCTAGGCAGGGTCTTCGAGGTCACGCTATTCGACCTCACAGGCGACTTCAGTAAGCACCACATCCACCTATACTTCCAGGTGTACGACGTTAAGGACGACGTCGCGTACACAAGGTTCAAGGGCCACGAACTGGCTAGGGATTACATGAAGTCAATAATTAGAAGGAAGTCCAGCAAGATCGCGGCAATAGTTGATGTCCAGACCAAGGATGGTTACGTCCTCAGAGTACAGGGTGTTGCCTTAACCGCCTACAGGTGCAAGACCAGTCAGAAGAGGGCAATACGTAAGGAGATGGTCAGGATCTTAAGGGAGAGGGCTGCTGAAATGACGCTGGATGAGTACATAAAGGCCATGATATTCGGTCAACTAGCTAATGAAATATTCGAGGCAGGGAAGAAGATATACCCGCTACGCAAGACAGAGATCTACAAGTCAAAACTCCTTTACATACCAACGCCGGAAGGACTCAAGAAGGCAGTCATCGTAGTAACGCCGCCGCACTAAGGGTAACCTCTCGCAGCCACTCACCTGCTTTTCTTCAGCTTCAACGGATCCTCGGTTAGTTAGTTTAATAGATACTAATGCAGACTTACTTCTCGGTATGCTCAATGCCTGACGCTGTGATACTAGCGGCTGGTTACGGGAAGGGGCTTGAACCAATAACGCATACTAGGCATAAGGTTCTCGTACCGATGCTTGATAAAACACTTCTTGAGCATAACGTTAAGTCCCTTGCTAAAGCGGGTGTTAAGTCAATAGTGGTCGTGGTGAATTACCTTAAGGATCAGGTAGTTAAGGAGGCATCTAGGCTTGCTAAGGTATACGATGTTGAGTTGAGGGTTGTAGATCAAGGTGAACCGTTAGGGACTGGACACGCGCTGCTGAAGGCACTCTCAAGCGTATCAACTGAGGACTTCATAGTGCTTTACGGCGACGTTTATGTGGAACCTGAGGACGTAGCTAAGGTCGTGAGTGTGGTGAAACCGGTCATTGCGGGTTACGGCGTGGAGGATCCCAAACGTTACGGAGTGCTAATAACTGACGGCGGTATCCTCAGGAAGATAATCGAGAAGCCCGAAATCCCTCCCAGCAACCTAGTTAATGCCGGCCTCTACTACCTGGACAGGAGGATCGAGAAATTCCTTGAGAACCTCCCGTTAAGTCCGCGAGGCGAGTACGAGTTAACGGACGCTATTAACTCGTACTGCTCCGAAGTAAGTGTTCGGGTCGTGGAACTCTCATACTGGCTCGACATTGGGAGGCCATGGAAACTCCTGGACCTCTCAAAACATCTACTTCGACGTATAGAGAGCCAGACGGTCTTAGGGCACGTCGAAGAGGGGGTTAGGATCCGCGGACCCGTAGTGATTGAGGAAGGAGCTGAGGTGCTCTCAGGGACGTACATTTGGGGACCGGCCTACATAGGCAGGGAAGCAGTGATAGGTCCTAACGCCTTCATAAGGCCATACTCGGTTGTGTTGCGCGGTGCTCGGGTTGGCTTCAATGTTGAGGTTAAGGCAAGCATAGTGATGGAGGACGCGCATGCCGCGCATCAAGCCTACATAGGGGATTCCGTGGTCTGCGAGCACGCGAACTTAGGTGCGGGAACGATACTTGCTAACCTCCGCTTCGACGACGGCAACGTTAAGTACAGGGTGAAGGGGGTTGTGGAGGACACGGGTAGGAGGAAGTTAGGGGCGATAATAGGGGGCCACGTCAAGACAGGTGTGAACGTGTCAACCGTGCCTGGAGTTAAGATAGGGGCTTACTCCTGGATAAACCCTGGTGTCACGGTCTACAGGGACGTTCCTCCATGTACTCACGTAGTGTCTGAGAACGAGAGTAGGCCCGTGAAAGGAGAGTGCTGTGTGGATCTCAGCGTCTGGAGGCCCTAGCCGAGACCACTTTAACGACGTCACCGTCGCTTAATATGTATGAACCTCCAACCCTCTTATTCTCCTTTGCTAGTATGGCGTAAAGGAAGCCCTTACCCAGGTCCGTGTGTATTAGGTACGCGAGTTCCTGGGCAGTTGTCCCTTTCCTAACTAAGTACGCATCCGGCAACACGTTCCCATACCCGTCTGTGTACTTGTGTGGGTCCTCGACCGGGTAAACAACGATCATCTGTAGGACTTCGAAGACAGCCTTGTTTATGGCCTGCTGTACCCCCGTACCGCCGTACTTACGCATGAAGCCCCGTATGATTTCAAGGGCCTTTAACTGCTTCGAGTTTAACTTTGATTCATCAATGATTTTGAAGTCAGGGTCGCCAGGGAGGTACTCTATTAGCCCGGCTTTCTCGGCTTTCCTGAGCGCTAGCTCGAAGACAGCGCTCGTAGGCACGACTACCCTGCCCTTAAGCTCCTTCAAGGCACGCTTGAAGTTATCCTCAGCTTCCGGGATGTCCATCTTATTAGCTATGACCACGATCGGCTTAGCTATTTCCCTTAGCCTTGTCATGAAGGATCTTAACTCCTCTTCACTCCATGTGCTCGGCTTTTTACTTTCGAGGCCGATGTCGCGCAGGGCTAGGGCTACGTGTTCGCGGCGGATGGAGAGCCCAGATACTCTCTTAGCTATGGAGTCGATTACCTGGTCGAGCGGGAGGTTGTCTAGCCCCCTAGCAAATCTTTCCCAGTCTCTCCTGATTATGTTATAGAACCACTCGTTAATCTCGAATTCAATGTTTCTTATGTCCTCTAACGGGTCGTGAGTACCTGGTTTCACGGGATTGCCTTCCTCATCAGTTGATCCGGCCATGTCAACTACGTGTAGTAGCACGTCGGCCTGCCTGAGGTCGTCCATGAACTTATTCCCGAGACCCCTACCCTTGTGCGCGTCCCTGACGAGGCCAGCAACATCCATCAACTTAATCGGGATGAACCTTTCGCCCTTCACGCACAGTGAGTTACGGGGGTTGCAACCAGGGAGGCCTAGGTCAACGTGAGCGCATCTCTTCCTAACATACCCCACACCTATGTTCGGCTCTATCGTTACGAAGGGCCTATTCTCTATTTTAGCGGGAACCATCGTTGCCGCTTCGAAGAACGTTGACTTACCTACGTTCGTCTTACCCACGACACCAACTAGCGGAGGTGACGGCGGCACCTCGTGAACCCATTACCTCATTGTGGTCGTTGCTTAAATAGTGGTTGTGTTAGCGCGTTGGAGGAGGAAATAACTTATAACCTCCATACTTAAAGAGTGTAGCAGGCTAGGAAGGTGTCAGTCATGGCGAAGTCCGCGTACCACTACATCGCGGAGCTCTGGAAGAGGCCCTATGAGGGTGAAATGCTCCAGATAATGAGAGCTAGGTTCATAAAGTGGAGGAGGCAACCCGCGATAGTCCGTGTCGAGCACCCAACGAGGCTCGACAGGGCTAGGGCGATAGGCTACAAGGCGAAGCAGGGGTTCGTGGTCGTTAGGGTCCGCGTAAGGAAGGGTGGTATGAGGAAGCAGAGGCCGCGCTCAGGTAGGAGGCCGAAGCGCATGGGTGTTTACGGCTTTGCTCCTGCCAAGTCAATTCAGTTAATAGCTGAGGAGAGGGCAGCTAGGAAGTACCCCAACCTCGAGGTGCTGGGGTCCTACTACGTAGGGGAGGACGGTCTCTACAAGTACTACGAAGTAATATTAGTTGATCCAGCTCACCCAGCAATAAAGGCGGATAAGGACATCAACTGGATAACGCAACCATCACAGAAGGGACGTGTCTTCAGAGGTAAGACAGCAGCTGGCAGGAGGATGAGGGGCTTACTGAAGAGCAGGGGCTTGAGAGGAACTCACAAGTGGAAGTGGAAGAAGAAGGCTAAGGAGAGGAGGCTGAAGAAGAGGCACGAGGCGTCAAGAGGCGCTAGGCTGATAGTGCCTGAGGACCTGGCGAAGGAGTTGGGTATTGAGAAGTAAGGATAGACCAGGGATGAAGGCAACACCTAAGGCCAGGGTAAGTAGGTTATCGTTAAGCGTTTTCTACCACTCAACAGAAAACCCTGCCAAGGTTAGGAAGGCTGTTTTAAACCTAATCCCTCCCGAACTTCGGGAAAGAGTAAGCATGGATGAAGTAGTGACTCAGGGGCATTACGGCAACGAGATAGGTATAATCACGGTCACGCTAAAGGGGAAGAACGCCTTCAAAACGCTGGAATTCATAATCTGCTCTATGGAGCGCGTGGACAGGAACATACTGGTAGCTACCGTAAGCAACCGCGCTGGCCACAGACCCTCTCACCTCTACTTCAGAGTCAGCAAGCAGGAAGCGTACTTAGGTAAGGTCGAGCTAATGGACGGTGACGACGTGATTAAAGTCTCCGTAACGGTGAATGGTGTGAGGTCCGTGGATCAACTGAGGCAGTTCCTCGAGGTGCTAACTAGTGAGTGCACTAACACTCGTTGACGTGGCCTTCATGGGAGGTGACTCTAGCCCCAAGGAGATAGCTAAGACGGCACGGCTCATGGGCTTCAAAGCTGTCGCTGTTGATGGGTTGAGAGATTACCTGAGAGTTAACGGGGTTTCCCTAATTCCTAGGCACACCTTCACCGACCCGAACAAGGGCATGATGCCCAGGGGTAACGTGCTCCGTGTCTTTAGGTGCGTGGATCCTGACGCATTTAAACTCACCAACAGGGTAATGACGTACGCTCACGCTGTGGAGTTAGGTGGTAAAGTGCTTAGCAGGCTTGGTAGGAAGAACGCCAAGAAATTAGCTAATACCGCGATCCCGGTAGTAATTAGGGCTAGTGAGGTGTACGACGCGTTAGTGCATGGAAGGAGCTTATCCGGCCTAGCAACGCTGCTTAAGCTCTACGAAGCCGGGAAAATAATGCTGAGCGTGGGTTCGGGCGCTAGGGTACTCAAGGAAGTAAGGCACGGGATAACGTTAATTGCTCTCCTCACAACCCTAGGTTTAAGCGAGGCTAAGGCACTAGCAGCCCTCACAATAAACCCTAAAACACTGGTAGAGCGTGCGGGGTATGTCATTAAGTGAGGGGCAACTGGCAATTGTGCTGGCACTCACGTCACTAGCTCTCTCAGTGGTTTCCCTCATCATGGTTACCTTCCTTTATAGGCATAATAGGGTTATCAACTCTAAGATGGCGCTCCTAGCATCAGCTCTAGGTAGTAGGGCGGTTAAGGCATATGTGAAAGCAGTGGAGGCTAGGAAAGAGAGGAGGGAGCGCAGGCGGTACTTGATAGTCAGGCTCGTATACTCTGGTAGGTTGAGTAAGGCGGAGCTAGAATCACTCATACGCAACGCTTACGAAAAGCTTTACGGATCCAGCAGATCATCAACGGCAGGACTTAAGGTGGTAGACATAGACGAAAGAATAGGTACGGCCATAATTAGGTTCAAGGCCCCGCGCAAGTGGGAAATACTAGCCGCTCTGGGTGCTGTGGAGAACCTGAGTGAAGGTAGGGTGGTAGTAATTCCATTAAGGGTCTCAGGGACCTTAAGGAAGGCTAAGGAGTATGCAAGGAGACTGACACGCTCGGCGAAGTAGGTTCCACACCGAATCAAACCGCACAGAACTTAGTTAAGCGGCGGTCAGATCGTCGCGAGGCATTCATCCCTGCCCAATCCTTTTGGAGCGGCATCATCATTCCACCACGTACTAAGCTACCATCTTAATAAGGTTGGCACCTTTTACCTCCATGAGTAATGTTATTAGGTGAGTAACCCCTTAGCCATAGTGAATGATGGCACCGTCAGTGGCTGAAACGTGATGAGTGGGACCCTCTCTGACACGCCGTACCGGTGAGGTATTCATGAAGCGCGATAAGCTCATCGTGAAGGTGCTTTCAGCAGTGCTTTATGAGGTCCTTAACCACAGGGTCTCAGTTGATGTTGCCTTCAAGAGAGCGTGTAAGGGGAGATGCGCTGATAGCCTTGAGGAAAGAGAGAAACTCTACATCATGGCAAGGGAACTCGTTTCCGACTACCTCAAGGTTCTATGCGTGAATCCCGGATTAAGGAGCTACGGGAAGGTCGTGAGGTTCTGGCTAAGTAAGCAGTGGGATGACACTAGCCTTCCTCCCTGGTGTCGCCTATCCTATCAAAGGTGGTTCTACGAAAAGCTAGCGTCGTTAGTAGGGGATGAGGTGGAGGAGCTACTGAGTGAAATGAACCGTAGACGATGGTGGTTAAGGATAAACACGCTGAAGGCCCCTGAAGAGAAAGTGCTTCGTCAGCTTGAGGAGGAAGGCGTCGAGTACGAGGTAGATAAGCACTTTCCCTACATGGTGTTCGTGAAGCACTCACCGAAACCTGTGAGGTTACTCAAACCCGTTAAGGAATTCAAGGCCATCCCCCAGGATAAGGCCTCTGCAGCGGTCGTTAACGCGCTCAATCCCGAACCCGGTGACGTAATCTTAGACATGGCGGCAGCCCCAGGGATGAAGACGTCACTGATAATGATGCTCGCTGAGAACCGGGCGCGCGTCATCGCTGTGGACATTAGCTACAGGCGCTTACTAACGTGTGCTAACCTGCTCGCGAAGCTTGGCGTCGATTTAAGCAAGGTGCACTTAGTGGCGGCGGACTCAAGAGACGTTTTTCTCCGTAGCGCATTCGACAAGGTACTGCTTGACGCTCCATGTAGCAACAGCGGAGCGGTGAGTAAGGATCCGGGAGTGAAGATCCACTTGACACCCTCGAAGGTAAGGCATTACTCCGAGATCCAGAAGGATCTAATTCGTAGGGCAGTTAAGCACGCCAGTAATTTAGTGGTGTACTCAACATGCTCAATAATGCCGGAGGAAGGGGAAGAAGTTATTGCGACAGTGCATGATGCCGTTAAACTTGTTAGGAAGTACTCCTGGGCTTCCCCAGGATATAAGGTAGTGGACTTCAATGATAAGGTAATGCGTTTCTTCCCGCATAAGCACTTAACGGAGGCATTCTTCCTTGCCGTGATGGAAGTTACTGGATAACTTATCCATTAAGGGTAAGTATAAGATTTCCCACGCAGAAAAAGCTTAAGGGTAAGCCCGCATGAGCGTAAACACCCCGTATGCGACTTCAGAGAGAAAGAACATCAAGCGTAGACGTAGGGTTCTGGTCGCTAAGCTAGGCCTTGACGGCCATGATAGGGGGGCTAAGGTCGTAGCTAGGGCGCTTAGGGACGCGGGATTCGAGGTAATTTACTTAGGTGTCCACCAAGCCCCAGAGGACGTTGTTGAAGCGGCGGTAGAGGAGGACGTGGGGGTTGTTGGCGTCTCCATACTTTCAGGCTCACATATGGAGCTTGTCTCCGACTTACTGAAGCTGATGAAGGAGAGAGGGTTAAACGTCCCCGTAATTGTGGGCGGCATAATTCCGCCTGACGACGCCAGGGAACTCAAGAAAATGGGTGTTTTTGAGGTTCTCGGTCCTGGAACCCCGCTTCGCAAGGTTGTCGAGGTTTACGAGAAGGCGTTGGAGGTGAATAACTGATGAGGGAGCTTGACCACATAGGTATAGCCGTAAAGAACCTAGACGAAGCCATAAAGTTCTATCGTGACGTATTGGGCCTCGAGCTAGTCGAGGTTGAGGAGGTTCCAGAGGAGAAGGTTAAGATCGCGATGTTTAAGGCGGGATCCGTGTACATAGAGCTACTTCAAGGACTCAGCGAGGATTCAGCGATATCAAAGTACATAGCTAAGCGTGGCGAGGGGATCCACCACATAGCGATTAGGGTGGAGAACGTCGACGCCCTAACTAAGGAGTTGAAGGAGAAGGGCGTACGCGTAGTGTATGAGGAGCCGAAGTTAGTGTCCGGCGGTAAGAGGAAGATAAACTTCATACACCCGAAGGCGACACACGGTGTCCTCCTAGAAATCCTTGAGAGGTATGGGTGAGATGACGGATCTAGAGAAGATAAGGGAACGGATGAAGGAATGGAGCAAGGAAGTGCTGGAGCCAGTACTGAAGAGATTCCCTGAGAGGAAAGCAAAGTTTCTGACGGAGGAGGGCTTCGAGGTTCGGAGGGTTTACACGCCCCTAGACACGGAGGGTGCGGGATGGGAGTACCTCGAGAAGCTAGGGTTCCCGGGTGACTACCCATTCACACGCGGTGTTTACCCGACGATGTACAGGGGGAGACCGTGGACGATAAGGCAGTACGCTGGCTTCGGGTCGGCGGAGGACACTAACGCTAGGTACCGCTACCTGCTGAGCATAGGTCAAACAGGGCTGAGCATGGCGTTCGACCTACCCACCCAGTTAGGTCTAGATCCGGACCATAAACTAGCGTGGTATGAGGTCGGTAAGGTAGGCGTCTCGATGCCCTCAGTTAAGGAAATGGACTTAGTATTCAACGGCATCCCGATGGATAAGGTCTCAACATCGATGACCATAAACGCGACCGCCATAGAGGTACTGTCAATGTATGTTGCGGTCGCGGAGTCCAGGGGAATAGATAAGTCAATACTCAGGGGAACAGTACAGAATGACATCCTCAAGGAATACATAGCGAGGAACAACTACATCTACCCACCCCAACCATCAATGAGGTACGCCACAGACCTCATAATATACGCGGCGCAGAACATGCCTAAGTGGAACTCCATAAGCATATCCGGGTACCACTTCGAGGAGGCGGGAGCAACGCCCGCCATGGAGATAGCGTTCACGCTTGCGGACGCCATAGAGTACGTCAAGTACGTGCTTGAGCGCGGAGTCATGGACGTCGACAAGTTCGCTCCCAGACTCTCCTTCTTCTTCGCCGCAAGAACGAACCTCTTCGAGCAAGTAGCTAAGTTCAGAGCCGCTAGGAGGATGTGGGCTAAGATAATGAAGGAGAGGTTCGGCGCGAAGTCCCGGCGCTCAATGATGCTCAGGTTCCACACGCAGACAGCCGGCGTGTTGCTGACGGCCCAGCAACCGCTAGTTAACTTGATAAGGACGACGATCCAGGCTCTTGCCGCCGTACTGGGCGGTACGCAGTCACTGCACGTTAACTCCTATGATGAGGCATTATCGCTACCAACGGAGGAATCAGTAAAGCTCTCAGTAAGGGTACAGCAGGTACTACTTTACGAGTCGGGCGTTGTGGACACTGTGGATCCTCTCGGCGGTGCTTACTATATTGAGTGGTTGACGGATCAGATAGAGGAAAGAGCCTGGAAGATAATAGATGAGATAGAGAGGCTCGGAGGTATGGTAAGGGCCATAGAGGTCGGGTACCCGCAGCGCGAGATAGCTAAGGCAGCGTACGAGTGGCAGTTGAAGGTCGAGAAGGGAGAAATACCGTTCATAGGCATAAACATGTTCGTCGAGGAGGAAGAGCCGAAGATCAAGGTACTTAAGGTTGACCCAGAGGTTCGTGAGAGGGTAGTGAGTAGGTTACGTAAACTCAGAGAGGAGCGTGACCCCATCAAGGTACGTGACGCGTTAGATAAGGTAAGGCGCGTAGCGGAAGGCGACGGTAACCTCTTCCCACCCATACTCGAGGCCGTTAAGGCTAAGGCAACCTTAGGTGAGATCTCCGGCGTTCTAAGGGACGTCTGGGGAGAATGGAGGGCACCCGAAGTCTACTGAAGTATCCAAATTATTACGCACTAAACCCCATTAACTCACCCTCAATACTGTCCAGAACCCTAGAAGCTTCCCCTAACTCCTCGATGTCCCTCACAGCAACTATGAACACGGCCAGCCCCCGGCATCCATCCCTTAACGCATCTACTAGTGATCTGTCAAGATCTCTAGCGGCTTTGTTCGCCCGCACCATGACCGTGTTGGGGGCAACATAGCCAGACCTCCGGATTATGATCCTATCCGGGTCATCTAAGCTCAACCCAGGATCCCCTAGACCCTTAATGATGTCGGCGTCCCCATTCTCTGCGAGTATTAAAGCAGTAACTGACGCTCCGGGCATCTTAACCATTTCTTTAAACCTAGGGCTGAAGTGCTTGAGTCCCTTATCCGCGGACACGCCGATTATGCAGTCTCCGCGGGGCGTTAGCTCCGGCTCCCGAGTTATCTCTATGGTGGTTCTGTGCGTGGCCCTCACGTTCTTATGTCCTCTAAACCTTACGATTTCCACACAGAACCAATCACCGCACCAGCCCGTAACCATGGCTGAACACAAATTATTGATCGTGAATCACAATATAATGGTGTGCTTCAGGGTTGGATGCAGAGTACCGGGATTTCAGCGCGGAGCGTAGGAGGCTCGTGGAATCGCTGATTGCGGAAGGAGTACTTAAAACTCCCGAGGTGATCCAAGCATTTCTTAAGGTTCCGCGCGAGGAGTTCGTTCCTCCTGAGCTTAGGGACTACGCATACGACGACAGACCCCTACCTATAGGATACGGGCAAACGATCAGTGCCCCACACATGGTAGCGATAATGACTGAAGAGCTACGTCCTAGACGCGGTGATAAGGTACTTGAGGTAGGTACGGGAAGCGGTTACCAGGCAGCGATACTAGCGGAGATCGTGAAGCCCGAGGGGCACGTGTGGACCATAGAGCGAATCAAAGAACTTGTTGAGTTCGCACGCAATAACTTGCGGAGAGCTGGTTATGACAGGTACGTTACGGTTGTTCATGGAGATGGTTCCTTAGGCTTACCGGAGCACGCGCCATACGACAAGATAATAGTTACGGCTGCTGCCCCCTCAATACCTGAGAGCCTAGTGAAACAGTTAAGGCCCGGAGGAAGGATGGTTATCCCCGTTGGCGGGCGGTACTACCAGGTACTCAAGATCATCGATAAGGACGAGGGCGGGAACATTAGAGTAAGCAATTCGGTGCCCTGTATATTCGTGCCGCTAATAGGTAGGAACGGGTTCAGCGAGTACGAGTTCTGAACGCTCAAAGCTTTTAAATTGCGTACTGCTCTATCCTTAGCAGGTGGTGTGATGCCGGAATTCAAGGTAGTGGTTAACGATCCGGAGGCCGGTGATCCGAGACCTATTCTAGTCAAGGTTGTCGGGTCAGACGATCTAAAGTACGATGAGAAGCACAAGGAAGGTAAGGCAATGATCGAAGGAAAAATGAACCCGAAAACCTTCGAACTACTTAAGGCACCGTACAAGGTAATAACGCTACGAATATGGAAGGATAAGTCCAAAGGGGAGAAAGTAAACTTCACTATCCGCGTAACCACGGATGACTCAGTCCCGGAATTCACCTTACTTGTCCCCTCAGCCCTGCTAGCGGAGAAGGTGGGCGAGGAGGAAGTACTTGGCGAGGTATTCAGGGCCAAGGCGTTCCAAGTAACCGTGACCGGCGACAAGGCAGCGGCATTCCTGGAGAAACGCATAGGCGATTACGTCGACTCATCCGTCGTCGGGATACCCGGCATGAAGCTCCTCATAACCGGTGGTTCAGACAACACAGGCTTCCCGATGCTGAAAACGCTGCCGGGAGGCGTTAAGAAAGCGCTACTACTCTCCGGGCCCCCAGGGTTCCACCCGAAGAATAAGGGCGAGCGCAGAAGGAAGTACGTCAGAGGCAACACAATAACAGAAGACATAGTGCAGATAAACACGAAACTCGTTAAGGAAGCCGAGGCGTAAGAGAAGAGGGTATTGGGGCAGTTAATCAACAACCATTATTTCAGCCTTAACCAGTGACTCACCTCTAGGGCACTTTAACCTCTCTCCCACGCTGACGACCTTAACCTTACCCTCATCGGGGAGGAGATCGGGTCGGCATAGCTTAAAGAACTCACACTCAGTATTGTTGCAGTCAATCTTCCTGTACCTGAAAATCATCCCTTCGACCCCATACCTCTTCGGTATCGCTGCTGGCACAGCTACTTCCTCGACAGCAACGGTAATCACGTACTTGTTTATCGGGCACCGGTTCTTTATTCCTAGAACCCTCACCACTCTGTACGTGTGTCCCTCCCTCAGCTTATCCACGCACACCTTCCTAAACCTGCAGTTCATACATTCCGGCGAGGGCCCCGTGAATAGGAACGTGTACCCCTCCCGAGCCACAAGGTAACTGACAAGCGTTATGGTTCCCGAACCCATGGCGCGTCAACCTAAGGTCATCTTAGGAGCAGGGTCTATAAACAATTACGAGTAGATCCTCTGTGGTTCAAGCAAATACTTCATCACGGACCTGCCGGTTACTACTCTCTGAAAATTAGTGTTAGTCTATGACGCCGGTGTGCTTGGCAAGCCTTTCGGCCGCCTCCCAAGTCAAGCCTGACTCGCCGAGAATCGTGTACCTCTCCGGCCTGATTTTATGTGCTTTCGTGAGTGCCTCTATTATGTCAACGTCCTTAACCCCAAGTTCCTTAGCCGTTGTTGGTAAGCCCATCTTCTTTATTAGTGACTTTATTTTCCTCCAGTTCTTGCCGTGGAGGTACGCCATCATGATCGTGCCCAACGCTACCTGCTCGCCGTGCAGTGCTGGGTACCTAGCGACGATATCTAGAGCATGACTGAATAGGTGTTCCGAACCGCTAGCTGGTCTGGTGGACCCGGCTATGCACATGGCGACTGAGGCACTGGTTAAGCCCTCAAGCACTATCCTCACGGCCTCGGGCTTCATTAAGGATATCAGGTTAGCGGCACTCAGGACGTGCTTAGCGGAAAGCAGTGAGAGTGAGGCAGCGTACTCACCGTAATACTCACCCTTCAACCTGTGGGCTAGCCTCCAATCAAGCACGGCGGTAAACTTCCCTACAAGGTCCCCGGCACCCGCCTTAAGAAGCCTGGGAGGAGCCTTCATTATGACTTTCACGTCGGCTATTATTGCTAGTGGCGGCGATGCCTTAACCGACGTTACCCTCCCTAACCCCCTGATTGACGCGAATGGAGACGCTATCCCGTCATGTGACGCGGCCGTCGGGACGCTAATGAAGGGCACCTTCATCCTGGAGGAAACAAACTTCGCAGCGTCTATGGCTTTCCCACCACCTAAGCCTATTAGCACGGTGGGCCTGAATTCCGTGATGTGATCCAGTAGGGCTTCCACGTCCCCTATGTTTGAGGACTTGACGATCCCAACTTCGTAGTTCAGATCTTGCCCACTGATGATTCGTTCGACCTTAGTCCCCACAATGGATCTGACCTTAGGACCCGTTATTATGTAAACCCTATCTCCAAGACCTAATTCTCTAATTACTGCGGGGATGGTGTCGATGGTGTCATTACCTATCACGATCTTCTTCGGCAGGTCTATCACGTGTAATGATGACTCCTGAACACTTTGCAGTATGCAACACCTTCATAACCAGTAACCTTTATTTTACTAATTAAGGTTTACACCGTAGCAGGTAAGTAACGAGTTAGTGGGTGTTTAACCGTGGCTAGAGTTATTCATGGAACGACTACGGTCGGGCTGAAGGTAAAGGATGGCGTAGTCTTAGCCGCTGACAAAAGGGCGAGCACAGGTTACTACATAGCGCACAAGAAGGTGAGGAAAATAGTTAAGATAGATGATCACGTGGTCATGACCACAGCTGGCTTAGTAGCGGATGCCCAGATGCTCGCGTCTCAACTTCAGTACCTTGCCCGGCAACACAAGATAGAAACAGGGAGACCGATAAGTGTGAGGTCATTAGCCTCATACCTTGGCCTTCTTCTAAACTCGTATAAGTACTACCCATTCGTAGTTCAGCTCCTCCTCGGCGGGTACGATGACGAGCCACGCCTATACGCGATTGAGTGGTTCGGGGACTACGTTGAGGAGGACTACGCTGTGACGGGGTCAGGCTCGCCCGTAGCCGTGGGTATCCTTGAGGCTGAGTACAGTAAAGATTTAAGCATTGATGACGCAATTAACTTAGCCGTTAAGGCGGTTAGGTCAGCTATACGGAGAGACGTGTTCACCGGTGAAGCGGTTGATGTGGCGGTAGTCACCAAGGATTACGTGAAGATATACTCTTTTCCGAGGTAAGGGCCGTCATGGGGCTTGTGGATAGGGTTCGCAAAAGGATAGTTGAGGAGATATTCAGAAGAATCCCACCCGAAGCACAGCTAACTAGGGTGGAGTTCGAAGGACCGGTGATAGCTATATACGTCAAGAACGTCAAGTTCATAATAGAGAATGAAGGAATCATAAAGACGCTGGCGAAGACCCTAAGAAAAAGAATAGTCATAAGGGTCGATGAAAGCGCTAGACTACCTGAGAAGGAGGCGAAGAAAAGAATACTGCAGCTACTCCCCGAAAGCGTTGGCGTTAAGCCAGAGAACATATCGTTCGACAAGGTACTAGGCGAAGTCATCATCAGGGCACGAAACTCCGAGATATTCTTCCACGATAGGAAGTTACTCTACAACATAATATTCGTGGAGACCGGGTGGAGACCATCCATAGTCCGCGAACCACCGCTTCGCTCGAAGATCCTTGAGGCCGCACTCAACTACATGATCGCGCAGTCCGACTACAGAAGGGACGTCCTAAGGGCGGTCGGCGAGAGAATACATAGGGAAACAATATTCAAGGATCAGTACCTAAGGATAACGGCGCTCGGTGGTTTCCGGGAAGTAGGGCGTTCAGCAATCCTAGTGGAGACTGCGGAGTCTAAGGTACTGTTGGACTTCGGCTTCAACCCGAGCGCGCCATCGGTAAAGCAGATGATGCCGAGGCTCGACGCGCTAGGCGTAAGCCCTGAGGAAATAGACGCTGTCGTGCTAACGCATGCCCACCTAGACCACTGCGGCCTAATACCTTTCCTCTTCAAGTACGGCTACCAGGGACCCGTATACACGACGAAGGCAACTAGGGATCTCATGGTATTGCTTCAGCTAGACCTACTAGACATCTCTAAGCGGGAGGGTAAGCCGCTTCCGTACGACATAAAGGACGTGCATAAAGCGTTACTGCACACGATACCGCTGAAGTACGGGGAAGTAACAGACATCACGCCAGACATCAGGATAACGCTGTACAACGCTGGCCACATACTGGGCTCAGCAATGGTGCACATGCACGTGGGTTCAGGCCTACACAACATAGTCTACACAGGCGACTTCAAGTTCGGCCGGACGAGACTGCTTAACAAGGCACACACGGAATTCCCCAGAGTAGACACGCTGATCATGGAGTCGACATACGGGGGCGTGTCGCAAAAACCCAGGAAGGAAGCTGAGGAGGAGTTCATAAACCTCATAAAGAAGACCATAGAGCGTAAAGGAAAGGTCCTGATACCCGCCCTAGCAGTGGGGAGAGCGCAGGAAGTAATGGTCATAATAGCGTTCGCCATGCAGTCCGGGGCCCTGCCGGAAGTACCGGTCTACATAGAGGGCATGATCAACGAAGTAACAGCCATACACACAGCCTACCCAGAACTCCTCTCGAGGGAGGTAAGGGAGAAGATATACTCCGCCGAGAACCCCTTCACCTACAAGACGTTCAAGGTGCTTGAGGGCAAGACCGCCAGGGCAGACATCGTTGAGTCAGAGGAACCATGCATAATAATCGCCACCTCAGGCATGCTCACGGGAGGGCCGGCGGTCGAGTACTTCAGGCTAATGGCGCCCAACCCAAAGAACACCTTAATCTTCGTGAACTACCAAGTGGAAGGCACCCTAGGCAGGAAGATAAAGGACAGAATGGAGTCAGACTCACCTATAAAGGAAGTTAACGTAGTTGTTGGAGACAAGATAGAAACAATAAGGATAAACATGGAGGTTCGCTCAGTCGAGGGCTTCTCAGGACACTCAGACCACAGGCAACTACTGGCGTACCTAGCAAACATAAACCCCAAACCCAAGAGAATCATACTGAACCACGGCGAACCAGACGCAATACGCGCCCTAGCTAACTCCATAAGCAAGAAAATACAGAAGAAGACACTCCCACTACCGCCAGACGTGGAACTCTACGCACCAAGAGTACTTGACTCACTCTCCCTAGTGATATAAGGTTCAGTTAGCAGTTGAGTAACTCAGCAAAGAGCTAGTGTGTATAGAAGGTCAGAGATCTGCTTCGAGTTTATCACTATCGCAGTATCGTAAGTACTCATTGAACTACTCTCCCCCCTCTCATAGATTATTATTGAGTAATCCACGACGAGTAAATTCACGCCAGCATCTACTGATTTCAGAACCCTTTCAACGACGTTTATTCCCTTACGCTCTGCTTCCCTTAAGTCATCATCACTAAGTACTGAGGGTGTATTGTCGGGACGTACTTCCGCGATCCTCATCGAGCACTTGCGAATTAATTGATGTATGAAGTTCCTTATACTGACGGCGCCCCTAAGCCGCATTATGCTTTCGTACTCACGAGAACCCGGCTTGAGGCGCGATAGGGTCTCCATAGCCTTAGTAACGTTCTCCTCAAGCGTGCGGAGTTCGTTCATCAACTTCTCCCTATGTATCTCCAGCAGGTTCTTCAGCGCTATGTCGGGGTCCAGAGCCTGAAACTTCATAGGGCGTCCAGGAACAGACACGACGAAGCCCTTAGACTCAAGGCTTGATAGCACATCGTAAACCCTAGTGTAAGGTATACCGCTTAAGTCACTTATTTCACTCGCTGTGGCCACACCGCGTATTAGTAAAGTCACGTATGCTTTCGCCTCATACCGGTTAAGCCCCAGCCTCATCAGCACTGACGTTAGGTTTTCCGTGTTTCGGCTCACTCTCTCACCCTCCGGAACGCTGGGTTCAGGTCCATGAACTAGTATACTAATCTTTTCGCCTCCTTGATAACTATACCCTTATCAGTCAACTCGTATTCGAAGGGATTCCGAGGATACCTTGTACGTACGCATCTCATTATAGACATCGTTCTCTTCCCTGACTCAGCATCGCGCTTCAGCGTAATCACGACATCGGGGAGCTGTTTAATAAAGTTCTCGACGTAAGGGTTCATGACGCCCTCACTGTACACAAGTATGTAGACCCCATTGTACTTCCGAGCCTCTGCGTGCATCCTTTCAATAAAGCTAAGAATCTGGGGTTTCGTAGCCATGAACAGCATCGTTGAGATATGGGATATCACCAACCTACAGGGTAGTCCTGCCCCGAAGACCTCCTTCTCAGCTATTACTATTGCTTTAAGCACCTCGTTAGGGTCAAAGGGATTCTCTATTATGTAGGGAGCGTTACTTTCAACACCTACTCGTGGTGAGAAACCATCGATGAAGACTAAGTCACCGCTCCTGACAAACTCACGCACATCCATACCGTACTTCAGCATGTTTTTGATTAAGTCCTCTGGGAATGCATCGATCGTCACGTATATGGCTTTCTCTCCTTCCAGTAACCCTCGAAAGAGTATTTGTTGGGCGAAGGTGTTTTTGTTTGTTCCTATGTCACCCGAGATAAGCACTGATGCGGGACGCGGTATCCCTCCCTCAAGTATCTTGTCAAGTAGGTCTACGCCGGTAGGGGCACGCTCCATGATAGCTCCTCTACTCAAGTATTTCTCAGTAAACTATTTATTCTGTTCTCCGGATAAATTCATGAATAGGTGAATTTACTAACTAGCAGGTGAAAAAATTGAGCAAGGATGAAAAACCTGCTCAAGGTAAGAGTCGCGTTGAGAAATACCTCAACATAATCGGAATGCCCCTAGCGCTACTGGTATTTGCAGCAATATTGCTCATGCCAACGCCTCCCGGGCTAACTGTTCAGGGACAGCGTGCGATGGCTGTGTTCTGGCTGGCCTTCATACTCTGGCTCACTACGCCGATCCCAGTGTGGCTAACGTCGATGCTGTCGATAGTCCTACTAGCACTGACTGGTGGGTGGGACTACAAGCAGGCTTTCTATAGGTTCGGTGAGGAAGTGATATGGCTCATGGTTGCGGCCTTCATGATAGCGAGCGCGTTAGAGAAGTCCGGGATAGGTAAGAGGATAGCGTATGCTATGGCATACTACTTCGGGCGAAAGGCTTCCACAGCCTTACTCGGGCTAATATTCCTGAACATAGTGCTGGCTTTCGTCGTTCCCAGCACGACGGCAAGGGCTGCCATAGTCCTACCCATAGCCCTACTGATGGCGAGCGCTTACGGCGCAAAGCCTGGTAGTAAGTTCGGAAAACTTCTAATGCTCCAGCAACCCGTAGCCAATAACCTCGCAACAGCCATGATACTAACGGCGACTGCTCCGCAGATAATAGCGTGGGGCTTCATATACACGATGACTGGCGTTGAGGTTCCGTGGCTCACGTGGCTCGTAGCGCAGGCACCCATAGTGCTGGTTACGATGTTCCTCATGTGGATCGTGGGTATGAAAATATGGAAACCTGAGGTTAAGGAACCACTTGGAGGACTTGAGAGGCTGAAGGAGGAACTAAGCAAGTTAGGGCCTTTAACCAGGGACGAGAAGTCAGCACTAGCAATATTCGCGTTAGTCCTGTTCCTATGGGCAACTGACCAGTGGCACACGAAGATGTTCTTCGGTATGAGGATACCTTTCAGCGTCGTCGCGGTAATAGGTGCTGTCCTGCTCTTCATGCCGAAGATAGGACCGTTGAGGAGTTGGAAAGATGCTAAGGTCCCGTGGGACCTCATGGTGTTCAGCGCAGGCGCGTATGCCGTGGGTATGGCTCTAGAGGACACCGGTGCGGCCCAGTGGATGGCTAAGTCCCTGATAAACGCTACGGGACTCTCTCAGGGTGTTAGTCCGTTCGTAGCGTATGCGATACTCGTTGGTATAATGATGTACTCTCACGTGATATTCTCCAGCAAGACGGTCAGGACGGTAATATTCATACCGCTGTACATAATACTTGCTGAAAGCCTAGGAATACCCCCAGTAATGATAGCGTTACCCGCAGCATTCACCATAGCATGGACAATAAGCCTGCCCTTCAACTGCAAGCCAAACCTGATCTACTACGGAACAGGGTACTTCAGCGTGACGGATGAGCTAGCCTATGGACTCTTGGTATGTACCATAGGGTACGTGCTGTACTTAACGGTGGGCTGGGCGTGGTTTAACTACCTAGGAGCGGTAGGCGTTATACCTGGGTGGGGTGGGTGAGCACGATGGTACGCTCAGCACTAGTATTAGTGGTACTCCTCATGCCGTTACTCGCGCTGGCGGTAACCACACCGATAATTAATGCAGCATCCAGCACACAGATCAAGGGAGTGACCTACGAATTCGACATAATTAAGTTCGCTAAAGTCAGCAGTAAGACGCACGCCATAGAATTTAACCTAACGGTGACACTCAAGATAGCTAACTACAGCAGCACGGAGCTGGAAATCCCGCTGGGAATACCTTTCCTATCACAAAAGAAGTACTCTAAGGCGGTGAACCCATCATTGCTGGAGTGCTCAGTAACGTTCAAGGGTAACAATATAGTGGACTCGGCGTCATTAATAACGAGCGGTGTGTCGAGGGTCGTAGTGGAGCTCAAGGAACCTATTGAGGGTAAGGACTGGGCCTCAGTGAGGGTCGTGGTTCACGGCATGATTAAGTCAACGTCCCAGCTATACGTCACCAAGGACTACAAATACTACAAGGACTACAAACCGGTGAACGGCAAGATACTATTTGTCCGGGTGATCAATTACTTCTACAACGTGGACTGGAAGACAGATAAGGTTAACGGCGTTAAGGTTCCCGGAATTAGGGTCAGGGTGGTGGCGCCTAAGGGCTGGACAGTATTATACGCAAGATCATCATTAACAGGGAAGCTAAGGTACATGGACGTACACTATGTTGGTGAGGAAGGCGGTAGGTATGCTGTGGAGTTCTGGTACCTGAGCTCAAAGACAGTTAAGCCCGCGACATTCAAGGCGGGAAGCGAGTTCGATATCGAGGTGGGCTTCACACCAATCTCGGACTCAAGGAACCCAGTATCGATGGGCTTCGGCGTCCTCCTAATACTGCTAGCGGCGTTCTTCACATGGTACTACAGAGACGTCTGGAAGTACGTAACGAGGAAGGTAAGCGTTGTCACTAAGCATGAGCAGAAAGGGTAAGGAGTAGGTTTTTCTCTAAAGACACGAATGAAAGCAAGTTCATCATATCGCTAGGGGGTGTGAAGCATGGTGCATAAGTCCGCCTTCATGGGTTTTCTTGGCGGGTACCGTGAGCAGGGGCGTTCCTGCCTACTTATTTCAGGAAGTAATTATAGTGTCCTGATCGACGCGGGTATTAAGAAAACATACAGTGGAGGCAGGTATGGGGAAGTACCTTACCTAGACCTAGCGAATCCACAGAAACTCGATGCTGTGCTAATTACGCATCTGCATGAAGATCACTTCGCTATGGTACCTTACCTAATTAAGAAGGGGTTCGCTGGTCCTGTATACATGACTGAAGAGACGTTGGAGCTGGGGATAAGGTACTGGAGGAAATGGGCGAGAATATTCGAGGGCGATGGTCGCAAACTCTTTAGCGAGGACGACGTTGAGGAGGCAATAAAGCACGTTCGCACTGTTCGCTTCGGCGACACCGTTGAGGTCGGGGACTTCGCAGCTAAGTTTAAGATCTCCGGGCACGCTCCCGGCTCAGCATACCTAGAGGTAAAAGCTGGTGAGAGAAACATCCTGTACTTAGCTGATATAGCTAAGGGAACCAACGTATTCAAGGATTCGGAGCCGCCGGAAGAAACTACGTACGACGTAATAATACTGAACGCTTCATACGGCGACAGGGTAATAGACAGGGATGCCATGGAGAAGGCAATCTCCGAGGAGATAGCGGACATAGTCAAGAGAGGAGGTACTGCCCTACTACCAATAACTGCTATGGGAAGGGGCCAAGAAACCTTGGCGGTGTTAATGAAGCACCGCAGCGTCTTAGGGGACGCGCCGATACTTGTGGAGGACACGGTGCTTACAGGGTTTAACACCCTCACGAAGTACACATCAACAGTGCGTGTTAATGTTCTAGAGAACCTCCTAGGTAGTCTGAGACGTGATGGGCATGTCATAGTGTTCAAGCGCGGGGAACTTAGGGATATCCCGCTAAGTGGTGCGGTCATCCTAGCGAGCGACTTAATGCTAATGGGTTTCTCGCGGGAGGTCTTCATGAAGATAAAGGATGACCCCAAGTCAGCCGTCATAATAACCGGGTACCAAGCACCTGGGACATTCGGCAGGGCCCTCATGAAGGCAGGTGACGTCGGGGTCTTTAAATTCGGTGATCAGGTAATCTCGTTTAAGTGCTCCATTAAGGTACTACCAATTAAGACGCACTTTGACCTAGCGGAGAACGTGTCTCTCCTCACGCGGTTACGGGCTTGGGGCTCGGCGAAGCTGGTGTTACATCATGGTGAGGAACCCAACACGTTCCGGCTAGCGCATGCGTTAACGCGTTACACGAACGTCGAAAATATCGTGATGCCCAGCGTTCCTTCGTTCATGTACCTTGTTTAGGAGGTGCGTTGACTTGGGTGCGGGGAAGTGGAAGCCCAAGGAAACATACAGGGCCGTGATCGTGATCCTTGATGGGGTTGGGGATAGACCCGTCCCTGAACTAGGGGGTAAAACACCCCTTCAAGTTGCTAGGAAACCGAACATGGATTACATAGCGAGAGTAGGGATAACGGGCCTAATGGATCCCATAGAACCCGGCGTTAGGCCAGGAACCGATACTGGACATATAGCGATATTCGGGTACGACCCCTACAAGTACTACCCAGGGAGGGGCCCCCTCGAGGCTGCTGGCATAGGTGTTCGAATGGATCCGGGCGACGTTGCGCTAAGGTGTAACGTAGCGACCGTTAAGGAGGATAACGGCAAGCTGATAGTCATTGACAGGAGGGCTGGGAGAATCCGGGGAGAGCATGTGAAGGAGCTTGTGAAAGCGCTTAACGACGCCATAAAGGAGGTAGATGGTATTAAGGTTGAGTTCTACCCAGCCACAGAGCATAGGGTAGTGTTAGTTTTAAGGGGCAGTAACCTATCCCCGAAAATAAGTGACTCGGATCCAGGGACAGCGCAGGAAGGACGGCCTGTCAGGGAGGTCGTGCCGCTCGACGAGAGCGAGGAGGCTCGGAGAACCGCTAAGGTAGTGAACGAGGTGGTAAGGCGATCTTATGAGGTTCTCAGGGATCACCCCGTGAATAAGGAGAGGGTGAGGAAAGGTCTCCTGCCGGGTAATATCATCATAACGCGCGGTGCGGGAATGGTGCCAAAGGATCTTGTGAGGTTCAGCGAACGCTTCGGCGTTAAAGGATACGTAGTAGCTGAGGAAGCAACGGTCGTCGGTGCAGCACGTATCCTTGGCCTTGAAGGGGAGATACCAGAGGGATCAACAGCTAACCTAGACACTGACATAGAGTCAATACTCAAGGCCACGTTAAGGGCATATGAAAACGGGTATGACGTGATCTTCACGCACATTAAAGGGCCTGACATAGCCGGTCATGACGCTAACCCCAAGGGTAAGATACAGATAATAGAAAAAGCAGATTGGCTTGTAGGGGAGATAATCAAGCATGTGGGGCTAGATAAGACGATAATAGTGATAACCGCTGACCACACCACGCCGTGCATAGTACGCGACCACAGCGGCGACCCTGTACCCGTGGCCATGGCTGGCCCTGGAGTGCGGAGGGATGATGTCTCAGCATACGATGAAATATCATGCATGAAAGGAGGGTTGGGCCGAATCCTGGGAAAGCACCTAATTAAGATAGTGTTGGACCTAATGAACCGGCCATTGAAATGGGGTGCTTAAACGAGTAAGGTTTTCTTCATCCCTAACGAGAGGGTAACCTAGAGCATTCCTTGCACCGGGTTCGCTCTTGATTTTAGCTTTCTCTATATCTATAGGTCGCGTCATGCCCGTAGACAGAATGTGAGGTATGCCTAGGGAGAGACGGCCACCTAACCAAAAGTAGAAAGCCGCATACTCTTCTTATGCCTAACCTTAGGCATCGCAGATAACTTTATGGGGCAATTAAAGACGGTGTGGTGGACCGGCCGGGATTTGAACCCGGGGCCTCTCGGATGCCAACCGAGCGCTCTTCCAGGCTGAGCTACCGGCCCATTAGCACTTGTCTGTCGGCGGTTTATAACTATTTCTTGGCTCTCCGCAAATACTCTAAGCAGAGCTTCCATACGTCGTCCCCGGCGTAATGGAGGTTCTTGATGGCCCTCCCCCTCCTCACATCCATTATTTCCTTGGAGTCCATGAGTGCCTCACCGACAACTAGCGGTGCTTTCTTGCCTGGGTTCCACACGGCGACTACTTCGCCTTTGCTGAAGCCGCTTACCTCGGTTATGCCTGGGGCCATTACGTTCGCCCCGTTCAGAAGGTGCTTTACTGCTCCCTCATCAACGACAGCGTACGGCATCGAGTTAATACCAGCGATCTTAACTAGGACTAGGGTTGGGTAGATAGTGTCCTCCTCATACCTGAAGAGCGCCGGGATTCCGTTAAGCACTATAACCTCGAAGTCATCCCCCTCAAGCCTGAATCCATCCTTCCCTTCACCTAAGTGCCTGCATAGCCCTGGATACTTCTCACATGCACTACCCCGAATCCGCACCACGTCCTTCTTCCTTAACGGCAGTATCCTCATGCATAGGGCACCTCAATATTAAATTCGGGGAACGTGCTTCAAATACGTAACCTAATCCCCGCGCCACTGGCCACTGAAACGTATAGCTTTTAAATCAAGAGTGCCCTAGGTGTTGGGGGTAACTGGATGAGTGATGCAGCACAAAGACTACTCAGTGAGAACTTAGGTAAGATCGTGCTAGTTAAGTTAAGGGGTAATAGACTACTACGTGGTTCCTTAAGGAGCTTTGATCAGCACCTAAACATAGTCTTAGATAACGCAGAGGAAGTCCTTGAGAACGGAACTAGGAGACTAGGCACGGTCATAATAAGGGGAGAGAACGTAATCTTCGTGTCACCCGCGTAAGCGGGGGTGTTGAGAGATGAAGGGAACCCCGTCGATGGGTAAGAGAAGTAAGGGAAAGACCCACATAAGGTGTAGGCGCTGTGGGAGACACGCGTATAACGTGGCGAAAGGGTATTGCGCAGCCTGTGGCTTCGGCCGCTCGAAGAGGATAAGGAGGTACTCATGGGCTGCCAAGAAAGTCAATAGGGTGAGGATAAAGTAACGCTTAATTCAAGGATAAGCAAATAATACCTTAGCTTAACTGACAGATCAGCTCCCGGGAACGGTAGGTGGTGAGTAGGTGGCCTTAAAGAAAGTTGTACTTGATGTTTTGAAACCGCTGAAAGGCCCTTCAATAGTTGAGCTCGCCCAATCCCTTTCAGACGTGGATGGCGTTAAGAAGGTCATGGTTGTGGTAAACGAGATAGACGTGGAGACTGTCACGCTAACGATAACGGTCGAGGGCCCGGACATAGACTTTGATGACTTGAGATCATGCGTTGAGAGGCTCGGCGGCGTCATTCACAGCGTGGATCAGGTGGTCGCGGAGAATGAGGAAGAGGAGGGATAAGAGTAAGTAATGAATCTACTGCAGTTAGTGCTCTCCCTATTCATCGCCAGAGTACTGGCCCTAGCCCTCGATAAGATTAAGGTGCCTGGGATAACGGCATACATACTCACGGGCCTAGTTTTAGGACCGTCGATACTTGCGGTCATAACGGACGTGAATCCAGATATCGTTGTTAATTTCTCACTAATATTCCTGATATTCTACTCGGGCCTGAACGTCGATTTCAAGGGTTTGAGAAGTTACCTGAGGCAAGCGTTCCTCACCACCCTCACAGGCGCGGGCATAACGCTTGCCTTAACCCTTGGAGTGATGCTTTACCTGGGCTTCCCGCCAATAGCGTCCTTAGTCGTCGCGATATCTGTGAGCAACACCGCCACCGAGATAGTAGTGGTGATGCTCGAGCACGTCAGGGGGATCAGCGACATGTTCAGGAGGGTACTCATAATGGCTTCATTCCTGGACGACCTCATAGCCATAGGATTCATCGCGGTAATCAAGGGTTCAATACTAGGTAACTACCTGTCCGTGGGTGTCGAGGTACTTAAGCTAACCCTGTTCTTGGGACTTGTTCTAGGGGCAATGTACGCATTAGTTAGGAAGTACCCCAAGATCATCTACCCCCTCATAGTGAACTGGGACTACCTTCTGTTACTCTCCTCCGCAATGCTCTTCGGGCTAGTGTACGTGGCGATGAAGACGGGGATAGGTGAGATCTACGGGGCGTACGTCGCTGGACTATCAATAAGTATGCTTAGGCTAGTCAAGGATCCGACATTACTGTATGAGGTGCGTGTTGAGGAGCTCGTGAGCAGGATGTCCACGGTACTTCAGTTCTTCATAATCCCAATATTCTTTATATACGTTGGCGCTAGGACAGACGCGTCCCTAATGATATCTAGCACCACGTTGCTGGTGCTGACCCTAGCAATCGTTGGGAAGCTGGTGGGGGCTAGCCTCCCGCTAATCCTGAAGGGTGAGTACGCGGCAGGGCTAAGCATGGGTGTGGCGATGAACGTTAGGGGCTCCATAGAACCTGCGGTAGTGCTGATAGCGCTTGAGAAGGGATTAATAAGCACTGACATATTCACGGCTGTCGTGTCGGTATCACTCATAACGTCGGCAGCCGTGCCCTTAGTCTTCAGGGTAATAAGCGAGTATGTTGAGATCTGATGATGCTCATTTAGGTCAGAACTTTTAACAAGGTACCCACATACCCAGTGAATCATTTGGAGGAGGGGATCGTTTTGTCAGGCGGTGAGGACATAGTGTTCGAGACCCTAGCCAGAATTTCTTCCAGTATATTCGTCAATAGGGAGGTCCTAAGACCAGATTACGTGCCGAACACCCTACCACATAGGGAGGAGCAGATAAGGAAGCTCACCGAGCACCTAGCCCCCCTGCTAAGGGGTGAGCGGCCAAGCAACATATTCATCTACGGCTTAACAGGCACGGGTAAGACCGCAGTAACTAAGTACGTGCTGCGGAAGGTGGAGGAATTCGGTAAGAGTAGAGGGTTAACGCACTTCACGTTTTCATATACGAACTGCAGGCATGACGACACCACCTACAGGGTCTTGGCTAACATCGTTGAGTCCCTCGGCCATAGGGTGCCGTTCACGGGGCTCTCAACGGCTGAGGTGTTCAGAAGGTTCAAGAGGGCGGTGGAGGCCTCTGGAAAAATAGTGGTTGCGGTGCTTGATGAAATAGATTTCCTAATTAAGAGGGCGGGGGATGAGTTGCTCTACAGGCTCACAAGAATTAATGATGAACTAAGCAGAGGTAGGGTTAGCGTAATAGGGATAACGAACGACGTCAGGATAATGGAAAGGCTGGATCCTAGGGTCAGGTCAAGCCTAGGTGAGGTCGAAATAGTGTTCCCACCATACGACGCCCTCCAACTAACGGACATACTCAAGGAACGCGCCGCCAAGGCCTTTAGGGAGGGCGTGCTCGAGGAGGGCGTGATAGAGTACTGTGCCTCAATAGCGGCGAAGGAACACGGTGACGCAAGGAGGGCCCTAGACTTACTCAGGGTAGCTGGTGAGATAGCCGAGAGGGCAGGCGATAAACGTGTTACGATAGCTCACGTCCGCATAGCTAGGGAGGAGATAGAGAGGGACATGGTTGTCGACGTGGTCAGGACCCTGCCGTACCACGGGAAACTAGTGCTCCTCGTCACCGCCCTAGCCGGGGGTCGTTTTGACAGCACTGGTGAACTTTACGCTAACTATCGTGAGGTCGCCATGAAGCTCGGCATTGAGCCGGTTACACAGCGCCGGGTAAGCGACATAGTAAGTGAACTTGACATGCTCGGCATAGTAACGGCCAAGATAATTAACCGTGGTAGGTACGGTAAAACTAGGCAAATAATCCTGACCGTAGACCCTAACACTATACTCAAGGCGTTCGAAGATGACCCGAGAATCGGGTGGTTCATTAAACGCAGTCGGTATTGACGATGGTTTCTTCCCTATAGAGTGTAAGGAACTTCGGTGCCGCACTCTCCTTGTCTCAGTCCTTTGCTCGGGCATGTCGATAATAGATGTCAGGGTCGAGCCAGTAACCGTTGACGGTCTAGACGGTACGCGCGTCGCTTTCAAATTAGTTAAGAGCTTGATAGGGGTACCAGAAGTGATATTCACTGATGGTGTGACCGTAGCGGGATTCAACGTGGTGGATCCGGAGGAACTACACGCAATGACTGGCATACCAGTCGTTACTGTATTCAAGCATGAGCTTAACCTAAGGAAAATAAGGGAGGCGTTGGTGAAGCACTTCCCAGACTGGAGCACTAGGTACGGCGTAATCGAGAAGGTCTACAAGCACTCCAGTTACGTGCAGACACCCTGGAGACCCCTCCGAATATCGGCTTACGGGATACCGTCATACCGAGCAATGGACTACATAATAAGGTTGCAGAACACCTCGCCCATACCGGAGCCCCTGCGGTTAGCTGACATAGTGGCTTCTGGACTAACGGGGAGTGATGCATTAATGCTGGCGATGAACAAGGGCAAGCTGAAGAAGTGGAGAGCGAAGCAATCACGCCATGGATGACCTTATGCTCTCGAGCCTAGCGACCACTATGTCCGTTATCTCGCTCGGTAATGCTGTGACCGTAGGTATCCCATGCCTTAAGAGGAGCTTAACTCCCTCCATCTTACTCTTGAGCATACCTAAGCTACGTAACCTGTAAACGGCAGCCTCGATACCCTCTAGCGTCTTAGCCTCGAAAGCCTCAACCATTGGGACGATAACCATAACGGTGTTCCCTAAGGCCTTTAGCTTAGAGGCAACCTCAACAATCTCCCTCGCCTCATCAATACCCCCGTAAAGAATTGTGAACACTATTATCACGTTACGTTCCCTAGGTAAAACAGGCATTAACTTCCTCAGAACCAGGTCCCTTAACTCAGCACTCGGTAACTTAAGTATGGCGTCCCACGGGAGCCTCGACACGTCATCAATAACCCGCACTAGGGACCTACGCCCACGCACCAGCGCCGGCCTATCAACAAATCTATGTATCACCGCTACGGAGTCCCCGCGCCTCAACGCGTAAGCGGCTATCGACGCCGCGGCCCTGACGCTGTACTCTAACGGAGTTCTTCCCCACCCTCCTGATAACATGTAGAGTGAGGTATCGAGTACCAGGAATATGTTGAGGGAAACCTCATGCTCGAATTCCTTTACGAAGAGTCTTCTCATGCCATGACGTGCGGACGCCTTCCACTCTATACGGCGGTACTCGTCGCCAGGAACGTATTCCCTAATGCCGTAGAACTCGACGCCATGTCCCTTTCTCCGCGTCCTGGAGAGCTCACCCGGTCTAGAAGTGTAAGTAACCCCAAGTGCCCTGATCCCTTCCAAGGCAGGCAGAACACGGACTACTTCCTTCCCCGTCACGTTAGCCTCGAACTTAAATAATCCTAGTATGTCCCTAAGCACTAGCTTAACAGGCTCAAATGCGTGTTCCCCCACCCGCGGCACTAGCTCTAGGCTAACCTCTACGGAGGACTTCGGAGGGACCGTGGTTAAGGTCGTTGAACTGCCTTTAACCTTCCTAAACACTCTAGGGTACGGAATAAATACCTCAACAAGTTCCAAGGGGATTAATGAATCATTCCTCAGCACTACCTTAACAACGGCTGGTTTACCGCTGATTAACGGCTTGCTAATAACACGCTTAACCTTAAGGGACCCGACAACACCTACCTGCGTGTTTAATGAGGCCCTCGAGACAACGATAAGTAAAACTAGGAAAACCGCGGTCGCCGCCGGGATAGGGGCCGCGCCAGCCGGGGTTATGAATGCAGCCGCAACTAGGGTTGCGGCAACAACAAGCATCGCCCTAGTCCTGTTAGTGGCTCTAATCACGCATCACACCTTAGTGAGGGTCTAAGCAATTTCATGGGCGCGGAACGCTGACCGACTTAAGTACCTCATCAACAACTTTCGAAGCTGTCACGCCCTCAAACTCGTACTCCGGCTTAAGTATTATCCTATGTATAAGGGATGGCTTAGCCACGGCTTTAACATCGTCGGGCACAACGTAGTTCCTGCCCTCCATGACCGCCCAAGCCTTAGCGAGCTTCAGCATCGCTATCCCGCCCCTAGGTGAGGCACCTAAACGCACTGCCGGGTGCTCACGGGTCGCCCGCACTATAGCGACTATGTAGTCATATATAGCGTCATCAACCCTAACGGACTTCACCTCCTCCCTAGCTACGAATATGTCCTGCGCTGAGGCTACAGGGCGTAACTCCTTAAGTGCGGCCTCAATTCTGTCTATCTTTCTCAGTATCTCACGTAGTCCCGCATCACTGGGGTAATCGACCTCTAACTTGACAAGGAACCTATCTAGTTGGGCTTCCGGTAGCGGGAACACGCCCTCCATCTCTATGGGGTTCTGGGTCGCGATGACTATGAATGGGTCTGGTAGTGGTTTTGTTTCTCCTTCTATTGTTACTTGTTTTTCTTGCATTGCTTCTAGTAATGCTGATTGTGTTCTGGGTGATGCGCGGTTGATCTCGTCAGCTAGGACTATGTTGGCGAATATGGGTCCCTCACGAACAACGAAGACGCCGCGGGAAGGATCAAAAACACGAGTACCAACAATATCAGCAGGCAACAAATCAGGAGTAAACTGAATACGCCTAAAAGAAAGGTTTAGGAGGCGCGCCACCGTCTTAGTCATTAAGGTCTTAGCGGTTCCGGGTATGCCCTCAACCAAGGCGTGCCCGTCAGCCACTATCGCTATCATCAGTAACCTTACTTCACGTTCCTTCCCTAC
>CAYNPH010000059.1:0-5233 GCA_964399035.1 uncultured Desulfurococcaceae archaeon
CATGAATACCACGTCGAGGGGGTCCCAGTAAAGCGGGGCGTGCGGCACGTACGGGACACTACGCGCCCCGTCGATGAGCGCTAGGCGCAGGAAGTAGAGGGCCTCAAGCAAGTTACTCTTCCCACCCGCGTTAGGCCCGACAAGCAGGTTAATGCCCGGCGCTAAGTCCAGCTCAACCCGCTCCAAACTCTTAAAATTCTCTATGACCACCCTCCTAACAAATACCTCCAACCACCGCACCACGAAACAAACCCACACCAAACCAAATATCAATTACCGTACGGGTGCGATCGAGCATAGGAGGGTTCTAGTCTTTCACTTCATTGTTGTCTTAACTTGGTCTGTGCTTTCCTTAGGAGTTCTGGTGAGAGGTATAGGCTGGTTCTAGGTATTTTCTCTAGTAGGTTTAGGGCTTCTTCTTTAGTTATGACGCCGTGTTTCTTTGCGAATTCTATTAGTCCTAGCGTGCCGATTACGTTAAGACCCATTTTATTGCACACCTTTCTAGCTTTTCTGTCGTCGGTGACCACTATTACGGTGCCTGCGCTCTGAGACTTAGTTAGGGCGTGGGCTACGGCGATGACTTGCCGCTCGCCTTCACCGAGGCTTGGGGGGACGTCCATGGGTTCGTCCTTACTTATGTGTTCTGCGGGTATGTTATTGCTGGGGGTATCTATCTGCACGCCGGCTCTTCGGAATTCGTTCATGACTCCTTGCGGTATGAGTACTTTCGCGATACCGTGTTTGCGAATCTCATCTATGAGTTCCCCGCGTTGCAGTTCGCGTAGGACTATTATGGTGGTGGCGTTGAAGATCAGCACGTATTTTCCTTCAGAGCTTTTCCGCCTTCTCAATATCGCTGACCTCGGCGGTAAACGGTTTTATGCCTCTCTTCCTCAGGTACTTTATGAACCTGGGTAGTGGTTCTCCCGCGATTTTCGCGGCTAGGTCAGTGGATATGAGTCCTTTTCTAAGTATGCTCGCCGCTAATTCCCTACGTTTTCTGAGGAGCTTCTGAATTACGTCCGATTTCTCGCTGTAGCCGTACACCGTGTAGACGTATAGCAGGAGTTCGTCCTCGGTCATGCTGTTCACGAAGTTAGCTACGTCGGTGAGGATCCTCCTGTCTTTGGCGCTTAGCCTGCCCCATGCTGCCTTGGCCTTAGCGAGGCCAAGATCGGTTAGGGTGAGACCTTTTTTAGACTCGGTGATTAACCCGCTTAGTAGTGAGTTTTCTAGGGCATCGTTGGCTTCCTCGCTCCAAGGCCCCATTCTGTAGGCGTTAAATTCCAGTGATTCTCTTAGCTTGCTTAAGTACCTTGAGGCTATGAATAGCGCCTTCTGCACGTGTATTCTTGAAGGTGTCTTACCCCCTGCGGCGTAGAGGAATGCTAGGAGCCACTCGGTGGGTTCGATAATGCTTGATTCCTTCATGGTTTTACGTAGCTTCGTCAGGAGATTAGATACGTCTATCTTCCTCGAGGTCTTCACTGCCATCGCTAGAACACCTGCGGTCTAAGCCCCTAAGCATATATGTCTTTAAAAGCGTATATACTCCTTAGGGTACTGGCTTGACATTGAGAACGAAGCTTTTAAACGAGCATGAGGACGTGCTGGCACGCACGCTAAGGATAAGGCATGCAAGGGGTTCCTTGGAAACCCCGGCGTTCGCCGTTAATGCGGCTAAGATAGACCAAAAGCTGGTAAGGGAGGACAGCTTACAGGGTATTGTCGAGGTATCCGTGACGTTTAGACCAGAGCAGCTGGAGAGCATGAGTAGGGATAACTCCCTCCAGCAACGGTTTGAGTACCGCATGAATAGCCTTGTGGGGAGGATCCCGCCTGATCAGCTCGTGGTGGCCGTGCCCCTCCTAGAAGGTAAGCAGGGCATCGCCATGAGCGCCGACGATGCGGTCACTTACGGCACCTACGTTGCCGAACTCATCTCTAACCCGAGGGTAGACGTGGTTTGTACCCCAGTATTTCACCGGGTCGCGGAACCGTTAATGAAGGTTATCGTGGATGCGTTCCTACATACTATGACCTCATACAACGTAAGCGTAGCCTTGTCCGTGCCCTACGCGTCTAGAGGAACCCGGGAGGAACTCGTAGAGACGTATCTTGGATTACTAGGGAAAAACAATAGGATGTTGCTGAACTTCCTATGCGTTGATTACAACGCCTCCAACCCCATATCCAAGTACACTCTCCATAACTACGTCCTCAGGTACGTGCAGATCCTTCAGAGGGAAGTAGGGGAGCTCGTCGCGGTATACGGCGTCAACATGAAGTACAGCAGGGTCGCAAGGAAATACGACGAACTCCCGGCCAGGGACCTCGCAGCCTACTTCGCACAAGTAGACGCGTTCGGCGAGAACCACAAGAGGAGGAACATCCCCGGGGAAGTAGCCAAGAAAATAACCACTAACGAAGCCGCAGGCAAACAAAAACTACTAAACAGAATAAGGTACACGTACATCAGCCTAGGCAAGATACTGGAAAACCCAGCCCTAACAACGCCTGAAACAAAGTCCCTCAAAACCCTAATAGAGGGAATGCACGACACTAAACACGCCGCAGTAATCATAAACCGGCTAAACATAATAAGCACACTCAACGAGGCAAACACACTAAAACAACTATTCAGCGGAAAAGGCTGGAAGAACTTCGAAAACCCGGTACAGTACCTCAAAAGCAAAGAAATAACACGCATAGACAACACCCTCCTACAAAGACTAGAAAAATTCACCAAAACACTCAAACCCAAAACCAGAAAACTAGACGAATACACCCAAAAGAAGCAACTCATAAATCATAAGTGAAGAGCTGCAATAATGCCAGCTACCAGCATAGATGTTACCGCCACTATCAAGGCTATAATAATATAATACGTCTTCCCACATTTTCGAAGGATCAGTCTCAGAGTATAGTAAGGCAGAACGCGCCCCGTAGAAAACTAACGCAACGACACCAGGCGCTAATGCCGGAACAACCCACCTCCCTAAAACACCCCCATCAGCCATTCGAAAACTTCTAAACACAGGCACAGAAATAAGTGAAAGGACTACGAGATACGCTACAGAAAATAGTAACGAAAACTTAGTTGGGATACCATCACTTTCTGATAGGCTCCCGTAGTCCATAATGAACCATGTAGCGAATGCAGATATTGAGGCCACAATAAACGATTTAATCATTACACCGTCCTGAGAAAGAATGGGGGCACCGTAAAACATTAACACCGAGACCAAAAATATTGCGTATAACCAAGCAATGATTACTAAGGAGAACCTCACTGCAGTTTCATTTACTTTAAGAGAAAACTTGCCACCAAGCACAACCGAAAGAAGCAGAAGAAATGCCTGAAAAGCATAAGTGCTCATAACTCTGAATGGCACATTAATATACAGGTAGCTTACTATCGTTATGTAAAGAGATATTAATGGCACAAATACCGAAAGGGCGGCGCATACAGGAATAAAAAGTGGTACAGCTATTACTAGTATGGGCTTGATAGGCCTACGTAAGAAAAGAGTAAGCAACACATGCGACAATGCTATGAGAGACAGGATTACAAGCAGGAACGTTAGAGCCGATATAGAGATTTGAAGTAATATGAAGTCATTAAGATAGAGACCTATGATACCTAGAATAATATTACCTGCGATCATCATGTATAACGCTATGTATGCAGGTAGGTAGTGAGGTATTCTTCTTTGGAAGTCTCCCAGATTCTTTAAGCTCTTATGTTCTAATACGTTACCTGACTCTATTATGGCTACTAAGAGCGCCATGACACATAGGCTTAATGCCAGTAACACTAGGTGGTTGCTTCGAAACATGTCAAGCGTTATTTCCACCACAATTGGAATATTCCTCGGATCTTTAGCAGAAATCACTATTACTCCGTAGTTCCTGTACATTGGCCAAAGACTTGTTAATACTTTGGGTTGCCTTAAGGTCACAGATGAGGTGGAACACAGGATCCCTGGCCTCAGAGTCAGGTGTTTTGGCTTGCCCTTCTTCACGGATATGTTAATTGTGCATTGCGTGGATCCATTTTTAATTATTTTCATCAATATGTCATTTCCTTTATTATCGAGAAATATTTTTAAAAAATTTAAGAATAATCTTGCGATATATGATTCGTCCGATAGGTTATTTATAGAGAGTATCGTGTACGATCTACCTTGTACGTAGAGATTGACGCGCATCACAGTTAGGTAGTCCTGACCTCTTGATATATCTTGTATGTATACGTAGCCATGCTATATGAAATTATAAGGAATAATGTTAAAATGACTAGCACATCAATGACTATTTCCCTACCGTAGCGCTTGGACGACTCTTTAGCTATTTTTCCTTTCTTCAGTTTCCACGCATATGTAGCGTACGCAAGTAATATGATTGCTGACAATATGATGTAGCTGTAGGCTCCCATTCTACTTATGGTAATATCTGCTCCATATTATATATTTTCAAGCGGTTTGTCCCTAGAGCCTGTATCTTTGTAGTACATGTTTGTTTCTTAGGAGTGTGTTTTTCTTGAGGGTATTGATGAAGGGATTGGGTGTGGGTTCGACGATTATTCCTTCATTTAGGGTCATTAGTCCTATGGTCTTGAAGTTTCTGAAGATCCCTAGTAGTGTGTCCTTATCTATTCTGGGTGGTAGTGAGGGGAGGGCTAGGTAGACCCTGTCGAAGATCCCGCCATGTATTTCCTGTCCGTGGTGGCGGAACATTATTGGGTTTACTAAGTAGAATATGGCTTCGCCGAACCCTACGTATACCTTGTCAAGCGACGGTCCCTCTGCGCTACCACCCTTTACTTCCAGTCCAAGTATGGTGTTCCCTCTTACCGCTATTACGTCGGCGTCGGGCTGAAACAGGTATTCTGGCTCCTCGCCAGCGCCTATGTTGTGCTTAACGTTCACATACACCTCGTACCCTGACTGAATTAATCTGCGGGCAAACTCGCGTAGAACGGTCCTCTCCTGCAGCACCGTGGATTCACGCCTCTCCACTCTCCCTACCGTGCTTAGGAGTTCCTCAAGGAACTCCACGCCTCCCTCAAGCAGTCGTGAGAGGAAGGCGGTGATCTCCTTCTCATAGTGGAGGGCGCAGATAATGTTATCGTTGTACGTAAGCGCTACGGAGCAGCCACCACGGAGTCCCCCCTTCTCCGCCGGAACTTCCTTTAAACCCTCTCAACCAAAACCTCGACACCCGCCTC
>CAYNPH010000060.1:0-3410 GCA_964399035.1 uncultured Desulfurococcaceae archaeon
CCCCTACAATCGAACTAATACAGGGCTTTAAGGGAACTAAGGAGCTAATAGCAACAGAGGCGTACTATGTATATCAACTCCCGGGCGCACAGCTCTTCAGCGTGAAATCACCCTCAACCACACTGTTCTTAACGTCTGTAATAGGAAGTAAGCGTGTCGATGAGATCGTGATGCAGCCCTACATTCCCTCTTTCATATTAAAGTATTTCTATCATTCTGATTTGATAACCAAGTTGCCATTCGCTAATCCCTTAGCAACAATATGTGCAAACTACCCCTATCTATCTTTGCTGCCTTGGGTAGAAAATGTGCCGTCCTTGCTACCTGTTTTCGACTACCATATCTTAAAGTAGGAGGGGCTGGGCGAGTTCGGCAATGGGGCGGTAACTTGAAAATACGCCATGAACCGCGACGAATAACCCTCTGCGTATTCCTTATGACTGTTGTGATATACACGTCGTTGACAGCAATATCTGCGTATGTCTACTTAACTTCACGCGACCTCTTTAGCAAAGCGCTAAAGCTGTATGCCTCCGACGTGACGTTGGTATCCCACGCGTCGGAGGAAGTATGCCTCAACAAGATTTATAGTAATTACGGTTCTAATACCATTCTAATGATAGTAGACCCCCCATCGGAGTTTCTAGTAAGAGCAATGCAACTCCTTCCCTCCCGTTTACCGATCGTCGTCTTCGGGGATAGCTCGACTTGTAATGTTCTGGGACTCAGTTGTATTGACGAACATAACGTTGAGCTGTACGTTGGGGGGGTAAAACGTGACACAGCATCCAACGTGGTGCCGTTCGTCGTGGAGTTGCACTGGACGCGCGCAACAGTCTCATTAACTTCACTAAGAAGGGTTTCCTCATTGCTTGCGTTCGCTCTTAACGAACGCGGCGACTTGTTTCCCCTCGCGTTTGAGATAAACGTACGCGGTAGGCCCTTGGTCTTTGCACCTAAAGACCTTTTGGATACTCTACTTCTCTCAACTTCTCGAAAGCTTCCAATAGCCATATCTTCTTGGATCGAGCTGTTAAGTGAACACGCACTTCCGACGAGAAGTTCTTTTAGCTATACGAACGGAAGGGGCATCGAAGTGAAAGTTATTGTATGTGACTTTCGCGAGGTAGGGTCGTCCTTCGGTCACTATCGTAAGCTAACAGATGAGCTCATTCAGTACATATCGCTTTCTCTTAATAATCTTGCAAATTCGATTTTAACGTTAATCAAGGAAACTTTGAGTAAGGTTTTCACGTCATCAATGGAAATCTCGGTAACTGACACTATGGAGTATAGGTACTGTGACAGCATATTCCATAGTATGCCATCTTTTAATATAAGAGAAAGGGGTGACACGGTGTGTCTCGGTTACTTCACCTTAATCTTTCTCATATATCTGGGGAGCTCGCTTCGGGCGTCAACTTATTAGAGGAATGCGGCGAATGCCTTCCAAATCCCCTAAATAGCTCTCGGAGATCGCGCGTTGGAAGCATTTATCCTGACATGGTATGAGGGGGTTATTGGTGGATAAGCTATTGTCCATAAAGAGTGCGAGGCTGATCCTTAATACCGTGCTCGCGATGGCTATAGCGTCAACGATCTCTCCTATATATGCTACTAGCCTAAAGGCAGGGTGTGCTACAATAGAATATGATCCGCTGGCGTTTAAGGCGTACACGTTTAAAGAAATAGTAGTAATAGGTAAGGCGAGTGCACTAGAGAGTGTTAACGTGTTATGTGATGGCGTTAACTACTACCCTGTTAACGTCACTAACTATGCAAACATGAAGAGATACACGTTTAACTTACTCGTTGATGCGAATAGCCGGTGCCTCGTTAACGTCGTGTGCGCGAATGGGGCTGTAACTAACCAAAAAATAGCGTTCACGCCCGCCTCGCCGTCGCTCCTCATACACAATATCCGCGTACTCCCGAGAACAGCACATCTCTACGCTACGTTCTGCAGCGCCCCGAGCAGTATGTACGACGTGGAAGTGAGCGTACCATCCCTTGGCGTGACCAAAAAAGTGACCTTACGCTTGGGCGGTCAGGCTTGTAAGAAGTTAGATCTTATATTCGAGAACATTTCCGGAACGCTCTACTGTAATAGTACCCTAAACGCCGTCCAAGTGATATATAGGGTCTACAAAGACGGCGTCCTCGTCGGTCAAGGCAAAACCAATATCAGGGCCGAGGCGGTTTGCCCTTCGCTCGTAGTAAATACAGATCAAGTTACAGACGGGCTCAACAAGATCTGCTTAACGTTATACAACCCATCTGACACTCCAATACACAATATCAGCATGACCCTAAGCCTTGCTTACTCGAACATTACTAATGAGCGTTTGAACGTTGACACTTTATTACCTAATGAGATAAGGGAGCTTTGCATTAAGGGATTGGTAACCCTCCCCAGCGACTTTGCGCTAATGTCGTTAGGGCTTGCACAGCAATATCCAAACAGCACGTCGCGAGCTGCTGCTTCCAAGACTGGCGTGCCTCTGGTTATATTGCTCAAGTACTCAGTAAACGGGAATATTGGAATGAGCAAGTATGTCAAGCTGTTGTCTCCCGTGTCCTTCTCTTGGCCCTCCGTCTCCCTGATAGCGTCGGATCCCGCTGTGCCGCAAGAGGGCGCTATCTTCAAATTGCTAGTGTACGTCTCCAACCCCTCCACCCTCAAGTACTACTTCGTGACGGTGTCCGTTCTTCCAAGAGACGGAACGGTGATCGTGCCATTGAACAACCCGATCTTCGCAATACCAGTTCTTCAACCCATGGCAAGTGTGCCCGCGACCTTTTACTTCAACTTGGCCAGGTGCTCTAGGGAAGGCACGATAAGCGGGTATGTGGTCCTTGAGGTACACCTATACTCATCAACAAAGGTCTTAAAGGTACCCTTTGAGTTGCCCGCATCTTGCAAAAGCGACAACTATCTCAATTATGGGAATTACTTAAGTAATACCACTTACGCGATAGAGAAAAAGTCTGTCAGTAGAGCACTTGAGGGCGATCTCGGAGTGGCGCTCGTAGCTCTAAGCTCTCTTATTGCCGCTACAGCAGCTTCTCTCATAACCTACCTGTTGTTCGCTAAGAAGCTCAGAGGAGGGAGCTAGGAGCTACTTATCTTTCGAGCCATCGTGTCGATGCTTCAAGTTCGCCCCATCTAAGAACCTTGCGAGCCTTAGGAACGCCCAAGCAACGAAAAGGCTTACGCCGTATTGACTAACGACGTGGCCCCCAGCGTAATAGGTTTGCGGGGGCTCCGTTACGGCGCCGAGAGTCCAGTACACCTGTGTACCATTTAAGAGGACTTCGGCGTTGAAGGTCACCACCAACGGTATTGGATAAAGCGGCACCGGGCCGAAGGTTAGATCAGTAAGGACGTGAAGCAACGCGCCCAGCGCGAG
>CAYNPH010000061.1:0-2781 GCA_964399035.1 uncultured Desulfurococcaceae archaeon
TGACCCAACACACTGACAACCGATGCCGCGATTATCAGCAACGCAAGAGCACCGCCCACGTAACTAAGGCCTCGCCCGCGGCCACCACGTACGGCTCTCTTAAACTCAGAACCTAAGCCCATCATCGAAACCTCTCCTAACCTGGTCAGAGGGAAAGCAAGCCGTAAAGGGATCAGAAGCTTACTTTACCTCTGATCAACATTACCTCTGATCAACACAAAATCACGATGCTAATAAAACTTACCGATAATTGTTACAGTTAGGAAAACACCGCCTGTAGACCTCAAGCCTCCGGGGCTAGAGATCCTCACCGCAGTAGTAGTTTTTAGAACCAGTGCCTCCTCCCGTGCCTGTGCCTGCGCCTCAACCTAAGCCCCAGACCCAGCCCTAGACCCCTACCACGTCCTAGCCCGTACCCCCATCTCGGGAGCGGGTATGTCTGAGGCGTGCCTGGAGCCGCGGGGCTGGCGGGGACAGCTACCGGTGTGCGTGGCGTGAAGTTGGGGCATGCTGGCCCGTCGGGCGGTACCGTGACTCCGTAGAGGAGGCACTTCCCGTCCTTGAAGTTCGCGCAGTCCTTGTGCTTCGGCTGACCTATGACCATTATTCACTCACCGACACTTATGTGCTATAGCTCAAAAAAGCCTTACTATGCGGGTGACGGCATAAATAGTAACATGAACAACCATTAATTCTTGGGTAAGTGAATGCAGCTGAGGGAGGACTTCATAGCGGAATGCTCGAGACTCATAAAGAAGGTGAGGGAATCACCGAGGTTCCTTGACTTCCTAGACGCCCTAGTAACGACGCTACCCCTCATAAAGGAGCAGGAGCTGGCGGAGAAAACAGGGATCCCGAGAACCGTGATCAATAAGTACTTAAGACTCCTACTGTTGAAGAACGAGGGCAGAAATAGTGTAGCATCATGCCGGGTGGCGGGAGCGCAGCACGCCCTCGGGCTGGGGACGCTGTTCGTGCTCATGAGGAACTGGCTCCCAATGGACCTAGCGCTTAGGATAACCGGGGGCACCGATTCTCAGGTGTTCGAGTTGCGCAAGAAGTACATACCTCATTACTACTGGATCCGAACATTCGCGGTGGTCGCTGAGGGGTTCCTGCTGATCTACAAGTACCCGCTGGAGGAAGGCTACGAGTTCATACTCGACGACCTAAGGAGGTTAGGTGAGGTGATGTACCACTACAGCCTAACACACTATTACATAACGGTTCCCAAGGTAAGTGATTACTGGCTCGGCGATAGGTTCGCTGACCCAGCGGAAGCCCTAGACATAGCCCTAGAAAACCCCAGCGGCTACAAAGCCACCATAGTAACCAAGGTGAATGAGAGGCCGCGGGACATATACGACGTGTACCTCTTCGCGATACTGGAGGTGAACTCCCTGCTCAGCACGCGGGCTCTCGGGAGGCTCCTCCGCGAGCAGCTCCCCCTAAGCAAAGGCATGCCGAAGGTGGAGACGCACATAAACCACCTAATCGAGGATGGGGCGGTGTATGGTCACACAATCCTAATACACTGCAACAACTACTACCTAGTGCACAGGAGCATGGACCGCTGCGTGCAACTAAACTACGACATCGTCGGGCACGTTAATGGCTCCGTCTGGGACATCCTAGAATTCGCTATGAGGTACCTCTACATATCCCAAGCCCTCGTTAACCCGGCAGAGAAGATAGTGGGCTTCAACCTAAGAACCCCGTCCATGGAGGACCTCGCGAAGTTAATCAAGTTCCTCGAAGAGCACTACGGCTACGAACACTTAATCGCGATCCCGTGGCTGTCGAGGCTAACAATGCACTACACGATCCCGTTCCGGTGCCTCGACCCAATCACCCGCCGCTGGGTCACCGACCCGGAGGAGGTGGAGAGGCTGGACGAGTGGCTCTGCAATGTAGGGTTTGACATGGAGGACGCAATAATACATAAGGATCGTAGTGGGCGGTAGGCCCGCCGGCAAGCCCCGCACGCCCCTCAACTAAATTAGTGCGGGATCCGTTATAGGGAACGTGGGTTCCGCGGGTGTCGAGCGTTGGGGAGGAGCGTTATTGAGCTGAGGTGGGATCCGATACTCTGTGAGTGGGTTATGGTCTCGAACGTTAGGGAGTCGAGGCCGTGGCGCCCGCCGACAGGATCCCAATGCCCCTTCTGTCCCGGGTCCCCGGAGGTTGAGGGGTTCGCTGAGGCCCCGTTCCTTATCGAGAACAGGTTCCCGATGCTCGTCCCCAGCCCTCCTCGAGTTGATGATGTGGGTGAGTACCCCCTAGTTAGGGCTCCAGGGAGGGGCAGGTGCTACGTCCTCGTGGAGAGCCTGGAGCATGACTTGCCTGACCTGAGTTCCGTGGGTGTTGAGGGCGTTGCTAGGGTTATTGAGGAGGTTAGTTACTTAACCCGTGAGGCCGTGGGTGAGGGTTACGCGTACGTCCTGTGGTTCAGGAATCGTGGGGAGGAGGTGGGCGTGTCGCTGACGCACCCGCACAGTCAAGTGTACGTGATGCCTTTCGTCCCCTCGAAGGTGTTGAGGGAGCTCACATCGTCATGGAGGTACTTCAGGAGGGAGGGTAAGAGCCTCTTCTGTAAGGTGCTTGAAGAGGAGTTAAGGCACGGTGAGAGGGTAGTGTTTAAGGGTGAGGGCTTCACGGCCTTCGTCCCCTTCTACGCGCACTGGCCCTTCGAGGTTCACATCTACCCTGAGAGGCACGTGCAGCTACTGACCCAGCTAAGCAGGGAGGAGGTTAAGGGGTTAGCGGAGGCCCTCGTCAAGG
>CAYNPH010000062.1:0-44150 GCA_964399035.1 uncultured Desulfurococcaceae archaeon
TACGTATGTTTTCCCTCCCGAACTTATCTCCGTTTCCAAGGCGTAACTCTATAATAGGGAGAGGAAATCTATACGTTAGGGCTCATAGTTGAAGGCGGAAGCAACCATAGTACTAATCGTGTTCGTACTTGCCGTACTTTATGGTGCGTTACTTCCTCCAGATTACAAGTCGGGCGTGGCATCTTCCACTAAAGAAGTACTGGCGCCAGTGTCTGACTTCGTGAAGAAAAACCCTGTCAAGACATTCCTTTCCTTACCATTTATAATATTCTATAATAATCTGAGGGTAGCTGTGGTCAATCTCCTCTTAGGTGCTACGTTGCTGGCACCGCTAGGAATAGCTTGGTTTAACGGGTTCATAGTAGGATCAATAGCAACATACGGCGATATTACGAGAAATATAATACTGCTGTTACCTCACGGTGTGATTGAACTTACAGCAATATTATATTCAGCCGCGCTTGGTTTGAAAGTAGGCGTCGAATTGACAAAGAAAGTCCTATTTAAGAGAGGATCACCCCTCAAGGCTTTCAAGTATGCCTTAAGTAAATTTAAGCTAATATTTATCCTTCTATTAATTGCGGCGATTGTGGAGTCCTACATCACCCCACTAATATACTTCTTGTACGCTCTAATCACGGGTAGTAAGGTATGAGTAGCGAATTATGTAAGAAGGCCGCACTAGCCTTCATTAGCGCGTTGTCCTGTTATCTGCGGACTAACGCGCTACGTACCATCAAGATAGCTTCGCTAACAGGTCAGGATAGAGTGAAGGTCTCACTGAGGGCGTTCATGCGCTGTCACGATCCATCATCGGGCTTCGTCAAGATAGAGGAAGTGGTGAACACCTTAACTGAGTGTAGCGAGGGTACATGGATACAGAAACTCGGGTGGAACTACACCTTGGAGGGGAAGGAACTGTACTTCATAATTCCCCTAAAGACGCTCACAGAGCTAGCACGAAGCAACATTAGTGAGAGTGAACTAGCACGTACTCTGCTAGAGTTCGATTAATGGTCTACTGCAGAAATAAATTTAGTGAGCCTTGAGAACATCAAAATGGAAGTTAAAAATTGATGAGAGTCATGCCCCCTGAATGGTGATGAGCATTAGGGGTAGCTGAATCCTTTACGTCTTAACTAGTTTTTTAGCCTCCCTTTTAATTGTCGGGACTGTTGTTACAATACCATTCACTCCAGACTCAACTAGCCTGACATACGTCGCTACGTCATTTACTTGGTACGCTATGACGCTGACTTTACGTGCTTTTGCCTCCGTGATTAAGCGCCCTCTAACCAGGGCTGGTGGAAGGAGTACGAACTCCACACCCAATCTTGTATATTGTGTTAAGCTGATTACGGGTTTAGTCAGGTGTATCCCTACACTAACTCCCTTTAAGTTGCCGCGGACTCTCCTAAAGGCTTTCAGCTTCTCAAACTCATCAAACGCTAGAAGTACGTGGTTTTCATCTACACATATTTTCTTTAGGATCTCTTTAAGCGCATTCTCAAGCCCTACTATTAGAACCTTGCATCCACCCACGAACACTTCCTTAATAACATCTATGGACTCATCTATGAGGTCACTGTTTTCCTTGTCAAAGGCTATCCCGTCTAGGTACTTCTTATTGCGTAGTATTTCCTCTGCCCGTAGTACTGGCCTTGTTATTTTGAGAAAAATCTCACATCCTTCAGCGGTAGTCATAGCGTGGACACCATATTAGCATTTGAGTCTGAGAGTATTAAAGTCAAGGTCAAATAATGGATATGGAGCCTGAGGAAAAAGGAGGTTTGTTTTATCCTCCGTAGTAGGCTGATCCCGTTATCATCCAGTCCTGGAACACATACTTGTCCGTGAATACATAGTAGCTATTGTGATACTTGTAATATACCGTGTAATACGGCATTAGTGTATTATAGAGCACTACTAAGTCGACTCTGGGTTTCTCGAAGCTCAATGAGCAACTTAATCCTCTCCATTTTAGAGTATACCTATATATCATTGATGGATTACTGTAGCTAGCAGGCGTTACGCTTAATGTGCTGTAATTACACAGCCCTTGTGATGAGAGCATCGGTAAGGATGCTTGGGTAAATACGAAGCTTATCGCAGATGCCCTGGAAGGTAATCTTACGTACGTCGTTAACTGCCCTTCTGTCGCCATCACACTATCAGGTAGTTTCTTGAATCCAGGTATAGCTCTTACGTAAAGCCTAAAGCCCTCTGTTGGACTACTCCCTCCAAAGAGAACAGTCCTCACTAAGATTGTGTAAATTCCCACGTTTGGCTTCGGGGTCGGGTACTGTGCATCGCGGTACGTCGTTAACGGGAACGATATTATTGACATGGTGTTAGCTACTTTGTACCTACCAGTATCTGTCCATAGGAACCTGCCATTACCTATGTAATAGTAGAAAGATACACCGGTTCCGTAGTACACACCTGCAAACTGACCATCTGGACCTAGCGTGTATGTTACTAAGGATGTATCCTTGTCATACCACTGGGCCCATACTTGTAACATCCATACCCGAGGATCAGCCACGTTCACATAAAATACTCTCCAATCACCAGATTCGTACCTCCAGTCCCAAGCATTGTCGCCTTTTAGGAAGCCCCATGAGTACGGCACTAACGCTGCTCCAGCACCGCTATTCACTAAGCGCGCCCACCCAGCTCTTAGTGTTAAGTAGACAGTATAACTCATAGGCACATAATACGTGACTACTACACCGTCAGCGAATGTTACATCTAATTTTATATAATCTTGATAAGCTGTTGGCGCCGCATAAACAGGTACATCCACTCTCCCTTTCACTGTGATGGTTGAGCCAGCCTTGATAATTATGCGTTCTCCAGGGTATCTCGTGTATAATTTGACCCAGTAGTCGGGTTTAAATCCATAATACGTCACCATGACCTTTACGTACTGGTTTACTAAGGTGCTGCGCGCTGGTGACGCGTCATCACCTCTACTCACGAAAACCCTGAATAGTAGTTTAGCGTTCGGCCCGTATTGCTCCAAGAGTTGAAGTGGTAGTTTAACTTGCACTAAGTTGTGGTTTGACAGCGAGTACCCGAAGTTCACGACGACTCTTTCGTTAACGTCAGGTATGCCGTTATGGTTATAGTCGCCTATCCATACATATGCTATCACTCCCACATAGTAATCAGCGTAGTAATCATTGTCCCCATCAAACACCCGGTAAGGCAACACAACATCAACCGTCATGTATTCTGTATCCCTAGGTATTTCTGATGGGGTTATTGTTATGTACTTGTATGTCCATGACTCACCCTGAGGTAATGTAAATCTTAAGTAGTAGTACTTACTACTTATTTTAACGGGCTTAACTACGCTTGCTTTCACAATTGCTGATGAGGTTGTTGGGTTCTCTATGTTGAACGTGAAATACTTTACACCTCCCCTTGGTATGTCGGGAACATAAATGCTGTATGACTTGCCTTGCATGTACGTCGTCAGGAGGTCATAAGGTGATACAGGAGGCATTATTACGCCGTACCAGTAGTACATTAATAAGTTACAGTAATCAAGCCACATCCATTCCCACATTCTGGCCATCTTGTAGGCGGTGTTCTTGTAGAATGTGTCACTATATATCCTAAGCCCGTGATAGGTACCTGACTGCGGATTAGCAACTTCTAGGGCTAGTTGGACAGCAGCTAAGGCATTAACACGTCCAGCACCCTCGTCAAATGGTGGGTAATGCAGGTTAACGGCAGTATTCATTATTATCTGCTTCACTAACCACGGCGGTATTGATGTCATTCCCTGAGACTTAAGGGCCTGGTATACTAGAGCCGCCACACCTGCCGTCAACGGTGTTGCGTAACTGGTTCCTCCGAATATCGTGTAGTTTCCTGCACTTAACCATACTGGAGCTGCTGTTAAGCCCCAAGCACCTACGTTGACTACGTCTGGCTTAATATACCCGGCTGGTGCGGGGCCCCTAGCGGCCCATGACACGATGTCGTCATATGCTATGCCGCCGAAGCCGTAGAAGTAGTAGTATATGTGGGTAGATGTTGATGCACCTACAGTCAGCACTCCAGCCGCACTTCCCGGAGCAGTTACTGTACCGTATCCCGCTCCACCATTTCCTGCTGCGTGTACTATTAATACGCCTGGATAGTTAGGGTCTAGGAATCCAGGCGTCGTTAACGCGTTCTCGAAGAGTGACTCAAAGTCATAGCCAAACCCCGCTATGTCGTAGGTAAACTGGCTTATGCCCCAACTATTGCTTATTATGTCCGCCCTAGGTGCTCCGGTATACGTGGGTGTGTATCCGCTTATATTGAAGCCTGCTGCCCACAGCATACCCAGCTCGACATCTCCGTACCATAGTCCCTTTATACCTATGATTTTTGCTCCAGGCGCTATGCCCTCTGGGAATCCCCTGCTTGCTATCGCTGCCGCACACGAGGTTCCGTGCCCATAGAAGTCATAGAATACACTTAAGTATTTGCCACCCAGGTTCCATCCAGCATATGCCTGAGCTGGGAAACCAAAGTGCCAATACACGTCTATGAAGAACCCCCCAGCAACACCATAGCTTGCATATGGCCATGTGCTTCCTGGCTTGTAAGCCGCAAGTATCCTGTTCCCGTCATACGTGACCTTAATATCTTCAGGGTCATTGAATACGCTGTTGTTGTTAGCGTCAACGTATAGTACCGTATAGTTGCCCGCGGTCGTTGGGTCAGCCATTAATACCCCAACATGTATCCATTTGCCTTCACCAGCCATGTACTCATAGAGTACGCCAAATTTGTAGTTCCCGCTAAGCGACGTTATGTTACCGACATAGTACGCCGGGTATGGAGCCGATAAATTAACGGCTTGCGGGATGTAATCCGTGAAGTTAACGCCAGCAACGTTTATGTAGCCAGAAGAATTAGCTGTGAAAGTTTTGAAGAGTATAACTAGGTTTTCGTCAGCGTCAAGCACTAGCGGTTCCCTTATCGTCGTTCCGTTGTATACCCCAACGTAGTAGTCGAGAGCACCCTGCAGGTCCGGGTTACCATAATCTACGCCAGTATCAACAACCGCTACTCTAATGCCTGATCCATTAATACCGTAGACTTCGTTAACGGTTGCTGCACCTATTAAGTATCTTATGAAGAAGTTATTCTCCTTAGGCTTTACTTTTGATATGTCTGGCTCCTTAACTGTGTCGGTTATTAGGTAGTTCTTTGTCTTCGGTACCTCATCAAGTAACGCTGTTTCAAAATTTATTAGGGGCTTCTCGGAAAGCCCTAAGATCATTGTTCTATAGGGTTTCAGGACGTCTACTATCTTACCTATTGGACCCATTACCTTGAATATATAGTTTCCTTTGGAGTCTCTTTGTAGTGTTGATGCTACTATACTGAATTTTCTCCCCAGTATCGTTATTGTTTCTTTCCTTAGGCTGTTATAGAGTTGTATGACCTTACTGTAAGGCGTCGTGCCCTTTACTATAACTACGGCCTGCACCTTAGTATCCTTGCTAATCCCTGGGGGTATGTTAAGTCCATGCAACCTAGTCATCTGCAATGCGTAAGGTTCTGATACCTTTACTGATGCCTGTGTTGCTGGAATCGCAACTGAGGTTATTATCATTAATGTAACAGCTAGCATTAGAATCGGGCCTAGTACCCTCTTCACGGTATACACACCCTCAAAAGATAAGGTTTCTAAGTGTTTTATAAGTCTGTCTTAACCCTAGAGACTTTCAACTTAATAATTAGATTAGTACGAAAACAAAGAAAATACGTTAAGTTAATTAAATTGCTTGCCACCATTATTTTCTGTAAGTGCCGGTAAGCCTTTAACTAATTCTTTCGATGCCTCCTCTACGTCCTTCACAGTATCGACTGAGCGCCAATATACATTATTATATACTGCACCTTTGAGCAGTCCTTTACTAGCTAATTTAGGAAACGTAATCTTTTCGAGATCTCCTTTGACCGGTATGTATTTGAATGCTTCCGGTTTCATCGCGTAAACACCTGCATTTATTAAGTACTCCTTTAATACTGGTTTTTCCATGAATTCCTTCACAAGACCCTTACTATCGAGCTTAACTATACCATATGGTGACTTCAGTGGAACTAGCGCCATCGCACCTATGACATTATTATCATTCCTTAAATCATAAACCAATTGCTTTGCTGGTATGTTCGTTATTATATCACCATTCACTGCTATGAAGACGTCATCACTAAGCACCTTTTCAGCGTTCTTTAGGGCCCCTCCCGTACCTCTAGGCTCTTCCTCGATTACGTAGACAACACTGACACCGTACCTGGAACCTGAGCCCAGGAATTCAATTATCTTTTCATGAAGGTACCCTGCTAGGATGACCACCGTATCCACTCCCTGTGATTTGAGCCACTCTATCTGCCACTCTATTATTGGTTTGCCTGCGACCTCAACTAACACCTTGGGAATGTCCTCTGTTATGGGTCTGAGACGCCTAGCTAAACCACCAGCTATGATTGCGGCTTTCAAGGATTAGGCACCAGAGAAAAGAATGGGAGAAGAAATTTAAAAATGGTTTTGATTTTAGCTCGCCTTACTGAGCACCTTAGCTGGCAGCCGCCTTCCTGGCCGTTGCCCAGGAGAGGATGCCGAAGATGAAGGCCAGCAGGGCGAAGATCGTTGCCACGTACAGCACGTACGTGGCTGAGTCGATCTTGCTGGCCAGCTCAGTCTTTACGTTGCTGATTGCACTACTGGCTGCCTCAGCTGCTGACTTGGCGGCGTCGGCTGATGACTTGGCGGCGTTAGCCGCATTAATTGCTGACTGCACGTTGCTGTTGATTGTGTCTAGCTCGTCTAGCTTTGATAGCTTGCCTAGGCTGGATTTGATGTCGCTTAACTGACTGCTTATTGAGTCTAGCTTGCTGGTTATTGGCGTCAGGTCGACACTTAACTTGATGTTGCTTACCATATTCTTTAATGTAGCTAGGTCACCCTTAATTGCGGCAGTGTCGCTTAACACTGTTGATATGCTGCTCTTGAGGTCACTTACTGCGCCCTTCAGATCCTTCACTTCACTACTCACGTCACTTATGCTGGCGGCTAGGCTGTTCATGCTTGAAGACAGGCTTGAGACCTGCCCTACTAGGGCGTCTAGCTTGCTGCCTAGCACGCTGACTGATCCTGATATACTGTTCAGAGAGGCGGTTACGTCATTAGCGAATGACTTAAACTCGTCGCTTGTTACGACTTTGCTTAGGTTGTTCACTACGTACACGACACCGGGCTGACTAATCTCTGTGCCAGTAGGCGTCTGCAGCGCAAGACCTATCTCGTAGACACCTGGCTCTAGCGCCGGTATGAATAGACCAGGCTCTAGATTACCATAAGCGACTAGCACACCATCATTATCAGCATACCAGTTTGACACTTGAGTGTTTAGCGTGTATAGTGCGTCAGTGCCGTTCACGGTCACGATCTTCACGCTGGCTCCTGGCGGGAAGCCAGTACCTATCACCTTCACGAAGCCAGGACCAACTAGTATTGGTATCTTGTGCACATCGTTGAGTGATACCACTAGTATCTTGGGCACTACCTCAGGCTCGGCCGGCACTAGGGTGCCGTTGTAGAAGTACTGTACCTGTATAGTGGTCTGCGTGGTTTCAACCCTTAGCGGGTACTTACCCTCAGGCACAGTCGGCACTATGAAGGTAATATTTACTACATTGTTACTTTCAGATATGTTGTAGTTAGTTATCTCTATGTTGCCGAAGTATACACCCGTTATATCATTCTTCTCAACACCATAGAGCGTTATCTTGATTATGTCGCCTAGGGTCTCCTTCTTCGGTCCGCTGAGTACCTTAATGCCGCAGTACTTGCAACCCGTGTATGAGCCACAGACCGTGGCAACTATCCTTCCGTACTCTGGGTGCTTCGCAGTTACGATCCACTGCGTAGTCACACCAGTTACCTTAGCCCAATATGATGACGCACCTATTACTACTAGTAAGGTGTACTCGTATCTGAAGGTATCCTTGCCTCTCAGGTAGTGGGCACCGAACTTGGCATTCTGAGGTAGCTGCACCATGAACGTTACGTTGCCGTCCTTACCGACATTCACGGTGTTTCCAGAGAAGGGTAGGTTATCTTCTGCCCATACTACAGGTAGTGTGGAGTTCTCGTCCCAGTATATGCTTAGCTTGTTGACGGTGCCCTGGTATGTGCCTGGCGCATAACCGTAGGCTGCTATCATGACCTTGTCGCCAGGCTTGATTACCGTTGTATTCAGCACCTCTAAGTACGGCCTAACTATGTAGGCTGCTGTTGGGAATATCTGCCATACTATGCCTCTGTACACTACTATGGTTAAGTTCGTTGTGTTGTAAGCGCTACTGTAGAGGTCTAGGTTGGCGTTGAAGTATATGTCGGTCTCATACTTACCGTCCATTATCTTGTAGGGCTCTGATAGGTAGACGGTGCTGGTGGCGTTGTCTAGCACGAGCTTCACTGTGCTATTGCTCGGTGTTATAACTATGTTCTTTACCACGCCAGTATCGGTGTTGTTATACGTTACTAGTAACTCTGAGCCAGGCGTGTACATTATGAACTTCCTCTGGTAGATGTAGAGGTTGCCGACATTCAGTGTGTAGTTGCCCCAGTACTTTGCTAGGAACTGGCTGTTTGATGGGGCAGTACTCACGTTAGCACCAGCAGCTGAGCTGAAGGTACCGCTCAGATTGAAGGCATACCACGCTGTGAAGTAGTCTGGCTCATAGGACGTGTCGACAGGTACATTTAATACTAGTTTATGATCAATCAATATCATTGGCGTCGCGCTAGCATTGTACAGGTCGAACGTTATATTAGCTGTGCCCGTAGTCCCATTGTAGCTGGTTATGTTCACTACTAGGTAGTAGAGCGTACCGCCGAAGGTAAACTCGCCGACTACCCTGTAGGAGTTGACAGTCTTCTGCACGATCTGTACATACTCGGTGGTACCGTTTACGTGTAGCGTGGTGTTAACAGTTATTGCTTGACCGTCACTAACTAGGTTCTTAGCTTCCCACAGGTGAGTGGTTGAGTTGACTAGGATTATATTGTTTGACTTAACGTTCTGGTAGGTGCCTGTGGATGACCAAGTTACGTTTACGTAATACATACCCGCAGTCATGTTGGTCTCAGGAATTAAGTGTATGTCAGCAGTGGGATCGGTTGTCACATCGAAGGTGCCATCAGCACTCACAGTTATCTTACTAATTGTATTACTTACCTTGTTATATAGGCCCGTGAACACATACTTCACGCCGGTAAAGTTCTGATTTACGAACTCAATAGTATTAAGTACTGCATTAGCATCAAAGCCGTAGCCTCTAATTCTTATCGCGTCAGTCCACTTACCGTGACCCGCGTTAGGCGTTACAGCCACTATCGGGTTGATTGTTAATGAACCAGCCTGCTCTACGCTATCTGAAGAAGTACCAGTCGTTATCAGTACGGAGTAGGTTCCTCTGGGTAAGTATGGTGAGGCTGCTAACGTGTTCGCATTAAGTAAGTCGCCAAATGAGAGCCCCGTAATGTTGATCACACCGCAGTCGTCTGCAACTATGCCCTGTGCGCTTACGTCCCATACCTTGCTCACACCTGCACTACTTACGTTAACGTAGTTCGCGGGAGTTCCTTGCGGGAATCCGTAGCCTATCACGGTTATTGAAGCGTTACTCACGCTACCCGTGGCGGAACTCACGATTACGTTGGTAGTTACTGACGGCGTTACCTCAACTATTGGGATGACGTCTACTGAGGCTGATCCTATTGGTGTACCGCCTACTTCTGCGTCTATTGTGAATGAACTAGCAGTTAGTCCAGGTAATTCCTTAGGTAGCGTGAGCGTGATATTGTAAGTTCCAGGGGTTACTACTACTCTCTGCACACTTCTCCAAACGGTGCCATTAGGCGCCGTTAGGTTCACTTCCACTAAGGTATTTCCTGTAGGTACACTTATTGCTACCCATACCACGCCTCCGGGCGTAGCGCTGGTGCTTGCCCCTACTAAGGTGGCCTGTGCTCTCACGATGCTTATCGTTCCTGCAGGTACTATGGGTGCGAGTATGAGTACCAGTGCTAACACGGCGATTAGTTTAGCGTATACTCTATTCATCCTATTATTCACCTCAAGTTCTATCTTGACGGTCTGCGGTTTAAATAGGTTAAGCCTCATTGAGGGTAAGACAGGTGTCGTAAGTTTGCGTGTTAGCCGGTTTTTATGGATTCTAGTTCATTTTCATGGCGTGTTAGGCGTGAATATTATTGTGCACGTCCTATTAGAGTGGCTAATTTGTCTTTAAGGACGCCGTCCATTAGATTCATGGATCTGTCAACGTACTCCAGGATCCTCGGGTCGTGAGTCACTATGAGTACCGTTGTTTCGAAGTCCTTCCTTATTTTCTTGAACATTTCAGCCACCTTAATCGCGTTCTCCCAGTCTAGGTTTGCTGTTGGCTCGTCTGCTAGGAGGACTGAAGGTGTTGTTACTAGGGCCCGTGCTATAGCTACCCGCTGTCTCTCACCACCACTTAATCGTGCGGGATAAGAGCTAGCTTTCGACAATAGACCCATGTACTCGAGAACCTCCCGTATTTTAGCCTCCCTTTCCTCCTTAGGGATACCGGCTATCAGTAGCGGTAGCTCAATGTTCTCCTTAACGGTTAGGTTTTCTACTAGTCCGTAATCTTGGGGTATGTAGCTAACTACGGTGTTTCTTATCATTGCTAGGCCTAGGTCATCCAGCATGTTCAGGTTGTAACCATCCACTATCACCTCTCCACGGTCTGGGCGTTCGAGACCAGCAATTATCCTGAGCAACGTGGTTTTTCCGGAGCCGCTGGGTCCGTGAATGCCGGCTATCTCCCCCTTATAGAAGATTGCTGAAACGTTCTTTAGGACAGTCACTACTGAGTCGCCCTCCTTGTAGCTCTTCCAGACATTCCTCAACACGACAACGGCGTCAGTCATTACTATCCCGGCACCACGTAACCCTTCTAAAGGGCATTATTTAACGTAACACTGATGCCTAGGTGCATTATTGCTGTGTGTACATCGCTATAGAGGTTGAGAAACCTTTCTTGGCGACGCGTAGCGCAAGCACCATTACGGCTACCGAAGAGATTAGTGAAAGAGAGAAAACTAAAGTCAACCACATCACACCCATGGTTACGTAAGGTAATCCATAAGTGGCTGAAAATATTGCTGACGGCACCAGCACGTATATCTTTACCTGCCTCGGTGTCGCCCCCACCATGTAGAGGGCCCTGAGCATTGAGTAATAGGTCCTGAAGTCTATTATTAGGGATGAGGCAACGGCTGGTAGTGCCACACCCACTAACACTGGGCCAGGAACCTTATTACCTGCCGTCCCGATGAGTATGGCTAGCATTAAGGTCGCTACAAGGCATACCTTCAGTCCGTGACCTCTCAACATCTGCTTTAGTGCAAGCGTTAATACCGCGATAACTCCCACGACTTTAGCCTCCCAACAACTCTTGAGAGGAGTAGTGCTAGCACGTTATTCATTACTGCCTCTGATACCTCCTCTATACCCCATACCATGCAGGATATGTTAACGTAGGTTCCCTCATCAGCGTTGGTAACTAAAATGCTCATATCCGCACCCACGCCCCAAGACTCGATGTAGGCGAGTCGAGCATGAATTACGGCCTCATTACCTTGAGTCCTTGATTCAAACTCCAGCAACTCGAAGAACTCATTCCCTCGTAAACTCCTTAATATTTCCTGAATGACCTCAGCAATTTCCCTTCTCCTTAGGAATATGGTGTACCGCTGTGACGGAGGGGAATACACGTCGGTTCTTAGTTTGGGTGGCTTAGACTTGAGGCTTAAGTACATGAGCATTAAAGCCCAAGTAATTGCCGTGGAAATTAGCGAGTTAAAGGCTGAAACCCCTCCCAGACAGCGATACGAGTATAAAACAACGGCGACTCCGGGAATTAACGCCACAAGCATCGTGTAGGCAGTATTTATTATTGAGGCACCCCAGGGAGGCATTCCCTGAATGCTTAGCCTAAGGTAAAGATTCTTAAGGCTGGGGAGGAGCGCGGAAGCAATAGCTAAGCATAGCACCGTAGCCGTTGCCGATGAAAGTAAGGCAACAACCATAGACCTGGTTGTGGGGATCTGCACAGCACTTATCACGTAGAGTTTCCTGCCATCTAAGAACCAAATTCTGTTAACGCCAGTATTTCCTACTAACTGAGTGAGTTTTTGAAGGCTGAAGAACTTAGTCTCGCTAACCACGAGCACATCAGTGACGGCGTCCTTAGGCATGCCGATTAGTGAATTGACAGTGTTAATGTCACCTACTAGCACGTACTTAGGTGGTGGTGTAACTGGTTTCGTGCCTATGTAGGACTGCACAGGAAGGAGAGGTACGTTAGGTATGATTTCAGCCTTTACTAGAGCATTACCAGAAATCCCCTTAATAATCACGTTGTACGTCTCACCGCTAGCTGTAATTACTGTGGCGTTAGCTTCGTTCATTGGGCTGATACCCGCGTAGAGTAATTCGTGCGTACCTTTCTGAATGCTGACATTGAGAAGCCTCTTTAATTCATCAGCGCATAGGCCAAGAAGGACATATATTATGTACGTGTTGCCGCAGCACCTGAGTTTTATTGGGCTATTAAGCACGTGACGCGCATACCACGTTAGGTGCAATCCCGATTCATTGGATACCTTGATGAAGTCGTATATACTCTTCTTGGCGACGTCCTTAGGTATTACATGTGAAAACTCTGTGAAGACTGCCTGTACCATTTCGTGTCTACCTCCCACGTTAAATGCGATATAGGTAGCACGTGAGGATGCAGCATAACCTGAAATAAGTGATGTGAAGACTACTGTGATGACTATTATCAATGTTAGGGGGTTCTTGATCATTACCCACGTGGTTTTCCCTAGGAATATTAGGCGAGAAACACTGGAGCTTCTCCTACCAGCCTCCCTTTCTAGTGAATGCAGCGACTCAATCTTAGCGTACTTAGCCGCCAAGTACGCGAACGCTGTTGACGTGACAACATATGTCATTATCATTAGGATAAAACCTGTCGATAGACTCACTCCTAAATCACCCCAGCGAGCGAAAGTATAACTGATGTAGCAACACCAGCTCCTGCTCCAGCAAGCATTATGGAGGCGTTATATAGGAGGCTCTCGTAAACGTCCGTCCCGACCCTAAGAGCGACGTACTTTATGGCTGAGGCTAGCAGGAAGAGTAATCCAAGGTCAGGCGTTAGCGTTAAGCCAAGTAGTACGGCAAACAACGATATACCGCCCAAGCGGAGCACCCTTAAAGCAAGTATCAAAGCCGCTGCGAGGGCCGCGCCCATGGCTACAGCTATTACGCTAAACGACGTTATATCGCCGAGGTAGACCGCCTTCATCCACATGACCACCGGTACCCACCTGAGCAAGTTGAGTTTCGGTGAGTTAATACCGTAAACACTTAGAAGGATGTGTCCATACATGAATGTTACTGGAGCGCCTAGGAGGAGGGCTACTGCTAGCCAATAAGCCGGCACTTCGGGCTCGACATTAACTGCTTTACCAGCCTTCATTACGTTCATTGAGGCACCAGCAATGAATTGCGGCATCGGCACTCCTGTGTAGGGATCTAGAAGTACGTAGGGCATCACCTTCCGGGCGCCAGCACCATATAGGGCTAGCGTTGCTAACGGTAATGTGGACTGAGAAGCTGTTCCGGCCTCTCCAACAACGCGGATTGTTACCAAGGTAATTATGAACTGAAGCACTATATAGGCCGGAGCGATCATGAGGAACCTTTGAGTAACGACACCCATTAGACACGCCAAAACAACCGGGATCGACATTAAGGCTATTGCCGCTACGAGCCTCTTACTTAAGTAGTTACTCATAACTATGAACCTGAATGTAGTCAGCAACGCCTTCCTATCAGAAAACATATAGAAAGCAATGACCACAGCTAAGAACCCTATGATAGCTGAAGCCGTCAAGGGGGCAGCCGCGATGGCCATGTCTTCTGCCTTCATGAAAGGCGTTGATATTAGTATGCCAGAGGCAACAAACGCCGGGGTTAAGACTACGTACATTAATAGGTTACCCATGCCAACACCCACGGAGGTGCTTAAAGGTATCAATAGCGCCAGCAGGAATATGAAAACATCTAGTGAGATAGCTATTGCTGAACCCGGTAATATTGACTGAAGGGCGGGCGTAGGATCTACGGAAGGTACGTTTAAGGTAATTATTATTAATTCCAAGGTAAGCCCTAAGGTGAACGGAATTATTACTTGTTTCTTGGGCAGTAGTGAAGCAAGCTTAATCATTGCTGATGCAGCCGTCCCAACAGGGAAGGGAAGTTTTTCCTTTTCGGTAAAGTGCTTGAAGAACACCAACGAGAATGCCACGCCCGAGGCCGATACCGCCGTTGCGAAGAGATAGAAGATTATCGACCTCACCTGTACTTCTGGACCGCTGAAGCGTAGCCAGTCAGGAAGTGCTAGTTTTCTTGGGTCACCTACTTCGCCAAGCATAGTGTAAGTTATGTACATGCCTGACGTTATGGCGGTTGAGAGTGAGATACCTGAGGCTATCGCGATCGCGACCACGTGCTCCAGCGGTGTTGGGCGTCGTTTAAGGATCAGTGTGAAGAGAATTAGTGTTAACACAGCTGCTATGATGGGCGATAACTCTGACGTAGTGTATCCCGTGACTGCGTAACCGTAAGTATCTATGAATCCCATGAGCAGGCCGACAGCCGTTCCAATAGTGATCGCGCTACCGAGCTTACTCACTTTCCCACCTTTCCCTGGGTATCTGGGCAGGCGTAGCTCTCTGCAAGCTTAAGCACTACGGAGCATATGTGCCTTAACTCTTTACTGCCTATCCTCATAGTTAACGAACATGACTCATTTATTCTTCTCACGTACTCCATCCTCTTCCTGCAGGACATACTTGTTGCTAGGGCCGCTAACTTGGTTAAGTATACTAAAGCCTCAATCACCGCCGATGCCCCCCGACTGTAAGCTACTTTCGACCCCTCACACTCGTACGCATCGCTGACTGACCCGATAACTAAGTCCCTTCCTCTCATATCACGGTACTGTGCCCTAACCTTGCACTCAAGCACCAAGTCAACACTACCACCTAGCCTAGGTGGGCGTACATGATATGATGGGAGCAACGGTAGGGACTGCTTGTGAAATATAGAGTTAAAGAAGAGAACCGGATCGTGAGTAAAGCTTAACGTAAATTCCGGAACTTGACGCAGATTCATAGATGTGCGTGTCTCAGGGTAAGGCCTTATTACAACGTCTACATCGGATCCTCTATCAAGTGTCTCTACCCCCATAGGGGCGGTGTTCGCCCTATCGAAAGCATCTACCGTGACACATATCCCCTCATGTAAACCATACCTAAGATATCTCCTTACCATGTACTGCATCCTTACTGACAACGCCACGACATCACCCACTACGGGAGTGCGTCCACCCTAACACAGTTATCAGGGCCATGACTTTAATGGGTTAATTAGGAAAAGTAAGTTACGCGGGTGTGATAAGTGGACTTAGGAGACCCAATAACATGGTTACACATATATTCCATAATCCGCTCGGATTTAGGTTTTGATGAAGGTAGTGACTGCACCGCTGCCATACTCCTTGATGCCATGCTCTCCACACAACATGGGGATGTGGAGGAACTCATTAAGTTGCTACGGTCAATGCTTCAGGGGGCAAGAGTGTTAATCGTTGGGGCGGGACCCTCATGCGTTAAATGCCGGGAGGTTCGTAGCTTGTACGATGTCATAATCTGTGCTGATGGAGCCACGCGCTGTTGCATTAACTCTGGTGTGAAACCAGATATAGTTGTGACTGACTTAGACGGGATCCAGGGGTTCGAGAAATTACTTCGCGATACACTAGTTGTTGTGCATGCACACGGAGATAATATACAGTTACTCACCGCATCACTTCCCTTGGTACTCAAGGTAAGTGCGGGAGTCATAGGGACTAGCCAGTGCTTGGTGAATAGCAGGGTACGCATCTTCGGGGGATTCACAGATGGCGATCGAGCAGCTTACCTAGCGAGTTACTTTAATGCTCAATACATTGGGTTAGTGGGTTTCGACTTCAGCGGTGTTATAGGACGATACTCCAAGCCTCATATGGTTCGCGAGGCGAGCGCATCACCCATTAAGTTGAGGAAACTTAAATGGGCTAGAGTTTTACTAGCATATTTGAGGAGCTGGCGCGGTGACGGGTACGTCGTCTGGGAAGGGTAGGGAAGTCATCATCACTGCCGGATATAGGGTTCACTTAGGGTTCTATAGGTTCTACGACCCTCCTTACGTTTATGGCTCCCTAGGCGTTAGCCTAAGTAATCCAAAGCTAACCATTAATGTCTCCCTGAAAGAACATTCAGGCATACAGGTAAGTGCCCCCACAGAGGAGTCTAGAAGCTTAATTCAACGGGTACTCACTTCTCTCAACATTAACGGTGCTAGCGTCACGTTGAGCGGTTATGTCGAACATCACGTAGGGTTAGGAAGTAAAACCAGGATCACTATGGCACTACTGAGAGCCCTTGAGGCGCTAGGCACAATCAATGAACCCGTAGACGTGCTAGCGCGTAGGTTTGGTATAGGGTCAGTTTCCGCTGTTGGGATGTACTCCTTCCTCAAGGGAGGATTCGTAGCCGATACAGGCAGGTTAATTTCTAGTGGTGAGGGACCTAATTTGTTACTTTCCCTTAACGTTCCTAGGGAATGGCGTGTGGTGCTGTGCATACCTCAAGGTAGGAGAGGACTAAGCGAGAAAGAGGAGGAACCCATCCTCAGCGAGGTTAAGCCTCATCCGAAGCAAGACGTGCTTTACGCGCTATTTACCAGGTTAATAACGGCAATACCCCTTAAGGACTACCATTCCTTCGCAAAGGCGTTAACTAAGCTACAAGTGCTCACCGGTGAATACTTTAGCGAATATCAGGGAGGGATATTCTGTTGCGACGAAAGTAAGGAGCTGGCAAATATGCTGGAGAAGTTTGGGGCGCTAGGTGTGGGTCAAAGCAGTTGGGGACCAGCGGTGTATGGTTTCGTAGATGGTATTGAAAAGGCGAGACATGTTGCATCGGAAATTACTAAGCTAAGCAGTGAGGTAGGAATAAGGACTGAGGTGGTAGTCTCCGATATTTCTATTCGTGGTCATCAGATCATTGTTAGGGCATAGTATGTGGTCAACGCGATTACGCTAGATATTATTAATAATAATGTATAGGCAATGACTATTTCCTTCTCCGTGAGGGGTTCCTTAAGTATTAGGAGTTGAACCAGCGTTACCGGAGCCTCCGGATTTCTTGAAGGTCTTATTCGCCAATCATCACCTAATACCGCTGGTCGCACTCTTATTCGCTCTTTGTTTTTCAAGCCCTTAATTGAGGAGAGTATGCTAAAACCGTTAAGAACCAGTGGGACTAGCAGGAGTATGAACAGGAACTCCTCACGGCAAAGCGCCATTGCCGAAGCCAGCAACCCTCCCATAAGGAAGGAGCCACAATTTCCGTTGAATACCTTAGCTGGGTACTTGTTGAAGGGAATATACCCTATTAAGCCTCCTAGGCTAGCCATGAGGAATACAAGTGCCCCTGGGAGTGGCTCTACTTTAGGGGTGAGGATCATGCCTACTAGTAATGAAGCCAGCACTATTATTGAGGCAGTTGGCGCGACCCCGTTGTGTGTGTCAGCCATGTTCAATGCGTTAGCGGCTACGCTATACCCTATAATGAATAGGAGGGGGTAGAGTATCGTTAGCCTTAACGTGCCATTTAGTACCGGCAAGTAAGGTCTCGGAACGTAAGCATGAGCAAGGACTGGTACTAACGCTGGCACAGCGAAGACTGCGACCTTAGCTACTGCGCCTATACCTCTCACATCATCCATCAATCCTAAAAACCCGGTAAGTAGGACAGCGAACATGTACACAGCAACGACAGTCAAGTTAAGATAAAGCGCCACTAAGGCCACAATCCCGCACACCACCATCAAGGCAGGCCCGCCAGACTTGGGAACGAGTGGGTTCCCTGGTTTATGGGCGTCTGGGGCTAGGTAACCCCTAGACTTCTCAATCCTCACGACAGCAGCTGTAACTACATAAGAAAGTAGTCCACAACCCGCGAACCACACCAATAAATAGTAGATGCTTACATCACCGATACTACCAGCGTTGCTCAAGGCTTCATGCCTCAGTAATTCACAGGACGGCTTAGCTTAAATTTTTACTAGGAGAGTAGGGGACAGGCGTAGAAGTTATGAAAGTAGCCGTCATACATGATGTCCCCGTACCGCCCAGCACAACTAGGCAGATCTTTGTTGCGTTAATGAAGCGCGGTGTCGATACGACATACTTAAGGGTATCCAGGATGACGCCAGTGATAGGCCAGGGTACCTCAGCAATAATTTACGGGAGACGAGTGATTGGGGTTGACGCAGCCATAGTCAGAGGATTAGGTATGGTTACGTCGACCGAGGCGATATTCAAGAGAGTAGATGTGCTAAAGCAAATGCGTGACTCGGGGACCCTTATAGTTAACTCACCGGAATCAATACTTAATGCACGGGATAAGCTTAGGTCTATGCAATTACTGTCGTCTGCCGGACTACCGATACCGGACACCGTGGTAACTGAGGACCTAATGGTCGTGGTCAACGTCGTTAGGGAGTGGGGTAAGTGCGTCATAAAACCCTTAATGGGTAGCATGGGTTACGGGGCAGTCCTTACTGATGACCCCGACGTAGCTTACATGATAGCTAAGGTATGGATCTCCCACAATCAACCAGTAATGATTCAAAAATACGTGAGGTCCATGAATAGGGATATACGAGTTTTCGTAGTCGGTAATGAAGTCCTAGGCGGCATATACCGTTATGCCCCAGAAGGAAGCTGGAAAACCAACGTGGCGCAAGGCGCAAGGGTTGAGAAGGCTGAACTCGACCGTGAAATTAAGGAATTAGCGCTCGAGGCTACAAGGAGACTCGAATTGCAGTACGCTGGTGTAGACATAGGCGAGTTCGAGGGGAGCTACGTTATTTACGAAGTAAATTCCATGCCTAACTGGCTAGGGTTTATGGAGGGGACCGGCATCAATCCAGCAGAATACCTTGCTGAACTTGTGGTTACCTTGCTAAGAAAGTAATTGGCATCGCAAAGAGATTATAGCTAAGTTTTAAGGAGCTTTGCCAGGAATTCTGTGCTTACTTGATTTGATATCACCTTAAGAACGTACCGCACGCGAATGTCTTTAACGCCGTTTATCCTTGCTACAGTATCTATCTTCTCCGACAAGTCGATGTTGTCTCGAGCAATAATTCTAGCAGTAATTGGATACTCACTACTTACCTCATAGACCTCGACCGCCCAAGGCATGTTCTTCAGTTGCATTAGTATGTCCCCCATCCTCTTGGGTTCTGCCCTGATATCAACGAATGCTTGAACAACGAAGCCTAACTTACTTAAATCAACGTCAACGGTGAACGCCCGCAACACACCCATTTCTATTAACTTCCTTACGCGCATGTACACCGTCGACTCACCTAGATTCAGCATCCTCGCTATCTGACTGTAGGGAGTTCTGGCATTCCTGAGAAGCACTGATAGTATTTTCAAGTCCGTACTATCGACACCTCCAGGCATTATCGCCTCGCCTCACGCTCCTCACACTTCTTACCGAACCTATTCTCAATCACTACTACGGCTCCACGCCCTTCCTCACGGGCATCAATCATGGACAGCCCATTCCTAACGGAATACACAGGGACTAAACTAAGTAGGTCCAGCGTATCTAACTTAATCTCAACATTACTTCCGCATTCTAGGTCTTGGGCTAGTTCACGCATTAGGTTCCTTAACTTTGCCTCAGTATTTACTTTCCGCAATTACGTTCCCTAAAGTCTATGTTTTACGGAGGTTATTAATAGGGGGTATACCCACTTATTTAAACGCAGACACGACTTCTACGCGGGTGTGCTGAACAGTGTTTGAGGATCTTTTCGAGCTCATAAAGGATGCCAGCTCAGCCCTGAGGAACGTTGTTCATAGAACACCACTGACGTATTCAACATATTTCTCGAAGTTGACGGGGAAGAACGTCTATTTGAAATTAGAGAACTTGCAGAAAACTGGGTCCTTTAAGGTTAGAGGGGCCTACAATAAGATTCGGTCGTTAATGCCGGAAGCCCGTGAACGAGGTGTGATAGCGGCATCGACAGGTAATCACGCTCAGGGCGTGGCGTACGCGGCTAGGGAACTAGGTGTTAAGGCAACAATAGTTATGCCTGAGACCGCCCCACCCTACAAAATTATCTCAACAAGGTCCTACGGGGCTGAAGTACTGCTTCACGGTAAGGTATATGACGACGCTTATAGGAAAGCCGTCGAGATCAGCATGAAGACTGGTGCCTACTTCATACATCCCTACGACGACCCGCTAGTCATAGCTGGTCAGGGAACCATCGGGCTCGAGATAGGGGAGGATCTGCCGCAGGTCGACGCCGTTATCGTTCCAGTGGGGGGCGGCGGGCTAATATCGGGTATAGCGATCGCGTTGAAGAACGTAATAGGTGACCACGTTAAGGTCCACGGCGTGGAGCCCACAGGTGCGCCGAAGCTTAAGGAGGCACTAACACGTAACGCTCCCGTAACCATAACACCCTCGCCTTCACTAGCTGATGGCGTAATCACTAAGGGCGTAGGTAGGCTAACTTTCCGCATTATGAAGGAGCTAGTAAATGATGTCCTGCTAGTTAGCGAAGATGACATAGCTAGGGCAATGTACCTAATGCTTGAGAGGGCTAAGCTACTCGCTGAGGGTGCTGGCGCACTGCCACTTGCTGCACTACTGAGTAATCCCGATGCAATCGAGGGTAAGAACGTCGTTGCTGTAATCAGTGGCGGGAATGCAGACCTAACAACGCTTTACAGAGTGATTTTACGGGGTCTAATGGTTGAGGGGAGAATAGCTAAGGTTACGTTAATGCTTAAGGACGTGCCCGGCACCTTAGAGCACGCCTTAAAAGTGATCTCGCAACTCCGGTGCAACATAATAGATGTGAGGCATGACAGGTTAAGTCCGGAAATACTGCCGGGGTACGCACGTGTGGAGGTGCTCATAGAGGTCCCAGATATCGAAACGTTAAGTACCTTGAAGAAGGAATTAACAGAACAAGGTGTTAAGGTGATTCACTAATTATGACCCAATGCTTCAGCGTTAAGTTAATCGTAAGCTCGCCTCCAGAGCTGGCGTCGAAGCTACCTCAGGTACTTAGAGAACTCAAGAGGGAACTAGCGAACTTAAAGAAATGCCGTTGTAGCGGCGGGTCCTACCTCTATGTGTGTGCTTGTCACGAAACCTTGCTGAAAACGTTACTCGCGCAGACACACGAGGCTTCCATACTTAAGGGGGGAGGCATGCCTGGGGGACCAGCTGTTGAAATAACGTTAACGTCAAGCAATCCTCACGACCTTGTTCAGGTTCTTGAGGTAGTGCTGGAAACCATCAAGGAGCATGAACTTCCCTATACCTTCACCGGTTGAACACTCGTTAAGAAGTCAGGCATGGGAGTCCACATCATCTCGGGCTCAGGTCCTGCCTTGGACACATCATCCTCAAGGACTAAAGATGTTATTGCGGTAATTAAACATGGGCTCAGCATACTCTCTAGACATGAGGCTATCCATTTAAGTCATGCTAACTAATGAACAAGATGATATTCCCAACTATGAGGGAGGACATTACCGGTATTAGGAAGACTGCGTCAGCTACACCCATACCCCCTATAACTACTTTCTTCGCCTTATAGATCGCTGTATTCCTTAGGTTGATGATATCTATGCCTACTAGAGCTGCTGGGGCAGACGCAGTGAATGCTATCATAAATGCTGAACTAGGCTCTACTAGTCCTGCGTAAACCGCGGAGAGCATTGTGAGCACCGTGACTATCACTCCGGTAACTATGGGTACCCCCAACCCCTTCCCTCTTATGAAGAGGGTTAACCTGTTATACGCGACAACCAGGAAGAGGGTGAGCATTAACCAAGCCCTCAGGTTTAGAGTGCCTTGAAACTGCATTACGGCAACACCCAAAGCTGTAAACGCTAGAGGTACAAATACACCAGCAGCATTAACCATGATCTTACTCTTATAAGATATGCTGAAGTCTACTTCCTGATGTAGTAACTCACCATCCACATCAAGCACTATTGGCTTCACCATTCTTTCCCTAACGTAGCGTTCGCAGATCATCACGTTCTTCCCAACTAATGCGTAGGCAAGCACCACCGTTAGTCCAGCGTAGTAGGGGAGGGCCCGAACATCGATACCTAGTACTGAATAGTAGGAAACGAAGAATAGCGATAGCAGTGCCGATAACGCCACTTCATATGTTGTGCGCACCTCCCCCACCGTAGTTAAGGTTGCGTACTTTACATCATTTTAAGGCGTTGCCCACAACAGTTATTTCAGCAAACATTAACATAACGTTTAGGTGCCTAGGTATGCTTCAAACACTTAGCGCCTTAATCAATGCTATGGACTTAGCTGTATACTCCTACGTAAAACCTGGAGCACCTCACAGGTACTCCACATGCTATGGTGACTTGCACGCCTACATAGCAACATTAACATCCGCGCTATCCTCCTACGCTAGGGCTCATGAGCTCGGAACCGACATAGCTCGAGGAAGAGCAAGCCTAAACAAATCAGGGGTTGGTGAGTTAATCAGCAACGCCATCAGAGATAACAGAAAAAGAGTCCCGGAACCTCCTATGCTTGACTACCACTTAATAATGATACCTGTGGTCGTAGCTGCCGCATACTCAATGAAACTCGACGGTAAAGTCACAATCAACACCTTCGCGAAAGGATTGAAGGGACTATTAATGTATAGCGGGCCAGATGACACCCTACTAGTCTATGAGGCCATAAGAGGCGTTAGCGGTAAGCTAGGTAGGGCTATAGCGTTAAGCGACCTAACGCCAGGACGCATAAGAATGGAGAACATGAGCCTTATGGATCTGCTTGACGCCATAGGTAAGAACTATACCACGCTAGCATACTTCGTGAGACATCACACCAGCTTAGCTGAACTAGCAGAGAAGTTCATAGATATGCACCTAAAGGGATTCAGCTTAAATAACGCAGCCGTAGTCACATACTCCATACTATTAAGGGATATAGCCGGAATTCAGTACTCACCAATGATGAAGAGCAGGGACGACTTCCTGAAACTCCTGAAACTTGATAGGGAAGTGTGCAAGAAAGGGAAATTCGACCATTTAATACCTCTCCTCTCGGTTCCTCTCTTCATAGGAATGTTAAGCATAACATAAAATACACCTGGTTTTAACATTCTCCTCAAACACAATTACATATAGACCTCGTAGAGTCTTAGAAACTCTCTGTACCTTCTTACGAGCCTCAGCAGTTCCTTATTTACGAAAACAGGTAACATCGCCATACCCCCTAGGAAACCTCCCACGTGAGCCCAGAACGCCACCCCTGCTGAACTCCACAGAGTTAGCCCCATTATGAGTTGATATAAGAACCATATGAATATGTAGAACTCTGCTGTCATTAATATGGGGAAGAAGTAGAATATAGCGATTATCTTTGCTCTAGGGAATAAAATCAGATACGCACCTAATACCCCGCTGATGGCTCCCGACGCGCCCACTGATGGAATTAACCAAGGCAGAATGTATTCCTGAACCTTACTAAGTAAGTATGAGGAAGGTAGGATGGCTATGCTTAATGTGTTAAAGATGTTCGCTATCACACCACATGCTATGTAGAATGCTAGGAACCTCGCCTTACCCATAACTTTCTCCACGTCTCTTCCGAAAACGTAAAGGAAGAGCATGTTACCCAGTAAGTGAAGCATGTTTGCATGCAGGAACATCGATGTGAAAACCCTGTAGAACCTTATGGGATCGAGTATGTCTGAAGGGTACGTACCGAGCGCTTTAAGGACGTCGTCGTAGCTACTAAAACCGAACGCTTGATAAGCCATTGAAAGTATCAGGTATACCGTAACGTTCACACCTATCAGTAAGTACGTAATTACGGGGTGCCTACCTATGCTCTCCGGTATTTCATCAAGGCTTACTGGCAGCCCCAACGTCACCACCAACGAACGTTAATAGTGTTCTCCTAGGTCTTGCCTCAATAAGCGTTATTCCTTTCCTGGCAGGTAGCGAAACATTATAAACACGTACAGAGTCGAGAAGCGCTTCAACTCTCCTGGCATTGTGTGCATGCGCATGAATCACTATCTCTGGTTTGACCTCACGTATTATTCTTTCCATATCTCTCGAACCCATGTACGGGTAAACTTTCTCCGGCTCACCCTTCACGGTGAGGAATGTTGGGGCGTAATGCGAAATCAACACAACCATATCAGAGTACTTCCTTACTTCTGTTATTAACTTCTTGATTATCTTAGGTCTCTCTTTGTACACTATCTCCAGTTCAGGCTTGTGCCTTCGTTGCCAGAACGTTAGCTTCTCTAAAGCACCACGAGTGCCGACGAAACCGACGCGGACACCGTTTAGTGTGAGTATGGCTGGTGTGTCATTAAGCCATATTACCTCGGGATATCTTTTGAGGAATTTATTCTCTAGTTCATGGTACTCCTCATTACCGAAGACAGCTACTATCGGTATTCCAGGGAACTTCTCTCGAACCACTTTGAGTATGGGGTCTAGGTCATCAACCCTGCCCTCATCAACCATGTCTCCCGCGAATATGAAAACATCTGGTTTGAAACCAACTAATGCTTTGAGGGAAGCGGTGAAGACGCTAAAGTACCTGCTGCCGTGCACGTCGCCAACAGCACATATTTTCACTACAGTCATCTTCCCAACCTAAAGCATACTATGTGTAACGGATTAAAGTTCTTAGCATGTTATTGGTGAGGTTCCCTTCTTACAGCTATTTCCAGAGTGAACCTTATTAAGCAAATATCAGTAGTAGGTGGGGTATGAGATATGAGCACGCCGAAAGGCATAACTGCGGGTGGGCACCTAGGATGGGCTACGAAAAGATGCGCTATATGTAATAGGCGAATGGTTGTCGGGAAGGACGTTATTTACTACTGCCCCAAGTGCAGTAAAGGAGATGAAGGTGTTTACTTCTGTTCCGGCGACCATAGAGCACTCCACGGAAAATGCCCATACTGCGGATCAGAGTTGAAACCCCTAATCTAGGAATGTAATGTTTAAGGAAGGAAAACGTGTTCTCTGAACCACCTCTAAGAGAACCAGCGGTTACCAAAGGTATTACCTTAACAATCTTTTAGGGAGGTTAACGGAATGCCCCTAGTAATGGAGCATGCGGTCCTCAAGCACATCAAAGTAGTGTGTATATCGGAAGAGAGCTTGACCGATATTTACGGGGACTTACCGGGTCTACCATCATGCTTCGACAGGTTGAGCTGCATTTCCATCGGTAATGCTAAGTCATGTCTCTCCGACTGGATAGAGTTACAGGACACGAAGCTACGATTCATGATTTCCACGGTGCTTGGGGAGGATAGGGTCACGGGATTCCAAATAGTATCGAGCAAGAATCTGTGTAGTAGGGATCCGGAAAGCATAGTGCTAAGCGTTCTTGAGACTCTAGGCAAGTTATGCGGATATAATGCCGGCTCCTTCATTAAGGCTTGAGAAGGATATTTTATCATGACACACACTTTCAATGTGGTCGGCATTCGATGATAAGAAGGGTTTTAGCTGAAGGGTTAACTGAGGAAAGTAGGCTAAAGGACGTCATTGAGTTAGTGGCCAGGAAAATGGGCGCGGAAGCCTCATTCAGTAGGACCGATGATGCTTACTTCGCATGCGTGGATTTCCAGGGAAAACATTTGCTTGATTTAAGAATTACGAAGCATATCTGCGAGTTCTACCTAGAATGCGTTAATACGGAATTCTTAGATATATTGAATCTTGTGGGATTTAACGATCTCTACGACGTACTCACAAAGCATGATGCCTTACCAACGAAGGTGGTCATCTCGAAGTCTATGGCTTCAAGAAGCCTCTACATCCTCTTAGAAGGACGAAAGAGCATCCCTAGTTTACCTAACATCCGCGTAACCATAAAGGAGGGCGAGGAGAGTGCTACGTCTAGCTACTGCAGAATATCTAGGGAGGAAAACACTTGTACGTTACTCAACGACTTAATTAACCTAGGTAGGAAGCTCTGGAGTGAATTCTTTGGAGTTCCCTAGGTTTTGCTGAACCTTATTTACAGCCAATTACTTGAATTATGACCTTTCTCCTGTACCGTGGGCCGTCAAGTTCGAAAACCATTATCTCTTGCCATGTCCCACGGATTACTTCCCCGTTAACTATTGGGAACGTTCGCGACGGCCCTATTATGGCTGATGCTATGTGGGCATGGGCGTTATTATCTATCATGTTATGCCTCCACCCACCCTCCTGCGGCACGTATCTCCGTACCCACTCAATATAATCCTGAACGATGTTGTGCTCGTACTCATTAGCTATAACAGCTGCTGTGGCGTGAGGTACGAAGACCAGTACCAGACCGTTCTTGATGCCGGACTCCCTTACAGCCTTAATCACCTCATCAGTTATGTGTATGAGTTCAAATTTCTTCCTAGAGGATATAGTCAACACTTTGGTATATGTAAGGCATTCATTGCCCAACGCGGTCTACCCTATTCACCCGTAGTTATGTCCTTAAATAAGGTAAGTCCCTTAATACTGGCGTGTCCTGATTCCCAATTAGTTAATAATCCCATACGTGATTATCTGGTATTCCCTGCGTGATTACGTGGTGGTCATGTTATATGGGAGGTATTACCTGAGAATTACTTTAGGGGCTTAGGATGGCTTCCTTAACTATCACTCCAGGAGGGGTTAGCGATCATGACTATGCTGACGATGTTTTAGTGAGTGAGCTGGCGTACGACCTCATGATAGCTGTTTCGTCAGCTAGGATTCTGGACCAGCTGAACTATGGTGAATACTCAAACGAGCTGCTAGCTATCAGTAAAGCCCTAGCAGGCGAGATTGCACTATTGCTATATACGGGTCGTTACGTAGACGGTCTCGCAAGCGAGCTGTCTGAAGCGATAAATTATGCTTGGATTGATACGTACGATGATCTGGAATTCCTAGAGCTACTTCACAGGGCAATAGAGCTAAAGCAACTTATCGACAAGAATGTAGCCTCAAGCGATCATGCATTAAGCTTCCTCAACTTGATGGTAAAGGTGTTCGGGATGAACTTAAGTCACAGTGGCTCAACGTTACTCAGCAAAATATACCGGAACCCTGAACCACGGTTAATTCTCCAAATGTTTTGCACTGCATTAGTAATTGCTTTAGGTGGTTTAAGTGAGGGCGGGGGTAAGGTTGTCCAGGATTGAGTCACTTGCGGAAAGACTGATAGAATTTACTGCTAGGCGCGCTTCAGGTATACAGCTGGATATAGAGAAGCTGCAAGCAATAACCGGGCCCTCCATGCTTGATATAGCCTTAGGAACCATTGACACTGTGGCTAAGGAAGTAACAAATGTGAGGAGAGGGCTACTATATTGCGGGCTCTGCAACAAAGGACCCTATACGAAACGGGGAATGTACTTACACTTGGTTAGGGTTCATAGGTATGAGCTAAAGATAATGCTTTTAGACGAGCTTCAAGCACGGATAAACGAGGCACGCATGCGTTGAAATGTACCGTGTTCTGAAACCGGTCAAAAGGGATGGTTCCGATCACCCTTCACCATTGGAGTCACATCTCATCCCGGTCATTAATTATGTTGTAGTTAAAAGTCAATAAAGTTACGTCCCAGAACGTCACCATACAATCTAGGGTTTATGAATAGGCAGAATAAAGGAGCCGGGGAACACAGGGGTGGTAGCCGGGCGGGGATTCGAACCCCGGTCACGGGGGATCTCCCCAGAGATAGGGCCAGAGCCCCGCATCCTTGGCCGCTAGACGACCCGGCTCCGTTTTACACTCACTTTAATCTTGAATTTAAGGTTTTCTTCAGCGTCTGTCCTTGAGTTCTACTAACATAGAAGTAATCCTTCACCGGTTAAATTTATGAAGGTAGTGCCGCCGCGGGGATTCGAACCCCGGACCTCCGGATCTCCCAGGGCGGGCCGTATGAGTCCGGCGCTCCACCAGGCTGAGCTACGGCGGCACCAATAAATGGCTATATTGCTAGTTTTTTAAGCTTTAACGCTTTGAGTCTCTCTAAAGGCCATTAGGACTCATGTTCTGAGGGGTACACGGTTGTATGAGTAGCTAGCGTGTTTAAAGGGGAGGGAGAAACGGCGGGACCCCAACTTGAGAGGGGCTGCGAGGCCTCGCGGACCTCACTGCCCCTCCCAACGCGGTGGGCTTAACTTCCGGGATCTGACGAGTCCGGGTGTTTCCCCACCGCTATGGTCGGGGCCGCCGTACTCTTAGTGTTTGGGTGGTTTTTAGGCTTTTCTATCCTTATCTTAAGCTGGAATTACGCGTGATGCTTCCTAACCGAGTATATGTTTCGGAGCACCACATCCAGCACTTCCTCATGCGTTATTGAGAACCCGTAGTGGAGGTTCACCAGCTTAAACGCTCCTCCCGGGAGAGGGATCTCCGTTGACGCTAAGATAGCCTTTATTCTCGCACTCTTCTTTAGAATGCTTTTGAGGCGACGTGATGTTACCTCATACGTGCCTCTTAAAGTCCTCTGCGTGTTTCCGTCTAGGAATACCTTGATCTTCACACTGAGTGAGGGATCCGCCTCTAGGTACTCCTTGAATTCCTTCTCTAATATGTTAAGGGATTCTACCGCTACGTACGTTTTACCTAGGTGCGTATAGATGTAGATCACGTCACCATGCTCCATCATTTTCTTAAGGGAAGTCCTCAATATATCCTCCGGCAGTTCCAGAACCTCCCTTAACCATTCCAGCGGCATAGGTTGTTCCTCAAGGACACTAAGTATCTTAGCTCGTGTGGTCCTCCTCCAGAGTTCCTCGATCACTTCCTTACTAACTGGTACATCGACACCGGCTTTCCGTGCCTGTTCTATTGAGTCTACAAAACTATCCGTGTCAATGGTGTGGGGGGTTATGATATAAGCCACAAATTTCGGGGGTCCTCGCATAGAGGTTGCCCTGAGTATCCGGCCATGCCGCTGAATGAACCTTAGCGGACTAGCAACAGTGCTCCAGATTACTAGGAGGTCAGCCTCGGGAAGGTCTAAGCCCTCCTCTCCAGCACTTGTTGACACTATTACTTTGACGGCATCGGACCTAACCCTCCTCAGTACTTCCTTTATGCTCACCTCAATGTTTGATTTCCCACATACTAGCACGGAATTATACATCCTCAATTTTGAGGTAACATACTTCGCTACTGCGACCCTTTCTATGAAGATTATTGCTTTGCGGAAGCCCTCGTGGTCATTAAGAACCCTTACCAACGAGTCCAGCTTATGGGCTGGCCTAACACCAGCTGTTAAGTACGAATTAATGTCTTGCAACAAGTTAGCCAGTTTCGTGGGTTTCCTTAAGCTCTCCACTAGTGCGAGTGCACCGTCCCTTACGAACCACCTTATCGCTAGTTGAACTAAGCCCCTTTCCCTACCAGTTAAGTCATTCCTCTTTTTCTCTAACTCCTGCAGTAATTTCTCTTCAGCGCCGTTTAGCTCGGCCTCGTAGACTTCACCTATCCACCGTGGGACGTAGGGCTTTATTCGCGGGTCGTCCCAACCCCAGATCCTTATTTCCCCTATATACTCCTTTATCTCGGTAGCCCTGCTTGGCGGTATGTAGGCGCTGAGCCCTAATCTCTTTTTGAATAGATTCCTTGTTGCACGAATGAACTCTGCGTACGCGTCCTTACCTGTGGTATGGTGACACTCGTCAATCACGATAGCGTCATACCCGGAATCCATAACTTCACTGACGTCATTTAGGGCTGTCTCAGGGGTTGCGACCGCTATTACTGCTTTACGCCATAGCGTTACCCTATGTTTCTTAGGTACCACGCCGTATATGGGGATGGCCTCCAAGTTAGCTACGTCCCTGAAGTACTTGGAAACCTGCTCCACCAGCACCCTAGTCGGTTCTAGGATCAGCACCTTCCTTACCTTACGCTTAGAGAGTAGCTCCCTAACCCACATCACGGCTATTAGCGTCTTCCCCGAACCTGTAGGTAATCCCAGTACAGCACCATCGCGAGTAAGTGCCCACTTAAGAGCCTCGACTTGGTACTCCCTAGGCTTAAGCCGTAAGCAGGTTCCAGCCATTCCTCGACGACCTACCAGTGGAGGGAAGGGTGAGGAGACTAATTACCTTTTGAACATTTAACAGAAAACTTTAGTGTTGTATTGCTTTGCCCTTTGCTTTATAGGTGTTGAACCACCCTCTTCATGATTTCCGCGTACAGTGCTATGGAATCTTCATACTTAGTTTCAGGTACGCCAGTGTATATTAGGTGCATCCTTAGCGGTAATTCCTTCTCGCGTACTTCCTTAATCATGAACCTTGCTAGGGCTTCGGCTAGGGGGTCTATACTGGGGTAGCCCTTACCTAGCGGTACCCTCTTTTTCAGAAGCCGGCGTCCGAAGTATATACCAGTTACCTGCGCGAACCTTAAGCTCAGGAATCCTCGGCTCAGCGGTAGTGCTTTCTTAAGTATGTTCGTCCAGAAAGCTACATCCGCCTCAGCATCGGCTCTGTGGAAGTTCCCGTGTTCATCAACAGCAGTTTCATACATGAACACGTTTTCGAGCTGGAGCGATATTATTACCCTATCACTACCTGTGGACTCTATTATTGCTCTTATTTCATCAATACTTCCTAACTGCCTCCTAGTATATGTTGTTTCCAGCGATACGTAAATGTTCTGCGGCGCATCCTTCAACAGCTCCTTAATGAACTCTGAGGCGAGCTCTATGTCCTTGTCCCCTCCGAAGGCTTTCCAACCTAAGTGAATGTTAAATACCTCAGCTCCAGCAAGTGCGGCATTCCTTAGAGCTACCTTCATAGCCTTCAGTACCTTCTCACTAACCGACTTACTAAATGACACCACATTATAGTATGGCGCATGCGCGGTTACCGTGGTAAACGCTTTACTAGCAAATTCCCGGTACGACTCAAAGTACTCGGGCCCCCTACTTCTCCTCGAAAAATCAGCTGGCGGTATCTCCGTTAATTTCATGCCAAGAGTGGCTGCTTTACTAAGAGTGTGCAATGAATTGTAAGTACCCCAATCAAATAACAACATGTGTTCTTCACCAAATAACTTTTGAATTAAGTAAATAATAAACATCACTTATGCAGGGGAATTACGAAGTACACCCTGGAGAACGTGTAGAGAACACTCCCTTGGTGTGAGCCTAGTAACATTTTTCCGGTGGTCTCTGGGGCTGACCTGGCTTGGGTATAATTACCGTAGGTCTTAATTCAGGAATGCCCTCAATCTCCTCTAGGTAAATAGCGTTAACCAATAACTTACCACCGCATTTGGGACACTCGCCCACCTCCTTACCTACGTAGTCACCCTCCTTGAATTCTCTTCTTTCGCTATAGTCGCAATTGTTGCACTTGAGCTGAGTTACTATTACTTTCTTCTTGAGGGGTTCTTGTCTAGATTTCATGGCTGAGACCGCCATATACGTTATGATGAACGCGAGCACCGCCAGAATTACTATTGTCATGGGATCCAACACTACACGATCACCCCCGCTACACTATCCCTACAGTGTTCCCTATTCCCACTACCACCGCGATCCCATCTTTCGGAACTTTCTCCTTGATTATCTTCTTAACTATCTCCATGGCTTTCTTTACCCCTTCAAAGACCTGTTTTGTCATGGTGTTTATTGCCTCCTCATTGGACATCTTTATGACTACTGCATCAAGCGGTATCCCGTACTTTGTCGCTGCCCTCTCGATAGCTATCTTCTCAGGACCCGGGTCACCTATGGCTGCGCCCACACCGTAAGCTACCTCGCCTGTTTTCTCGCTCTCCAGCTTCAGGGCTGCGTCCACTGTTATTATTCTAGAGACACTTCTCCCTAGGTCATTAATTATTCTTTCAACGGCCTCACCAGGCCATCCGACAGTGGAGCCTGGGCCCTTAGCCTTTATCACGTATACCTTTCGTCCCTCTATTTCGGTCACGTAATACACTGTTTCTTTCGTTATTTCTATGGGTTCCGCATCGCCTTTAAGGTAGTGCGCCACTAACGGACCAGCACCATCACCTATGGGTGTTCCTTTCATGAATGAGTCCATGGCGTCGTCGTATGCTTTCGCGAGCTTAACGACCTGCTGTAGTTCTAGGGCAAGCTGCATCATTAGTATCCAGTTATTGTACTTCAGACCTAACTGGAAGTAATGCTTGACAATTTTGTTTATGAGTGTGAGAACCGATGATATCTCCAGAAGTACTTCGGCGTTCTGCCTCTGGACTAGGGTTGCGTTGGGGAGGTTTTCCTCCACATACTTCCTTATGGAGTCGTCCCTAGTCCTTATTAGGTGCCGCATCCTACGTATGATGTCTGTTGGTTCGATGTCGACCGGTGAGATCATGAAGAAGTTATCTATGAATCCCTCCAGGACTTTTCTTGGGTTATCCACATTGAGTCTGCTGAGGTACTTTATGACTTTCCTCTTGCCTTCATCCTCTATCTCAGTGAGTTGAATTATCTTCTTTCTAATGTATGATGAGTATCGCCATAGCTGCATTTTCTGCGGTATGTCTGTGAAGTTAAGTAAGAATGACCCGAGAATTAGGAGCACTAGTATTGTGGATGCCCAGTCGTTACTCCCGTCCATCTCCTCACACCAGTTCCGTCCTCGTTCGTTTACCCTCTACGCCTTTTTAAAGGATTCACTCGGCCATTATAAGTGAATCTCGGGGTTAGTTGTCACTATTACGCTACCGTCATGCGTTATTAGTATGGTCTCCTCAAATTGCGTCACTAAGCCTCCCCCCACCTCAACGAGTACCGGGTACTGGTTTAGGTAACTCTTATGCGCTAGTGAGGTTAACGACGCGCGTAAGTTCGATACTGAGCTCACGTCAGCTAACCACCGCTCGCAGAAAGGCAGTGTCTTAAATCGGCGTATGATCTCGCCAAGTACTTTATGCTCGGACTCACTTAGTGGTTTACCCTTCACTCTTCTCAATGAGTATATCTGGATCTTCCCCTTGGCTTCCTTAACCATGCCTTTACCCGTAGTTACAAATGGCTCTATGGCGTATGCTCTGCCTGTCCTGAATCTTCCTAAGACGAAAGGATCGTTGTAATTGGGTATTACTTCACCGCTATGTATTAGGTAGTGGCCGAGGCTATGACCTGATAGGTTCTTGATTACTTTGAATCCCGCTTTTCTGACAGTGTTTTCTATTATTTTACCTATCTCCCTAAACTTTGCTCCTGGCTTCACGGCCTTTAAAGCCTTCAGTAAGGCGTTTTGGGCGGCCTCTGCTAGGGGTATTAATTTATCGTCCAGAACCACGGTTACTGCTGTGTCTGCTATGTAGCCATTAACGTGTACCCCTATGTCAACCTTGACCGCTGATGCATCCGGAATGACCTCAGCGTCGTCTATGTAGGGGGTTCTATGAGCCGCTACCTCATTTATCGAGATATTTACAGGGAAGGCTGGGAAGCCCCCCAATTCCTTAATTTCTCTCTCTATTGATTCCGCTATCTCAACGATCTTTACTCCTGGCTTCACTAGTCCTCTAGCGTTTTTCTTAACTCTGTAGGCTATTTCTCCTGCCTTAACGTAGCACCCGACTACGTCGTTGATTTCCTCTGTGTTCATATGTCTTACCACCTAATTAGTGTGGCTGAAGTTTAATACGTTGATTCCCTCACCGTACCCGAGTTAACACTTTATGGCTGTGCACCTAATAGATACTGAGGTGAATACCAATGGTCAAAGTTAAGTGGTTTGGTCATTCAGCCTTCGCAGTTGAGGTAGGGGGTAAGGTCTTCCTAGTGGATCCTTGGATTACGAACCCTAAGTCCCCAGTTAAGGACTTAAGTGAATTAGGCATAGAGCCTGACTATATCCTAGTGACTCACGACCATGGTGACCATTTAGGTAATGCTGTAGAGTTACTGAAGCTGTACAGAAGGGCTAAGGCTGTCGCGATATTCGAGATAGCTAATCAAATAGCTGAGAAGTTAGGCGATCCTAACAGGGTCATTGACGGGAATATTGGGGGACCCATACAGTTAGGCGAGGGCTTCTTCGTGGTTCTAACGACTGCAACGCACTCAAGTAGTAGCGGATCACCAACAGGTGTGGTGTTCGGTAGGGAGGGTGAAACAGTGTACCATGCTGGTGATACAGGGTTGACTTACGATATGAAACTCGTGGGTGAACTCTACAAACCATTAGTTGCATTACTGCCAATAGGCGGGCATTATACCATGGGACCCAAGGAAGCAGCCAAGGCTGCAGAGTTAATAAAGCCCAAGTATGTTATCCCCATGCACTACGGCACCTTCCCAGTCCTATGGGGCAAGCCAGAAGACTTCAAGAACGAAGTCACCAAGCTAGCACCTGAAGTTAAGGTAGTCATCTTGAACCCAGGCGAGGAAGTTGAGTTAACCTAAGCGCGGGCATCAGACCTGCGTGGGTCCATCATCTTTTTAATCATACCTTTCGAGTCTCATCACATGCCCACTAAATATTATGCCCTTAACGGAAATTAAGGCTGGTGAGCTAAGCCTTTGCGCGTTGCCGTCATAATCACAGGGGCTAGCGGTGTAGTCTACGGAATTAGGTTAGTTGATGTGCTTGCTTCAATGAATCATGAAGTTCACGTTATCTTAACTAAACCCGCGTTAACCGTGATTAAACACGAGTGCCTGTGCGCAGACAGCATAATTGAGTACCTCAGGGGGAGAAGTAAGGGAGTATTCCTTGATGAGGATCTTTCATCCCCTCTCTCCTCATCATCCTTTGTTCTCGACGTCGTTTTTGTGGCGCCATGCTCCCTGCGGACCCTGTCAGACATAGCTAATTCAAGACAAGATAACCTAGCAACTAGGGTTGCCTGTAACGCGTTGAGGTTACGACGCAAGCTAATACTGCTAATTAGGGAGACGCCACTCTCAACTATAGACATTCACAACATGCTGAAGGCGTCAATAGCTGGAGCCATAATATTACCTGCTTGCCCCGCCTTCTACACGCGCCATAGTAGGGTTGAGGAACTAATAGATTTCGTTGTTGGTAAAGCCTTGGACGCCGCCGGGATAAACAACAACCTGTATGACCGCTGGTCTGGCTCTACTCCAGAAATTCCTCTCTGCGCCCGACTTTTCTGCTCAGAAGACTCCTCACCTTCTCATTAACCTCGTCCTTCTCAAGCTCCTTTAGGAAGTCATCCCCGCTCTCACGGAACTTCACCGCGAAAGCACACCTACCGTCCGGAAGCAGCGCTTTTCTTTCGCAGTAAGCGAACTGACAGCTCGCACCTAAGCACTGGTCGCCTATCCACCTACACATCGCTGCCTTCTGCACATGTCCCTTAACCACCTTGTTAACCGTGACTAAGGCGTTCTTAGAGCATTTGAAGAATGGGCATAACGGGTTGCACTTGTCCTTGAGGGGCATTGGCCTTAGGTCGCGACGTTTCTCACGCTTGTCCAGCATCGGGCGCCCTTCGTACATCCTTCTCCCATAGCGCCTTTCATGGTCATGATAGCGGGGCTTATACCTGCGTTCGTGGTCTGGTTGCTTCCCTTGCGGAACCAACGCTAATCACCGGTTGAACTGATGAAGATGCTCATGATTTACTACGGCTTCAACCATTTAAAAGTTATGTAAGACCTAGTGCCTGAAGGGTATGTAACGGCTAAGAGCAGCTCCTTCCTCACACTGTGTGATAGTCGACCCCACCCTATCAAGTCACCAGGATCTATTAGTTGGTCATAATCGAGTACCTTGACTAGGTAGGGGGCATGCTCGACTCCTGGCATCGCCTTATAAACAGCGAAGTCAGCACCATACTTCAGCGCTGAACGTACTATGAAGCCCGCATCTCTCAACTCCTTATACGCGCTGTAGAGTACATCAAAGTCCTTGACCATTTCCCGCGCGAAGGACCTTAACTCCTGAGCACTGATCTTCGTTCCTTCCCTAAACACCTCAAGTATCCCAGCCTCGGTAAGGTACATGGTCTCGAGCAATGATAATTCTATGGGCCTACATATGTCGGTCGTCTTGGGCTTCCTAATCCCAACGGGTTTGCCGAAGTAGCCTTTGCTGAAGAGGCATCGAGCCTTGCCTACGTCAAACACTACTGACTTCGACCCTATTAGGTGGGCTTGTACGGGAGTACAGACCTTAACGCTCTCAGCGGTGTAGGGATATGTACCTGATATAGGTCCCCACCCTCTTGAGGATGTCGGCCGCGTCCTCAAGCTTATCAAACAGCTCCTTTATCAGTATCAGCGTTCCCACATCATTGCTGTAATTCTTTATTGTCTTTAATCCGCTCTCCCTGTAGAGCTCGTCAACGGAGTTCTCCTCCTTCATAAGCTTTAGGTAGAGTTCCCCTACCTGCTTGTGGTTTGTACCTACCTTCATTAGCATTTCAGAGTTCGTTTCCACCATCTCTATTAGTTTTCTCAGGATTGCATCAAGTATTGCGTAGAGAGCATCTGGCAACCTCTCAAACTCCTTATTGCTTAACAGTAGGTTCCTGTAAGCAGCCGCTTCCCCATGCTCGGCTGCCCGAACTAAGTCTTGGATTATGGTGACATACACATCCTTAAAGGTCAAGGCTGGCGACACTCGGATAACATATTCCATGAGCTTTATACCAGCTTCCTCGACGGAGTCCTTCACAGACCTGATCTTCTTGTACCTTCTTTCCACCGCGACACTCTTACCTTCATCCAGATCTTTGAACATGTAGAGTAATTCCCTATACTCGTCGGCAACGTTACGCATCATGTCCATTAATTGCTCCATTATCTGCGACTCAGCTATACTTTCCCGTTCCCTCATCCCTCCTTCATCGAACCGAATTGCTTCCTCTGCCATGACTCTTTCTGCCCACTTGCATTTCCAGGTAAAGCTATTTAATTGTTTGGTTACTAGCCCGACAAAAGTTGAGGATTAAAATTTTCCACAGTTGAGTCATGAATTACTCAGCCTAAGGCAGGTAGCGCTAATTCAGCTCTGCAGGTCAAGAACCTCCCTAAGCTTTTCCTTTAGGTTTTCAACACTGGTTATCTCCTGCTCAATAAAGTTAAGTTCGTTCTCGCCTGTAGCTACCGTGTTTAGTTTCTGCTTAATCTCCTGGAGAATCTCAAGCTCCTCCTCCACCGTCACTAGTAGCGAGAACTCCAGTAGGGTACTAATTAATCCTCTGTACTCTTCGCTTATACTGTTTTGCTTTACGTTGCTTAAGGTTCTGAGTAGCGCTTTACGTAAACGACTTACCTCTTTCAGCGTTGACTTTAACTTCTCGTAATCCGCAACGTTATCTTTAAGCGCATCTGCTCTCTTCCTTAGTTTTTTGAGAATCCTATCGCGTTTAATCGTTAGGTCTTCAATGTTTTTGAATAGTAGCGAGTCCTCCACTCACACACCCCTCACGGTGGCTAGGCTGTTGTCAGCCACCCCCTTCTCACGCATTACCTCCGTATTAACCCAAACCTCGTTTTCAGGTATGGATTCGTTTAGGACTGGCTTAAACGACATCCTTTTCTTACCTGGCACAGATAACTCCACCCTCTCCTTAATACCTATGAATTTGGCGAGACCTGGAGACAGGTGAAGTTCATCAGGCGGGATATTGTCCTTTAGCCTGACACGTATGCGTTTCTCCCTTACTTTAGGTCCTTCCTTGCGCATTAACTGTGATGCGGGCGGTATGACCGCCACCAATTGCTTTATGTCTCTCTTCTTCTGTGGTTTCTCCTCCCCTTCACTCAGGGTTGACACCTCGGCATGATTGAATTCGTTACGGGGGCTTATTATCTTTCCTTCCATGAGTGCATGCCATGGTTAGGCTTGATCATTACTAAGGCGAGTACCTTGGAGAAGATGTGCTAACGCACTTTTTCGGCAACCCACGACACGACGTCGCTAAGGGAGATCCTTACCTGTTCTCGCGTGTCCCTATACCTTATGGTTACCGTGTGATCTTCCTTCGACCTGTGATCGACGGTAATGGCGTAGGGCACCCCCACCTCGTCTGCCCTGTAGTATCTTCTGCCGATAGCTCCGCTAGTGTCGTAAAGTGCAGCTATCCCTGCCTCCAAGAACCTATCGTATATGTTCTTAGCTATTCTCACTATCTCCTCATCGTTGGTGACTAGCGGGAATACTGCCACCTTTATCGGGGCTATCTTGGGTGGTAGTCTCAGCACTACCCTATCTCCTTCTTTGGTATAGGCTTTGTCTAGGGCTACGAAAACTAGCCTCTCTACGCCGAAGGATGGCTCCACTACATGCGGTATGATCTTCTCCCCATGCACAACCTCCTCCTGCTCCACCACCTTTACCGCGTTCTTCGGTATCTTGTAGCCTTCAATCCCTACGAACTCCTCGGGTGATTTGAGGAGTTTCTCAACATCCTCAGGACTCATTGCTCTCAGCGCGTTGATCACTTTTGCGGCGTCTGAACCGAGTTCCCTTCCTATGATTGCTTTGTTAATCTTAACTTTCTTGAGTTTCTTCTTGACGGGTTTCTCGTATCTTCTGAACACCGTGAGGTCTTGACCGGAGTACCTCTGGTGCCTTGATAGGTCGTAGTCGCCTCTGTATGCGTGGCCGGAGACTTCTACCCATCCCCACCTGCTTACCTTGACTAACTGGTCGAATGTTTGGGTTGCGTAGTGTGCTCGTTCCTCCGGTAGTTTCTCTTCGAAGAAGGTCTCCTCCTCGCTTAGCCCAAGCTCCTTAACGAAGTCCCTAGATACAGCCATCCAGTAAGCCATCCAAGGAGACACAACTACTCCTTCCTCTATTGCTTCCTCTATTGTGTACTGCGATGGCTTCTCTACACCCTTGAGTCTGTCCTCAGCTCGGAGGATGTTCAGCTTACCTTTAATGCCACCCGAAACTCTCTCAAATGGTGGTTGCCCTGGTTTCTCTGGGTCGAAGAAGAACTCCATTTCGGCTATCGTGAATTCCCTTAGCCTTATCATACCTTGCCTAGGTGAGATCTCGTTTCTTGCTACCCTCCCTATCTGTGCTATGCCTAGGGGTAGCTTGTTTCTCATTACAGTATATACTCTCTTAAACGAGATGAACATCCCTTGAGCCGTTTCCGGTCTCAAGTAACCTGTGTTGCCCTCATAAGGTCCTATCGTCGTTTTGAATAGTAAGTTAAACGTGCGTACCTCTCCCAAGGGGCCACCGCAGGACGGGCAACGTAGGTCGTTCTCCTTTATTATTTGAGTTAATTCCTCAGGTCTCTTGCCCTCTGCCCTTACCCTCAATTTCTCTTCTATTAGCTTGTCTGCCCGAAATATGCTGCCACACTTCTCACACCTAACTATTGGGTCTGTGAAGCTCTCTAGATGACCGCTAGCTTCGAACACTTTAGCAGGGTTTATCACAGGTGTTTCTATGATTGTAGCGAGATCCATGTGGCGTAGGACGAAGTACTTAAGCCATAAGTCTATGATATTTCTCTTCATTAACGTGCCTAAGGGGCCTAGATCGTAGAATCCTGAAACACCTCCATATATTTCAAAGGATTGCCAGAAGAATCCCCGCCTCTTCGCTAACTCCATGAGTTCCTCGTATTTGTCCTCCCTTGCTTCCGCATTCAATATGCTTAACCCCTCCATACCTTAATTAAGGGTTTTAATTCTTTAGAGTTCGGCGGTAATGATGCTGAGTGAGCTGTACCTAATTAGGAGACCTTACGCATTCTTAGGAATTAATGGGGACCCAAACCGAAGTCCCGTGAGCATTGTTGGTGTGCCCTTCGACTCCACGAATAGCTTTAGGAGCGGATCCCGGTTTGCGCCCAGCAGAATCAGGCTCGTGTCACAGAGTCTAGAGACGTATTCCTTTAGGTGCGGTGTGGACCTAGAACTTCAACCCCCCTATGATGAGGGAGATGTAGCTGTCTCTCACGGGGATGCTGTCACCACATTGAAGAACGTGGCCGTGGTGTCGAATGATCTAATAGGAAAAGGAAGGATACCTATATTCATTGGGGGTGACCACATAATCACGTACGGGGTTATCGATGGGGTAACACAGCGTTTAGGCCACACCCCCTGCGTAGTAGTGTTCGATGCCCACTTGGACTTAAGGCCTGAGTACTTAGGGTACAGGTGGAGCCATGCGTGCACAACACGCAGAGTAGTTGAGGTTGTTGGAAGCAGTAACGTGCTGGTGATAGGTGCAAGGGCAGCGTCAAAGAACGAAATTGAGGATGCCCGGAGATTAGGCGTTAGGTACTTCACTAGCCTCGACCTCATGCATAAGAGTGTAAGGGAAGTCACCAACAAGGTAAAGGACCTCACAAGCCACTGCACCGAAATCTACTTCTCCATAGACATGGACGTTATAGACCCCGCGTACGCACCAGGCGTAGCCACCCCCGAACCGGAAGGCATCACACCAACACAACTACTTGACATGCTATGGCGCTTAACAGACGAAAGAACCATAGGCGCAGACGTAGTTGAGGTGAACCCCCTAGTCGACACGTCAGACATAACGTCATTCCTGGCAGCAAAGGTACTCATAGAGCTAATATCATTCATACAAGCATACAAGCAAAGAAAACAATAACACCGACTTAACGCCTAAAAACCCCATAATTCATAGAAAATAATGGGCCGCCGTAGCTCAGCGGGTAGAGCGCCGGCCTTGTAAGCCGGTGGTCGCGGGTTCAAATCCCGCCGGCGGCTCCACAATTATTGCTGGATCTTATTAGGGGGTTATATCCTGCGTAATTGTGGGGACTTAATTCTCTTTGGGTCGCTGGGCCTTCTGATTTCCTTTAAAGTGGTTTTTCTCCTCTAATTCCTCTTGCTTTCTTAGCGATGCGCCACCTGATTAGGTAATTAAATATCTTGTACTCTTTGACTGGTATGAAGCCGTCTGCGTTCTTAGGTATCGGCATGCCAGCTAACGCGATTACGTAGGTTCCGACGTCCCAGGGTTCAAATACGTCCTTCCATGATAGCTTGCCCACGTCCTTACCCCATGCGATCATTATACCGTCTCGATGATGAGCCGCGTTACGCTGTGTTTTAGGTTTGTCCTTGTCCACGCTCACGCAGTAGTCATTATTTGGTATAACTATGAAGTCTGGCGCGTCATGGATGTAAGGTCCCCAGTATATGTCACTACTTCTCACTACTTCCTTTACGTCTGGTATCTTCCTTAAAGCTGCGAGTACTTCATCCTCGTATCCTGGAGCACAGTAAACTATCCCTGCATCAGGCATTATTGCCTTAGCCTTAGAATAGGGGACGAACCTATCATGCATGAAATCCTTTCGTACCGCCCCCACAACCCTGTGGGCAAGAACAGCTAATCTCCTGTGCCTCTTAACGAACTTAATTAATTTTGGCGGAACCCGCATTCCCATTATCTTGAGTTCCATGCCTTCGTCGAATGTTATGTCTATAATACCCTCCTTCTCTAGAAAGAAAGGAATGTTAATCATGTATGGACAAACACTGAATCCATGGTCAGAAACCACAACTATGTTGTCCGCAAGACTACTGGATCTTTTTATGAATTCATCAACTGTGTTGAATACCTTAGCTGTAGGCAGGAGCTTCTCGCCAGCAACGAACTCTGGGTTATCATGCATTACCCAGTCCGTTTCGCTGAATATTAAAAACGCTACGTCCCAGTCGTGATTAGCCAAAAGGTTAAGTGCGCCCTCACTAAATAGTTGCGCCCTTCTTGCTATGCTTTCAATAGCGCTTGGCGAAGAACCCTTTAGCTTTAACCCCTCTAGACTTGATGCAAAATAATGCACGTACTTTCTCTCCAATTCCTTGGGATATATTCTAATACTAGGCGCGGCCCAATCATTAATAACTATGCACTTGCCCGGGCGACAAACAGAGCTCTCAGGAGGATAGGAAGCAGGGAGATTCACTGCTATAGCATTAAGTCCTAATAAAGCAGCCATTTCGTGAATTCGCGGATACTTTATATCATGCCCTGTGACAAACCTCGTTACGAATTTATCCTCAAGCTTTCGAACCTTATGGAAGCTGAACACACCGTGTTTACCGGGGTTCACGCCGCTCGCTATGGAGTTCCAAGCAAGCGGTGTCCAGGGAGGTATTGTTGACCTCATAATAGCTTTTCGGGTACCTTCATCAGAAACCTTAGATCGTAGGAAAGGCATCACCGAATTTTCGAAAAGATAGTGGAGTACACGCCATGACACACCGTCTAGCCCTATCACAAGAGTTCTTCCTGGAATATGGAACACCTCCCCTAAGCTTCTAAGGCACCCTACAATTAATAAAGTACTAACGATAACGTGACCTTGACTTTAAGGGGAATTAAAAACTCAAGTATTTCGTTGTAAGGCTCAACACTACTGAGTCTGCCCAATGACAGGAGCGTAGAATGATAGTAAATAGTAAAAAGTATGTTCGCGTTTCACCTTGAAACTAACCCTGCTATTCCCTTTCTTAAGTACTTCTGGATCGACAGGAATATCACTATGACCGGCAACGAGAACAGTAATGAGAACGCTGAGAGCCTCCCGTAATCTACCCTGCCGTATTCACCGAAGAAGTAACTTAGTCCCACAGATGCTGGCATAAGGGCTGGGTTCTTCAGTATCATTAAAGGTATGACAAACTGGCTCCAAGCGGTTACGAATGATAGTAACCATATCGTCGTTATTCCGGGAATGGCTAGATGAAGTGTTACTCGCATGAAAGCACCCAGCCTGCTACACCCGTCAACCATTGCCGCCTCTTCGTACTCCACTGGCAGGGATCTGAAGAAGCTCTCCGCTATGAGTAAGGCGAATGGTGTGATTAGGGCTGCTATGACCAGTATCGCACCTAGGTACGTATTGATGAGGCCCCACCAGTTATACAGCATCATTATGGGTAGCGCTATCACTATTGGGGGGACTAACCTCAGTATGACGAACGTGGTTAGCATAGCACCCTGCCCTTTAAAGGTGTATCTAGCGAATACATAGGCTGAGATCACGGACACTAACGTGGCTATCGTGGCTGCTGATAACGATATTATTAGTGAGTTGAGGATCCACTGCAACGGAATTACGTTCCCCACAGGGACTAGGAGTTTCCTGAAGTTATCTAACGTGAAGTGACTGGGTATCTCGAACACGGGCGATGCGTTGGGGTCAAACGCCGATAGGAAGAGCCATAGAAGAGGACCTATGAAGAAGGCGAACACTACTGCAAGGAACAGGTACACCAGAACGTACGTGAGGACGTTTCTCTCCACCCTCACCACCTCCTAAAGTACTTCATGCTCCATAAGTAGGCTAGTATTAGGGCCAGTACTATGACGAACATCACGTTCGATGCTGCAGCCGCAAGCGCTATGTCGAAGTTGTTAATTGCCTTGAAGTATATGTATAGCGTCCATAGCTGACCAGCATTCCCTATCCCACCTCCCGGCCCTAAGATCATGTAGGGAAGTGTGAATACTCCGAAGGTCCATATAGTTATCAGTATGAAGTCAACTAGTATTGCTTGGCTTATCAGCGGGAATACCACATACTTGAATCTTTGCCAGGGGGTAGCACCATCCACCTCAGCCGCTTCATATATGTACTTGGGTATTCCTTCCAGAGCCGCTGTGAATAGTATCATTGAGAATGCTGTTCCGCGCCATATGTTAGCTACCACAATTACTTCGAATGGGTGGGTGAAGTAAAGACTATACTCGGTCTTCACACCAAAGAATGACAGTATGGCGCTAACTAAACCTTGCTTATCTGTGACAGCACTCCATGCATATCCTGCTACGACCTCAGGTATGACCCACGCAATGAATACTACGGTAGCAACTATCATTTTACCCTTAATTCCTTCCATCCGCATGACGAGGGCTAGCGCGAG
>CAYNPH010000063.1:0-2794 GCA_964399035.1 uncultured Desulfurococcaceae archaeon
CATGCGAGAACCACCCGCCTAACCCTGTACTTAGACCTAACCACGGGCTGATCGTTAAGGAAGGCCCTGAGAGCCTCCCTAATGACCTCGGACCTACTCACCCCACGCACTAACGCGTACCGATCAAGCTCCTCCAGCAAATCCTCAGGAAGCTTGAACGTGACTATCTGCATAACCATCACCACCAGCCCCTCAACCTTTCAAGCTTACCCTCTAACCTCTCAGTAAGCGGCCTCAACTCATCCACAATCCCTGGATCCAGATCAAGCTCCCCGACGGCCTCAACCAAGCGGTCAACATCCCATCGCAACGACTTAACCGCACTATCCAACTTCTCAATAGCGCGCTTAGACCGCTTCAGCTCCCTAACCTTACTCAACATACCGTCCCAACCACTGTCCCGACCCAAGTACACCCACACATCACCGCTCCTAGCATACCAGTAAGGACCGCAACCCCGCACCTTCTTACTAACGAACGACACACCCTCAAACCGCCTAGCAAGCCTAAAGAGCTCCTCAACCCTCAACTCCTTCTTAAGACCCTCAACCTCAGCAAGGAGCTCCTCAACAAGCCTCTCAATACGCCTAACACGCTCAGACATCACGGCATCACCCCTGCTCGATTATTATTCTCTTGAGAGTTACTCCGTCGTGTTCGTCATACTCAAGCCGTACTTTAGGCGCCTCATACTCACGCCTAAAGAACTCATCATACGTGTTCCGCAGTTCCCTCTCCAACTCATCAAGATTAACGTCAACGTCCCCACCATGCGCTAGGGACAGCTCGTGCAGTACGGCGTCCTCAACACACACGCCCTCATTCAGCACCTCCTCGATAACGAGTAATTGAATGGGATCCCTAAGCCGGTTCGTGTAATGCATTATCTGCGCCAACACACCGAATAGCGTACCCGTGCCCGAGAATTGAACGAGGTCCCTCCCAGCAACGTTATAGACGACACCATGAAACCTAAAGCAATTACCCATCACTCACCCACCTCACAACGCGAAGGGATCATTACTTGCTAGCGGGTGCAGGACGTCCTGGTCACGTATCTCTACCAACGCGTCAACCTTCCCCGTAAGGTAGTACACGCCTTTACCGCCCTTGCCCCTCCTAGGGATTAAGTAGCCCTCCTCCACCGCCCAACGAATGTACCTAGCCACACTCTCCACGCTCACCCGCTTACCGAACCACCTGTACGCCAAGCTCGAAGCCTTACCCTTAGTAAGGTAGCTATAACCCTCCAACCTAGCCCTAACAAGCAGACCCTTAAACCACCCGGGAACCCTACCCATACCTCGCCCACCTCACAGCACTGAAGACCTTAAATGCGGCGAACACCGCGGCCACGATATACGCTGGAACCATGAACCAGTACCCCATCTCAACAGACACGGTGATGGCCGCAGCCATTAACGGGAATATGCTACCCCACGCCAGCACCTCAGACCATAACACTAAATGCCTACCTGCACGCTCATTACCGCCCATAAGCACCCCTGCGGAAACATACAACACGCCACCCACCACGACTGTGACGGCGAACAGAGCTAGCATAACGCAAGCGAACACGTCAATGACGCCCATTAGAACCTGCGCCAGTTGCAGTACCGCTACAATCCCCATAACAACGAGCGTCGCACCCAGAAGCATTAATTCAACACCCTGCCTGCGCATCATATCGCCACCCCCACAGCCTCAAGCTTCTTAGCCTCCCTCAGCAACGCGTCCTTCCTAGCCAGTAGCAACTCCGCTAGTAGGCGATCCTCACGGTCAAGGTAATCAAAGAACGGCCTAAGCCTCTCTAACCTATCAAGGAGATCCCTAACCTCCTCGTATAGGTTACCTCTGATGGACCGGCTGCCCTGAGGTAACGCCTCAGTTGTCATACTCCCACCTCCCGAAGGCGAAGTCCTTGACGTTACCTGGGTATAGGGCCCAGGGCCTGAACTCAACACGGTCCATCACCTTACCCTCGTCCTCCCACCTAGCCCGCACGTGAATAATGTGCACGTTAAGATGCGGCAGGACGACGTGCAGCTCAACCACGTACCTCACGGACCTCTGCGGTATCAGCACCTCGCGCCTACGCTCAACCCACTTAAACATAGGGCTCCACGACGCACCAGAAATACGGAAGCAGTACCTCTCCCCCAACAACCGCAGAGTCTCCATAACGTCAGGAACCTCAGGATACTTACCTCCAAGCTGCCGGTCCCCACGAGGTAACGCCTCACTCACGCCTCAACCACCCCCTCGCTGCTTCTCTGAACCTGCGGCGGCACAGGGAACTTCGGGGGCTCCATAGCAACGCCGTAGACCTCAGCCATCCCACCACTCAACGGAACCTTAACCCTGAACACAGGCCTGTAAGGCCTGGAACGCAGGTAGAACAGATACCAGCGGTAACCACCCTCATCAACCCGCTCTACAAACCAACCCTTCCGCTCAACACGCTCAACCACACGCATAAACTCATCAAAACTCCTAACAGACTCCAACCACCTAGCAACCCTACTAAACTGAACAGCCATTAACACATCACCTCCTCCGCGGTCTGAGCGTTGTCCTTTCGGCTGAAGAGGCTCTCAAGACGTTTGAGGGTTGAAGGATCATGCTGAGCAAGCAGACGCGCTAAGTCCGTAGGAACGTACGTAGCTTCAACCACAGCCATAATTACCCTCACGCCAAGCTCAACTAACTTCAGAACATCAATATCTAGGAGCTTAGCATATCCCACTAGCTCGTCAGCGTCAGTACTCAGCAGAACTTCAGAGACATAGGCCTT
>CAYNPH010000064.1:0-41659 GCA_964399035.1 uncultured Desulfurococcaceae archaeon
AGGGAGGAGATCCTCGAGATAGTTAAGGACATTGTTGACGGCATTCTGACGGACGTTGAGATAGCGGCTTTCGTCTCAGCCCAGATGAGCGTGGGGATGGATACGGATGAGATGGTGTCACTCACGCGCGCCATGGTTGAGACTGGGACTGTGCTGAAGTTCGATGAACCGGTATACGATATTCACTCGATAGGCGGTGTCCCCGGAAACTCTAAGGTCTCCATAGTTGCTGTGCCGATAATAGCTAGTGCCGGTGTCTTCATACCGAAGACATCCTCAAGAGCTATCACCTCACCTGCAGGCACTGCCGACACCATGGAGGTATTCGCTCCCGTGGAGTTCACGGTTGACGAGGTTAAGGAACTTGCGAAGAAGGTCAACGGCTTCATAATTTGGGGCGGAACCCTGAACCTAGCGCCAGCAGACGACATACTGATAAGGGTTGAGTATGCCCTCCGCGTCGACCCACTATCACAGATGATAGCCTCGATCCTGTCGAAGAAACTCAGCATGGGTGTGCAGAACCTCCTCATAGACATACCGACGGGCAGGGGAGCTAAGGTGGAAACCATTGAGGAGGCGAGGAGCCTAGCCTCGGTCTTCACGCAGGTGGGTCAAGGCGTAGGGTTGAGCATAAGGTGCGCCATAACTTACGGCGGTCAACCAATAGGTTACGCTGTAGGACCAGCCCTCGAAGCTAGGGAAGCCCTCGAGACCCTCCTAGGCGGTGGCCCGATGTCCGTTAGGGAGAAGGCGACAGCCATAGCGGGACTCATACTGGAGATGGCTGGAGTAGCTCCTCGTGGTGCAGGGAAGAACACGGCGAAGGAGATCCTAGCCAGCGGTAAGGCTTACGAAATGTTCAAGAAGATCATAGAGGCTATGGGTAGCGAGAACCCGAACATAAAGCCCGAGGAGATACCTATAGGTACACATAAGGTTGAGGTTAGGGCGCCGATGGAAGGCTACGTCACTGGCGTGTATAACAGGCCAATAACGACCATAGCCCGCGTAGCTGGCGCACCGATAGACAAGGGTGCGGGGGTTAAGCTCTACGTGAAGAGAGGGCATAAGGTGAAGAAGGGCGACATACTCATGGAGATATACAGCAACTCTGAGACGAGGCTCGAGGAGGCCCTCAAACTGGTCAATAAGTTGAAACCCATAACGATTGAGGGGATGCTCCTAGAAACGTACCCGGAGTACGTGTGAGTACTAACCCCACTCATTATTTTCCATGTAGGAAAACCGCATTGTTAAGGATCCTTGCGTTGGTGTATTCACCTTCTTTAAGGGTGTTAAAGAACTTTTAAAGGATATAACCTAACCTCTAGATAAGCGGTGGATTAGACATGGGTAACGAAGTACTGAGGGTTGAGGACGCAGACATCTACGTCGCGGGCAAGAGGATCTTAAGGAAAGTTAACCTCAGCGTTGGTGTTGGCGAGCTACACATTGTTATGGGGCCGAACGCCTCAGGAAAAACAACGTTACTCTCAGCCATAGCTGGCGTTGAGCCCTATGAGGTTAGGTCAGGTAGGGTCGTGCTTGCTGGTGAGGACATCACTAACTTCCCTCTCCATGAGAGGGTTGAGAAGGGACTCGTACTCGCGTACCAGAACCCGCCGAGCTTTAAGGGGGTTAAGGTGTCGGAGATCTTGAAGTGGTTGAGGAGGAAATTTAATTTGGATCCTTCCTTTACGGAGTCGCTAGCTGAAATCTTGGATGTTCACAAGTTGCTTGGGAGGGATCTTTTCTCCGGGATGAGTGGCGGGGAGAGGAAGAGGTTGGAGACATACTTAACGCTGTCAATAATGCCTAAGGTGGCGCTCCTCGATGAGCCTGATAGTGGCGTCGACCTAGATAGTGTGGGGAGGATCTTGGAGGCGGTTAAGCTTGCGCTGAAGCACGGCGTCTCCGTAGTTCTTGTGACTCACTCAACACACATGCTTAACCTAGTGCGCCCACTTACGAACACAGTGCACCTAATCTTCAGGGGACGCCTTGTTTTCTCAGGCCTTTACGATGAGGTAGTCCCCTTGGTCATTAAGAGGGGTTTCGAAGGAGCCGCGAGGGCACTTGGGAGGTGGTGTTGAAATGTTGCACAAGAGCATGGCTGAAGCCGCTAGGAAAGCGTTAAGTAAGCCCGCGCCCTACGGGCCCGACGTAGACCTAAGCAGGTACGACGTCCTTAACCCAAGGAGGATAGAGCCAGCGGAAATCCTCGAGCAGGAGAGGGTGCGTGACGCATCAGGCAGGCTGGGCTTCACGCCAGAGATCGTTAGGAAGGCAGGGTACGTTCAAGTCAATGAGGCTTACCTAGCGTCAGCACTCATCGAGAGCCTAAGAAAGCAGGGAGTAGTCGTGATGTCGACGGCCGAGGCCCTAAAGAAGCTAGATATAGCTAGGGAAGTCGCGTGGACGCTGATAAGGCCGGACACCGACAAGTACGTCGCCACAGCGTACCTTTATGGGAGAGAGCAGGGATACTTCATATACGTCCCGCCAGGCGTTAAGGTGAGGACACCGATATACACGTGCCTACTCATAACACGAGGCATGACTGCCCAGCTACTCCACAACATAATTTATGTGGCCGACGGTGCTGAGGCTAACGTGGTGACAGGGTGTAGCATTGCTGGGCTACATGCCGAGGCACTCCACATAGGCGTGTCGGAGTTCTTCGTCGGCAAGGACGCTAAGCTCACGTTCGCAATGATACATGCATGGTCTAAGGGTGCCGTCGTAAGGCCCCGAACAGCGGTGAAGGTTGCTGAGGGCGGGAGGTACGTGAGCTACTACATGATATATAGTGCTGTCCATAGTCTACAGTCCTACCCGAAAGTCACCCTAGGACGTAACGCATCAACATCCCTCTACTCCATAATCTCGGGTGAAGGTGAAGGAATATACGACGTGGGCTCATCAGCAACCCTAGCGGCGCCGGGCTCATCAGCAGAGATAATCTCGAGGAACCTGGCTAAGGGTAGGTCAAGGGTAGTCGCTAGGGCTGAGATAGTGGGTGAGTCAGGGCCCTCGAAAGGACACATAGAATGCATGGGCTTAATACTAAGTGACACGGCGTACATCAGTACGGTACCACTCCTAGACTCCAGGAACCCCGAGGCAATGCTGACCCATGAAGCAGCGATAGGTAAGATAGGTGAGGACCAACTAACTTACTTAATGTCCAAGGGGTTCAGCGAAGAGGAAGCCAGAGCCCTAATAATTAGGGGCTTCCTAAGCGTTGAGGCACCTGACCTACCGCCCCAGGTGAAGCTATCGGTGGACAGGGTGACGGAGCTAATATCCAGTAAGGGGCATGGGTGAACGTGGATCAAGGAACCGGTGGGCAGGCTTGACCGGGATCAAAGCGATAATCACGCACACTGACCTTGACGGCGTGGCTTCAGCGGCCCTTATATTGAGGGCCGTCGGTGACGTCGATAAGATACTGTTCGCGCAGCCACACCAGCTACACGCAGTGCTCGGAAAGATACCGAATGGGTCAACAGTGTACATAGCCGACCTCGGCGTGAATCCCGGCACCCTAGAGAAGGTTGTTAACGAGGTCTCGAGGATCACTAATAGCGGGGGTTCAGTCAGGTGGTTTGATCATCACGTGTGGGACGATGAATGGGTTTCCAAGGTTAAGGAGGCAGGGGCTGACTTGGCAGTAGATAACACAACATGTGGCGCCGGGGTCGTTGCTAAGTACTTTCCGGTAAGTGGTGAGGGCGTTGAGGAGTTAGTCTCAGCAACGTGTTCTATCGACCTATGGTTGTTCAACGACTGGCGCGGAAACTACTTAGCAAGGTATGTGGGGTACAAAGAGGGAGGTGAGTGGAGGGAGTACGTCGCTAGGAAACTAGTGAGCTTCAGGGGGGAAATCGACGACGAGGTCGAGTCCATAGCCGAGGAAGCCGTAAGCCGTGAACTAAGGCTCTACAGTAAGGTGGTTAGGGAAGCTAAGGTAGGTAAGGTCGGGAAGTACATGATAGCGTACTACTTAAAGCCGCGGACGGAACACGTGACTTCATATATAGGGAACATACTCCTATCAAGGTATGGCGCGGATATAGCCTTGATATGCAGGGAAGGTTCGTTAAGCCTAAGAAGCAGGGACGTCAACGTGCGTGAAATAGCTAAGAAGCTCGGAGGTGGAGGCCACCCAGCAGCGGCTGGAGCCCCAATAAGCCCACCCCTACTAATACTTATCTTGGCTAAGCTCGGCCTTAAGTCCCTCCTCCTTAACTGGTGTTTCAGGAAGGTGGCAGAGGTGATCACTGGAGGTAGGTAATCGGTAATGAGCTTGAGCGTGTGCGGCATTGACCTAGCCGTGAGGAAGGAGAGGTGCACAGGTTACGCGCTCATAATGATCCGCAACGACTATGAAGCGGAACTCGCTCGACTGGATTGCTTACACGGCGTAGAGGAGGTCATTAGGGAAGTGATTAGGGATCGCGTGAGTGTCGCGGCCGTGGACGCCCCAATAAGTGGGGGAGGCCGTGTCAGGGAGGTTGAGAGGGAGATGTGGCGGAAGGGGTTTAAGGTTCTCCCACCCTCAATGCCCTGGATGCGTGAGTTGACGAAGCTCGGCGAAGCGCTGGCTAGTGACTTAAGGAGGTTAGGCGTAGAGGTCCTTGAAACTCACCCCTCAAGCGCCTTGAGGTCCTCTGGCGTAGGAAGCGTTCCTGAACTGCTAAGCGTGTTGGGTGTGGATTTCCCGAAGGAATACCTCGCTAGGATTGCTTCATCGAGGGATCTAAGGGACGCAGTGATTGCGGCTGCGGTGGCTTACTGCTACGTTACTGGGTGTGTTGAGCGTGTTGAAGCTGATAACGACGTCATTTACATCATTAAAAAGCTAAGTCCTTGAGGACTAGATCTGCGTTTCATTAGGTATGTAAGTTATCACGATTCCTTGAGCCTTCCTAGCGAACCACCTCAGGTGATCCTGCATTGACGCCCTAGCCCCGTGGTCGACGTTGAACTTCCTCCTAGCCCACTCTACCTCCTCAACACCTACTCTGCCTTCGCCCTTACCCGCCGCTAGGCGGAGTAGCGCGTCGACCTCCGCGAGGGTAAACCACTTAGTGACATCAACAAGCTTCTCGAGCGCGCCTTCCTCTAAGCGTATCGAGTACTTGGCGGCATTCCGTAGCACTGCCTTCCTACGCATTTCCCGGTCAGGGTAACCGATAACTACGGTCACGTCTATCCTGCCCGGCCGGAGTATCGCTGGGTCTATTAGGTCTGGGTTATTGGCGGTAAGTATCGTGAATGGTCTGTCCGGACGCTGGAGGTGGTAAAGTATCGTTGAGATCTCACTTACGTGAGCTTCATGCACGGTGTACTTCCTTGAGGAGATGAACTCAGCATCATCGATTATTAGGGCTATGTGGCGCCTCCTCCTGATGATTTCCCTGAATATTGCGTTGAGGGCCTTCTCCGTAGCTCCGTACCACATGGATCTATAGGTTTGAGGTCTGAGCTCAACGATGTTAAGGTTCAGGGCGTCGGCGAGGGCCTCAGCCATGACTGACTTACCAACTCCTGGAGGACCTGTGAGGAACGCACCCTTAGTTGCGAAGGGTAGTCCCTTCAGTATGGGGTTCACTATGGATACCTTGATATCCTCAATAATCTTTGGCGGCAGGTCCTCAAGCTTCCATGCTGGTTTCCTTACAGGCACGATGACTTCCCTGTACTCCCCGCCATCACTTATCACGGCCTTGATTTCCTCGACACCGGTTCGCCTGGGTTGTACCGTCACCACGGCTAGGGGTGGGAGCACCTCCGAGTCACGTGGTGGTAAGTACCTAACACCGTACCCTGCTAGGTACCTTTCCACGCTTTCCCATAACTTGGTGATTGTGCCCCACGCGTATGTCTTCATGCGCCTTACGCTGGTGTCGGGGTTAATTACGAGGAGCACGGGCCTGATCCTGCGTGAGAGCCTCTCCTTACTAACGGTAAGGCTACTCGCTATGAGGCGAGGCCTCCTGAACCCCTCAGAAACTATGAAGGCGATGGAGAATGAGGGTGCTTGGCTAACCATGCTGGCCAGGAGGTTGACGGAGACAGGTATCGGTGCGTGCGCCGCCTCCCTTACACTAACCTTCCTCCCAGCGTATATGCGCAGGAATAGCTTGGACTCCACATCCCGTACCTCCGCCTCCCCCTTCCCGAGGTGCTTCCTGAGCGAGGCTAAGAGCCTGTACGAGAAGAAAGTGTCCTTTGGTCTGTGGAACGATATGTAAACGGTCCTCACGTTCCTGTAGAGGTTGCTCCAGAGCACTTTAACATCCCTAGCAAGCCTCTCCATCCCTCAGCACCGCATCATATGTGGGTATTGAGGGAAATAAAACGAGTCTCTCATGCCCATGTAAGCGACCTTGCGTGACTGACTGTTAAGCCGGGCACAGCGACGGCGGCCTCAACCCTACGCATTAACTTAGCGATGGCCGACCCCAACACGACGTAGGTTAATCCTAGAAAGGCATACACCTGAACATACATGAACGTCCTAGAGGTAATTATCCGGGACACGTAGAGTAGCTCAGGAACTGTTATCAGTGAAGCTATGGAGGAGTACTTAAGCAGGTATATCGCCTCATTCGTGAGCACCGGGACAGCGACCCTGAGGGCCTGAGGAACCACAACATGCCTTACCGCGGCACTCACGCTCAACCCTATTCCTAGGGCGGCCTCCCACTGTCCCCTAGGTATGGAGCCCATCGCTGTCCTAAAGTACTCCGCCTGATACGCGGCTGAGTTAAGGCCGAGGGCGAGGATTGCTGCCTGCAGCGGGCTTAACGCGATACCTAAGGCTGGAAGCGCATAGTACGCTAGGAAGAGCTGAAGCATGAGGGGCGTACCCCTAATTAACTCAACGTAGACGGCGACAAGTAACTTAAGCGGTGGTGAACCATACATCCTTGCAATGCTTAACGGAAGGCCGAGAGCGAAGCCTATGGCGAACGACGTCGCAGTTACGAGTAACGTGTTCTTCAAACCCTCTGTTAGTAATGGCGCGTACTTAACCAATACCTCCACAACGCCTTGAAGGACTTCAAGCAACGCGCTCACCTCTCACGGCTCGCTAACGCGTCCTTAATGTCGTAGAGCTCCCAGAGCCTGGTAATGAATGACGCCACCCTAGGGTTCCTGGGGTTCAAGAGTATTTCCTCGGGAGGCCCCTCCTCAATTACTTGACCGTTATCCATGAACGCTACGGAGTCAGCGACCTTAGCAGCGAAACCCAGTTCATGCGTAACCACTAGCATGGTCACGCCCCTCTTAGAGAGGTTCTCCAGCACCTGCATGACCTCAACTATGAGTTCCGGGTCCAGTGCTGATGTTGGTTCATCCAATAAGATTATCCGGGGCTCCATGGCGAGGGCTCTGGCTATGGCTACCCTCTGTTGCTGACCGCCGGAAAGCTGAGCAGGGTACTTACCCCAGTGCTCCTCCCCGATCCCAACCGATTGAAGTGCCTCCTTAGCAACCCTTAACGCCTCGTGTATCGGTAGCTTCTTAACCTTGGTGAGGACTATAAGGACGTTCTCTAAGGCAGTCATGTGCAGGAACAGGTTAAAGCTCTGGAACACGAAGCCTACTCGTTGCCTGACCTTAACAGGGTCAACCCCCGGCGCGGTAATCTCCTCACCGTCAAGGAACACCTTACCTGAGTCAGGTCTTAAGAGGAGGTTAATGCATCTGAGTAGCGTTGACTTACCAGCGCCTGAGGGCCCTATCACCACCTTAGTCTCGCCTTCACGTACTGTGAGGGTAACTCCCCTCAGCACCTCCTTGCCGCCAAATCTCTTACGTAGGTCAACCACCCTGAGGACTTCCTTCATCACGTCACCCCCGTACCGAGGCCAGGTATCGATAACCTCCTGTAGAGCCTATTCGCTACGATAGACACCGTCAGGCAGGTGAGGAGATATACCAGTGCGGTTAGGGTGAGTGGGGCTAGGTAGTCCAGCGTGACCTGGGCTACGTGAATAGCCTGAGTGAACATCTCGGTAACGCCTATCACGTAAGCCATGGACGTGTCCTTCAGAACTATAGTGAACTCATTAACTAGGCCAGGCAGAGACAACCTAAGCGCCTGCGGTAACACCACGCTCCTGAAGGCTGTTAACTTATCCATGCCCGAGGCGTAAGCAGCTTCAAGCTGAGCAGACCCTACAGCCTCGATAGCGCTCCTAAGTATCTGAGATTGGTACGCACCAGACCTAACACCTATCGCTAGAACAGCCGTCGGCAGCGGCGGTAGCTGAAGACCCAGCAAGGGTAAACCATAGAAAACAAGCAGAAGTAGGACAAGCAAGGGTATTCCCCTGAGGATGTGGGTTACGGTGCTGATAACCGCTTGCAGCGGTCTTGGCCCGAGGATCTCGGCGAACGCTGAAGCCACACCTAGGGCGAGGCCCAACATCACGCCGGAGACGGTCATTATTAAGGTGTTTGAGAAGCCTGAGAGTATGAGCGGGGCATACCTTAAAATAACGTTTAGCTCTAGCAAGTCTCCCGCCTCGACATTGCGGTACTTACGATGGTGGTGCTGACCCTGTGTACTTATCTATTATTGCCTTCCATTCAGGGCTTGATAGGAACTTCTTGAGTGCCTCATTGAGGGCGTTCAGCAATTGAGTATCGTCCTTCCTGACGGCTAAGCCATAGTGCTCGCCCGTCTTAATTACCGTGGCCACTTCAACCCCGTACTTCTGTGTGAAGAGCTTAGCTACCGGTGAGTCAACGATTACGGCGTCAACTCTACCATTAAGTAGGTCCTTAACCGCTAGGACGAAGCTGGAGTACCTCTTAACGGTTATCTTAGCCCCGGTCTTGTTTATGAAGTTATCAATCAATGACTCGCCAGTTGTTCCTGACTGGACAGCAACTACCTTTCCCTCAAGGTCGCTTAAGCCCCTAGGTTTGAAGTCAGAGTTCTTGGTAACGAGTATTGCTTGGTCGGCGCTCCAGTACGGTACCGTAAACGCTACTACTTTCTTCCTTTCCTCGGTTATCGTCATGCCCGCCGCTATCACGTCTATCTTACCGTTGGTGAGTGCCGGTATTAGCCCGTCGAAATCTATGGAGACTATCTTGATGCCGTCGTAACCCATCATCTTGGCTAGGTGCTTCATAAGCTCAATGTCAATGCCCACGATACTCCCGTTACTAGCTACATACTCAAAAGGCGGGAAGTCGGGGGAGGTGCCGACCACTAAGTACTTCTTGCCTTCCGTTACGCTTGCTTGCTTATTATGTCCCGTGAGTATCCAGTAGTATGTGGCGAACACCCCCACGACTGCTACGGCGATCACAACTGCTATTATGGCATATTTGTTCCAAATAGCACTTTTACCTGACATTTTATCACCAAAGCATCTCTAAGTAACAGTGCCATTAAATACTTTTTCTTTAATAAATTCCGAAATTAGTAAAATAATATGCAATAATTCTCGGCAAATTACTAGATGTTTTTCACGACAAGGCTAGGAGGTAGCGGCGGCCTCAGCCTCCGCGGCAGCCATCTCCTCCTGGAACTCCCTAGCAACCGCGGCCTCTACTGCCTGCTCGTGCTTGAGGTCGCCTATCGGTCCCTTCAGCCTTGTTCTCAGGTCTTGTAGAACCTCCTCTGGACCATAACATATCAAGGTGTCGCCTGCTCTTAATTCGGTGTCGCCTCTAGGAGCTCCTATGAATATCTCCTTCTCCCCGACCTTTCTGTATATTGCCAGCACCAAGACACCCTCTTCACTAAGCCTCAGCTCCCTTAGCTTCTTCCCTTCAAGCCACCCTCCAGCCTTAACCACTAGCTTAGCTATGGAGTACCCCTTACCCAAGCCCAAAAGTTGCTCATAGTCGTAGATTCTGAGGCTCGGTACCCTCTGTAGGGCCCTCTCAATTAACCAGCTTAGTCCCCTATCAACTAACTTAGACTTACCGAAAACAGCTAGAGCTGTTAGACCTACCGCAAGCCATATGCCGTTAGTGATCATCTGCTCTGGAGTGTTGCCGACGAAGGTCAGTACCAGCGTAGCCATTGCTGATGTAAGCCCGGCGCTGCCTAGGAGCATCAGTATTCTTATGATCCTTCTCCTAACGGGGTGTGAGACAACGTACTCCGACTCGGACGTAGTGAAGCCGACGCCGGAGAACGCTGACTGGGCCTGGAATGCAGCTACGTCCCTGCTTAGCCCGGTCATCTTAAGGGCTACTGTCCCTATCCTCACAACTATTATCGAGAATAACACGACCAGTAGGAACGTTATTAGCGCTATCACTTCCCTTCCCTAGCTTACGGTGTTCCTATAACGCTAAAATATTATTACATACAAACGTGCCTCTACGATTGAGTCGGTTATCCTCGACCGCGGAAGCTCCTGAATACGGGCATTAAGTCATCAACGTATGGCTTGGCATACTCCGACTCCATGAACTCCTCAGGCCTAAGCACCGCGACTAACTTGCCTTCCTCCATGTACGCTATCCTCTTACCCAAGTATACGGCGTCAACTATGTTGTGGGTGACGTGAAGTGCTGTGAAGCCTAACTCTTGGTGAAGGTTCTTAAGGAATTCCCTAGCCTTGCTTCTCAGGCGGGGATCCAGGTTAGCTAGGGGCTCGTCGAGAAGCAGTATGCGGGGCTTGATTGCTAGGGCCCTAGCTATAGCCACCCTCTGCTGTTCGCCACCAGAGAGCTGGTTAGGCTTCCTTCCTAGGAGGTGCTTTATTTCAAGGATGTCAGCCAATTCAGTAACTATCCTCCTGACGTCACCCTCGCCCACCCCACGTGCACGGAGGCCGTAAGCTATGTTGTCGTAGGCACTCATGTTAGGAAAGAGTGCGTAGTTCTGGGGGATCAAGGCGAAGCCCCTTCTTTCTGGTGGGGTGCTGGTTATGTCCTCACCGTCAACTAGTATGCGTCCCCTACACGGCTTCATTAAACCTGCTAGAGTGTGGAGCAATACTGTTTTGCCAACCCCACTTGGCCCGAGCACCATTAAGTACTCTCCATCCCTCACTTCAAGCCTCCCTACCAGCAGGCGAAAGTCACCAAGCCTGACCTCGAGATCCTCAATAACGATCATTTCTTACTCACCATCCCCTGCAATACCCTTAACGCCGTGAATAGCGCCAGCGTTAGCAAGACGAAGGGCACGGCCAGCGCTATGGCGTACCTCAGCCCGTAAACGTTAAGCCACTCAAGTATGAGCACGTTAACGGACTTAGGGTAGTACGCGACAACGAGTATTGCTCCAACTTCACTCAACCCCCTAGCCCACGCCAGTATCGCTCCCGCAATCACTCCCTTCAGGGCTAAGGGTAACGTTATGGTCGTGAATGCCCTGAAGCGTGAAGCGCCGAGCGTCCTAGCCACGTACTCAAGCATGGGATCGATGGACTGGAAGGCGACCTTCACGGTATCAACGGCTAAGGGTATCGAGACGAACGCCATAGCTATCACCACACCCCAGAATGTGTCCTCGATCTCTAGCGCCACCCCAGTTAATGACGCTATTATGCCTCTCCTGCCGAACGCCATGAGTATCATCACGCCGGCAACTATGTGGGGAATCATTAACGGGACATCAACTAAGCTCTCAACAACGCTCTTGCCCGGGAAGTCGTACCTGGCCAGGATATACGCTAACGGGACACCGAGAATCAGGAGTATCGCCGTCGACAGTAAGGACGCCTTGAAAGTAACTATGAACGCCGACCTAGCTTGCGAGGCAAGCATAGGGTTACCGCCGAACACTTCAGCCATGGTTGAGGGGTCAACCATCAGAAAAAGAGCGGCTATGGGTACGACTATGAAGCATATTAGGAGCGTTGCCAGCACTGAGAGCGTTACTAGGAACGCCTCACCCCTTACCAGCGGTGACGACATACTTGAGTAATCCCTCCGGCAGGTTTCCATACCCTATTGGGTGCTCTAGGAATGGCTGTCCTTTATCCTCAAATATCTTTCTCCCAGTATCGCTGAGCAGTAGCTCCACGAACCTCAGCGCGAACTCAGGATGCGGCGCGTTCTTCGGGATTGTTACTCCATAAACTATGGACTTCATGACCACGCTTTTCTCCTCATTACTGCCAACCAATATGTGCACTACGACCTTACCGTAAACACTATCGAGGGATGGGTCACCCAAGTTGATTTGCTTGGGCAATTTAACGTATTTAAGCCCGTGTTGCTTTGCAACGCTCTCGTACTCGAAAGCGTAGTCCAGGGAACCTGATTCCAGCAGCGCTATCAGGTCAACACTCTTCGGTTTAATAACTATGTTACCGCTAGTCGAGAACGTGGCCGGTATGTAAACGTGTAGTGTTCCGTTAATTATTTGAGCTTTAGACCCACTAATCTTGCTCAGGATGTACTCTTTGAGTATTGTTTCGTTCTTGTAGTAGAGGCTAGCTAATGCAAGCACGCCGACGGACCTGTACCCGCATGGATCCATGTCGGGGTTCGAGAAGCCGTACCTAACGCCAGGCATACCGAGTACCACGTACCACTTGTCTGGGTGTTGCTCTAACCACGAGGCGTACTTGGACTTATCCGTAAAAGCCAGCACTATTTGGTTGGATGCGAATGCAACATACCATTCCGCATACTTGGGCACCATGAACATAGGGATTAGCCTGTAATCCGCGACGGCAACAACATCGCATTTCTCGCCGAGGTCAGTAACGCTTCGAACTACCTGAACGCTTCCTGCTGACTTTATCCTAACGTTATCTCCGTACTTACTATGGAACACACTTGACACGCTGTCTAGGGGTATTCGTAGGGAACCAGCGCTACATACTGTTATGGTGACTGGCTGGTGCTTTTGACTTGAAACCATGTAGTAGGCAACACCGCCCACGATGATCACGGCGATTATGGCTACAGCTAAGATTGCCTTAGCTTGACGTACCATGTTTGACACCGAATCCTTGGTTTACGGGTGGGTTATAAACGTTATTCGTTATCCGATAACGCTATAAACTGAGAATCCTACCAAGGTTCCTCGAATCGTAGCGGTACCCACTTAAGCCGTCTAGTACCTCCTTAAGTTCACGGCTTCTGAGGGCGTTGATGAACGCATTAATCCTGCTCGACCCTAGGTTCGAGTTCCTTACGACGAAGTCGAAGTGTTCCCAAGTCACGGGCACGTAGTGAAGTCCGTACGCCTTAGCGATCCCCTCAATGAGTAACCCAACATCTGCCCTACCATCAGATATAGCCATAGCGACATCGTCATGGGTTCTGAACTCGGTGTCATACCCCTTCACCCTAGACTCGACGTCCGCGGGGCTAATCCCTAGCTCCTTAGCTCTCTTCGTGAGGAGATACTTCATAAGGGTTCTCGTACCGGATCCGTAAACCCGGTTCGCTAATCTTAACTCACCCTTAAGTAACGCATCAAGGGCTTCCTCAAGCCCCAGACCCTCGCGCGACGCAAGCACCTGGAGCCTCTCATAACCAAGGATCACGCTCGCCTCACCCGGTAGCATTCTACGCACGTAAGCCACGTTATATTCTCCCGTCTCGTAGTCCAGGAGATGTACACCCGCAACATCACCTTCACCAAGGAGTAAGGCGGCTAAGCCCTTAAGCGACCCCAGCCAGTATGCCTCAACGGGCGTGCCTTGCCTCCTAATAATCCCTGCTAGCCTACCCACAACTATGTCGTGGCTACCGACGTAAATTAGCGGCTGATGAGAGGTCGGTGCCTTTCCCTTAACCTCAGGTATTTGTGGGATGTAGCCAAACACCTTGACGTGCTCCCTGACATACTTCTTAATGAGTTCCTCCCCTAAGGTGGTTAGTGTGGTGCCCCCACCCCCCTTACCTCCCCTCCGGGCTTCTATGACTCGCCCGTTAACAGTCCTTTCAATCCTGGCAATACATTCCCACGCACGTGAGTACGGCATCCCTAAGGCTTTAGATGCCTTAAGGAGCGACCCTAACCTCTTTATGAGGATCAGTAACTTGGCTGTTACGTCATCTAAGACGATCTCGCCCGTGTCCTCACGAATGATTTCGAGTTTTATCCTTGTTCTTAGTTTAGGTGCGTTCAATACCTCCCTCGCACCAAATCACTTCTTTTCTGGGGAGCCTAATAACGTTCGTACTTGAGCACGTTCTGAGGCGTTATCGTTATTACGTTCCTTTAAAGCATTACCTAACAGGTAATGGCGTGTGATGGACGTTGAGGACATCACTAGGGAGTTCTATGGAAGGTTATTTCTCTTGCCTACCCTGCCTAAGCTAGTTGTGCTTTACGCGGTGCTCCTCGTCAGCATAGGCGTGATTAACGCATTGCCCAGCACTTCTCTATACGATATCGCGTTATCCGTGGAGCAGTACGTTATCCTGGGCCTAACGTTGGTGGTTGTCTTCATGTTCCTCAGCGCGACTAAGGTATTCACGCTTAAGCGAGTCATAGGGTTATCGGCGGCGATGTTCATAGCCTCGCTACCAGCGGAACTCATTTTCTACAGGTTAACCGGACTTAAGGGCACGGGCCTCCTAGCCGGGACAGGCTTAGTGTACGTTGTGTTAAGCGCGTTCTACGGAGTCTTCATATCATTAGTCATAGCCTCCGTACCCCCATTCGTAGCCTTCTGGTTCGTCAACTCACTACTCGGTAAAGGTGTTAGCGGGTCAGTGCTGGCGGCGGCCCTCATAACGGAGATGATTTCCCTTCTGGCTGGCGTGGCTTACCTAGCGTACTTTGAGAAGCAGGGCAGGGCGTCAGGGTACTCACCGATGAGGATGCTACGGGCGTTCTTACGCACATGGTTTACGGGGGACCCTAAAGCGTTAGAGAGGGAGTTAGCCCGCAACGCGGTCGCGTCCGACTTACGTGTTAGGACGCTGGTCTTCTGGCGTGAGGGTGCGGAACCCGTGATGCTGGCTTTCCCCTCGCTCCACTACGGGCCTTTTCGCGATGTGGGGTCAGCTAGGTTCATCTACCATCTGGAGGAGGTGATCGAACCTTCATTCAAGCTCTTCACGTTCCATACCGCTGGCTCGCACGAGCACAACCTCGTTTCATCCGATGACTCTAGGCTGATCGCTAAGCTCGTCGGCGAAACCCTACTTGCTGAGGTGCCGAGGAAGGTCACTAAGTTACGGATGTGCCCACCGTACAGAGTGAGGTTAAGTGATGGATGGGAGTCATTCACGCTGAACGGTCCGACGGCGCTGATCCCCATAATAGTCAATAAGGCTAAAGGAAACGATGACTTACCGTCTGAACTCTGGGATAGGTTAATCAAGGACGATAGGTCACCGCCCTTCACGGCAGTCGCCGATTCACACTCCTTCAAGGGCGATAAGGTCACGGACCTCAGTGTGCTGGAGCCCCTGATCAATGAGGTGCTGAATCGTTACTCATGTAGCGAGGGTGAGGACTTCCTAGTAGGGTACGGTGAGGCGATGCTGGATGGGTGGTGTAGGTGCGTGTGCAATCAGCGGGTTAAGGCTCTCACACTCAAGTTCGGCAATGCTAGGTACGCACTAGTATACGTTTACGGCAACAACATGGATGGTGCTTACAGACTCAAGCTAGAGGACGCCGTCAGGAGGTTAGGCGTCAACGACGTGGAGATAGTTACGCCAGACGACCACAGTTGTGCCGCATCCTTCAAGGAAGCACCATACGACGTCGTGAGCGAATGCCCCCCACTGACGGAAGCGGTAGTAAAGGCCGTTGAGGAGGCCATCAAGGCTGAGGTCCCGGCCACGTACAGCACGTACGACGTCGTTGTAAGCGACGTCAAGTTCGTCGGGAACGGGATATTTGAGCTAACCAATCAGCTCGGCAGGCTGGGGAGGAAGGCTGAGTACCTAATCTTACTTCTCCTCCTCATCAGTAATGCAGCGCCAATCGTGGTTTACACATCGGTACTCATGAGGTGATTCACTAGTTCAAAGGCGTTCTAGTAGCTAGAACGGATCTTTCAGAGCCTTAACTTAAACTAAAACAGGGTAAACCTCAGTACGGGGATCCGTGCTGGAGACCCAGAAAATGATCATAGCCGTGATAGTAATGACAGTTATCCTTACGCTAGTAGCAATAACTGTGGTTCACTACTTCCTGACAATGCCTACCGAAGCAACTCACGGAGGACGAAGTAACAGTGGCACGGCAACCACTAGCAAGCCACCACAGGTCAGCCCGCCAGCAACGTCGAGTAACCCGGTAGGTTGGGTACGTGAGGCTGGCGCGATACTGAGGAAGGTGTTGAGCAACGTGAGCCGTGTGATGGAGGAGAACTCTAATACTAGCGGAGGTCCCCGCTCACTACTCAACGCCAGCCTTCCCAAAGGAATCACTGTTGAAGAAATCCTCCATGCTGTGGTAGTAAATGACTCCACCATAATAATAGGTAATCGCACGTACAGATACGTTCTCCTGAGCTACTGCATACTTGGGCAGTGCAGGGAGACCGAGGGTACTGTTAGCCTAGGGCAGTACACCATAACCCTTCAGTCCCCACCTAAGACAATAACCACCACAGGCGGTCAATTAATTTACGTGCTCATTAAGAAGGAAAACAAGCTTGTCGACAACGTGAGTCACTATTACGTGCCCTTCCTGATAGACAGCTACTGGGTAACTATAATAATGAGTGCGGTCAACCTAAGCGATAATCACGTAATGTACTTCCTCCAGGTATACGGCTTACCAGCTCAAGGATTCACGAAGATGTTCTCTGCATGGCTCGCCCTAATACCCACAGCATGATTTACACCTGCTACGAATTCTACAATGCGCGGCGGAGTACCCCGCAAGCGCTCTGCATTGATGTGGGTGACGTAACAATAAATATTTCATGCTTAACAGTAATACTCACCTTAGGTGCGGTCATGAAGGGTAAGGAGCAAACGTTAATTAAGGACCCCCTTCACGGCTACATCAAGTTATATCCGCATGAGAAATGCATCGTCGACTCACCACCGTTCCAGAGATTGAGAAGGATAAAACAATTATCGGCATCGCACCTAGTCTACCCAGGCGCTGTTCACACCAGGTTCGCCCACAGCCTAGGCGTGATGTACGTTGCTGGAGTCTTCGCCGAGAACATGTATTCGAAGCTGGGTATAGGGGCTGACGAGGTTAGGAGGCTTAAGCTCATAGCTAGGCTACTCGGTCTACTCCACGACATAGGTCATGGACCCTACTCCCACACATTTGAGGATCACGTACTCGTGAATTACGGCACGAATCACGAGGTGATTGGAGGGAGGATCGTTAAGGAGGTGCCCGAGCTAGCTGAGTGCTTCGACAAGGTGATCGAGGATGAGGTGGGGATCTCGGCGGAGACGATGGGGAAGATGATTGAAGCACCTACCCTCGAGGTATGGCCGCTAACCTCAGACATAGCGTCCGGCGTTACGGAGAGGTCCTTATATTACATAATTAGAGGTGCGTACGCGTCAGACATAATCGATTACCTCCTAAGGGACTCGATGTTCACGGGAGCGAACTACGGTATAGGGCTTGACTGGAGGAGGCTCGCATATCACTCATCACTTATAGGCGACAGGGTGGTGCTGGACTATAAGGCTAAGGACGTACTCGACCACCTCCTCATAGCTAGGATATTCATGTTCAAGACTGTTTACTTCCATAAGACCTCAAGGGCCTTCGACAGGATAACGGGTGAGTTACTGGTTAAGGCAGACCCGATACTGAACTTCAAGGAAGCCGTGGAGGACGTAAGTAAGTACATAGAACTTGACGACGAGTACGTCCTATCCCACCCCGAGGTCAGGAAGCTTGAGGAGGCAAAGTATCTCCTCAACAGGATAGTGCCTTATAAGGCAGTGTACGAGGCCGTACTTCCGCTAGAGTCAAACCTGAAGCCTTTCCTCACTCTCAGCAAGAGGGTTCTGGAGGAGGATCTAGAGAGGCGGTTAAGGTCAATAGCGCCTGACATACCTGAGGACGTTAGGGCTGTCTTCGTGGACACACCGAAGCTACCAACTAACCCTATGTTTGAGGAGACCGTCGTAGCTATTCAAGGACCTGACGGGGAGGTGCGGGAGATACCTGTGGGTTCGACTCTTACCGGGTTAATGCCTAAGGAAATAGCGTTCATCAGGATCTACATAAGGGATAAGTACTCTAAGTACGCTGAAGCGCTTAGGCAGATGGCCCGCGCACTCATGGAGGGTGGTGGCGAATTAAGGAGTTTCTACTAGGTCAGCACAGTAATTTCACTCCTTAATGATGCGGGCCGTCACGCCTGGGGCGCCGAAGGTTGTTTTTAAGGACATTGACGAATGAAGCTTAACGGCTAACTCGACCCTCTCAGCATCATCCTTGTTTGCTAACGCTATCACGGCTCCCCCGCCGCCAGCGCCCGTGAGTTTAGCGCCTAGCGCCCCCGCAGCGCGAGCCGCGTAGACTATCTGGTTCAGCCTCATTGTGGAGACGTTCAGTGCCTCCAGTAAGCCATGGTTCACGTTCATTAACGTGCCTACCTTAAGAACGTCTCCCTGCAGGAGTGCGCTCTCTGCTTCCTCGGTGAGCCTGCCTATTGCCCTCATTATTAACTCGATGAGTTCCCCATACCTCTCCTTAAGGTTCTTAACGGCTTTAACCATCTCCGCAGTAGTGTGTTGCCTCTCTACATAACCTATGATTAAGGGCTCCTCAATGCTGACGCTGAGTCGCTTCCTGACGAACTCACTGCCCTCCTTCCATATCTTAATGGTCCCGCCGAAGGACGCTATGGACGTGTCCATCGGTGAGGCTATGCCTTGAACAGCCTTCTCCACTTCCCACCCAAGCCTAGCTATCTCGTCCTTCCCTAACTCATAGCCAAGTGTCTTCGAGTACGCGGCTATCGTGGCTACCGACACAGCGGCTGACGTACCTAATCCTGCGCCGACAGGCATTTCGGAACGTACGGTTAGGTTCACCCCTCCACGAGCCCCTAAGTAATCTGAGGTTACTTCAATAGCCTTCCTTAGGTAAGCAACTGCCGAGAGTGTCTTACCGTAGTCTGTCCCTATAATTACCTCGCTACCGCGATACGTTACGACAACCCCCGGTACCCTAAGGTCTAGGGCAGCTATGACTACGGCGTCATCGCTTCTTGATTCAGCCGTCACCCACACCCTACGCCCTATAGCAGTAACTATGGCTGGGTAACCATAGACTATGGCGTGCTCTCCGAACAAGGTAACCTTACCTGGTGCTGACGCCACTACCTTAACCAAGGTGGTGAACCACGTAGAGTGTGTTGGTGAGGTTTATGTGGTTTCCTTTACTCGGGGTTTGGGGGTATTAAAATACCCGGTTGCTTTCTTTAGGGGTACTTAACCTCCATGCCCCAGGCCCCTATCTTCGCCTTGACCGTGAGGTCGCCTCCCCACTCACTCTTGAGTCTTTCGTAGATTTCCCTAGTCACGTCATGTATGTTAGCTGTTGAGTATATTCCATGGCGTTTAAGTGTTAATGAAATCTCTAACTTGTTCCCTTTCCTGAGCTTATACTTGAGCTTATCCACGTAGAGGCTGTGCTTCCAGAGCACCTCAGGTATGGCACCTAGTAACTTCCATATATGTACGTCCTTGCTTAAGTCGTAGGTCTCCGAGTGAGTTTTCTTGTGGTGGACGGTGACCCTAACCTTACCTGTTACTTTATCCTCTCCTAGGGCCTCTATGTAATGCCTTATTGCGGCGAGAACTATATTCTCTGGCGGCGGTATCTCGCTATCCTCGTCACATATTATGTCGAGCACTACATACTTCTTACTCTCGGCAAGCACAGTGTTCGTTATGGGTACCCCAACCTCCTGTAGCTTGCTTGCGACGTATGCCTTAACATCCTTGGGAGCCCCAGGCTTGGATACCTCCTCCCTAGCTTTCTTCTCCTTAGCCTCAACTTCCTCCGCTTTCGGCAGGGCCTTCTCAGGTTTCGCAGGTCTTACCTCCTTAACTGCTTGACGCGGTTGAAGAGAAGTCGTCTTAGCGAGTATAGTTTTCCTGAGATCCTCCTCTAGTAGTGAGGGGTTGAAGCTGTATTCTATTATCTTGACGCTTCCCACTCCAGCCGCGTGGAGCCTGCTTAGAACCCCTAACGCTGTAGCCCCATAAATCTTCTCCTCCCCAACCCTAGCAATGCACGCTATAACGTCCCCGTTATGAAGGAATACCTTGATTTCACCTACTTCCCTTCCTTCGGGGCTCATCAACCTTAAGTGAGCGTAGCAAAGCCCGTCTCTACAAGGTTCTCGTATGGTGTTGAGTAACCTCTCGTCGGGTTTGAGGGTTCTCGATGCAACCACTGTTCCGTTGAGTAATATCTTACTTATGAGTATTACATCGTCGAGCTTCCTACTTAAGTCATTGATCACGTCGTCACTCCTTGAAGGTACGTTGCCCGAACTCATCGTTAAGAAAAACACCCCCGATGTAAAGAGGTGTGGTTTATGGAATTAAATTTTTCTTAATAAATGAATTTAGACATTACAAAATATGTTGTGACCAACACTAAGGCTCATGTAATATTATTTTATTCTCCTAATGTAGCTTAACCTCCTTAGTCAATGCCTTAACTATTGAGGAGGCGTTGGCCCACTGGAGTAGGAGCCTACCCGCTGTTATAACGAATATCAGGCCCGATGCTGTCATTACGAAGGATGTGGCGGGGTGTGATGTTAATATCATTATCTCCTTAAGAGCATCATAACCACCTTGGATTACGAAGAACGCAGCTATTACGCGCGAAAACGGGGCCCTAAGCACCTTACCTAATAATATGTAGGCGATGGCTGCGGCTACAGCCTTTGAGAATTCTAGGATCGCGGCAGCGATGTATGCCGTTCTCACCAAGGGTAGTGATCTAACAGCTTCAGCGACCTCCCTAAGAGCCAGTATTACGTCGTTATTCGATGTTAGTGTATGTATATTCGACGTCGCTGCTAAAGCCACTTGATATGCGTCGTTGAGCGAAGATCTGGCCCAGAAAGATAATGCTGCGTAAGTCACGGCAGCCACCATGCTTGTCACTAATATCGCTCCCGACGCCCCATTAAGTCCACGGCCGCGTAGCTTCCTTGCTACCCTACTGAATATGCGTATCCCCAGGTAAAGGGCTAAGCCAGTAATTGCTGATGTGACGGCACTAATCACGTACGTGCCAGCGATATTGAAACCTATTAAGTAATCGACTCCCCACCTGGCGAGGCTCGCAACATTAGCGGTGATGTTGCCTGCGCTAGTAATGTTCGAAGCTCCGCGTGACAGTAACTCAGTAATGTCTGAAGGCAGAGGCGGTGCCGAGACGGCAGTGTACATTAGCCCCAGTATCCCTAAGACAACATAGGCGGCGACGTAGACCTTAATCATCCTTGCTCCAACCTTAACAGCATGTATTAAGTCATCGCTTCTTGTCTTGGTCAATGCCCCAGGCCCTAATGAATGGGCTATTATCTAGTAATAAGGTTAAGCGAAGCAGGTCGGAAGGCGTCTTGGATCAGCCAATAACAATATAATTCACCATTAACGTGAAGAACATGTGTGAAGCGGATTAGAAATCACCGCGTGACGGGGATGAGGCGCATGCTCCCGCAGCATTTAAGGTTCGACTTCCGTCGGGCGGAGGAGGTGATTAAGGAGTTCATTAGAAAGACCGTGGAGACCTCCGGCGCGTCAGGTGTCGTTATAGGGCTATCCGGTGGCAGCGACTCCTCCGTAACCGCCGCCCTAGCTGTCCGGGCGCTCGGGGCGGGTAAGGTCAAGGCGCTTAGACTCCCGGATAGGGAATCTAGCAACGAGTCCCTAGAGATAGCGGGTAAGGTCGCCGATGCCCTAGGGATAGAGGTCATCACTATAGACATAACGCCAATGGTTGAGTCATTCCTAAGAGCGCTCGGCTTAACCTACGAAACGGCACCCAAGATCGTTAAGGGTAACATAAAGGTGAGGTCCAGGATGGTAACGCTGTACGCCTTTGCAAACAAAGAAAGGAGGTTAGTGCTGGGCACAAGTGACAGGTCAGAGTGGTTAATAGGGTACTTCACTAAGTGGGGCGACAGCTGCGCTGACCTATACCCCATCATAGGCCTCTATAAGACGCAGGTAATAGAGTTTGGTAAGTGGTTAGGTCTCCCCGAGGAGTCCGTGACTCGACCGCCGACTCCTGACTTATGGCCGGGTCACACGGCCTACGAGGAACTAGGTATCACTTATGACCTAATAGACGAGGTGCTCTACTGGGTGTTTGATGAGGGTATCCCGCCCGAGAGGGTTCCGGAGGTCGCGGGAGTGTCTGAAGAGGTGGTTAAACGCGTTATGGAGTTACATAAAGCAAGCGAGCACAAGAGAAGCCCGCTTAAGATGCCGTTTAAATCGTTCAAGGAACTCTAGGGTAGACTAGGTGGCGCGTTCTTAAAACTAATTTTAACATGTAAGGAAGAGCTTAATACTCCGGTCAGCCATGCATTTCTACTCTTCGGGTTCGCACGTGCAGTCACAGTTACTTACTTCACAGTCGCTAAACCCCTCCTCAACACACATTATCGCATTGTCCTCCGCCTTCCCCTCATCCTCTGCCTCAACTATTACTTCACACTCACAGGTGCACACGTACTTAACCATGGAACCCACCGCCCAAGATAATTCTCGAGATAAATGCTTAAAACCAGCAACGCTTATGCGTTCCAATACGCTGAAGGTACGTGAGGTGCGGACAATACTCGGAGGAGATCCCGTAAGGTATGCCGAGCTAATCAGACCGGACTCTATCAGGGTTTGGAGAGATGAGGGTATCAAGGAGAGGCTGAGTTGGTACTACAGGGTAATGAGGAACTCGGCCCCAGCGAAGTTCATTATAGCGAAGCGCATCCCGACAGACATTGACCCAACTGACAAGGGGTTGGGGTTGAGTGAGTTGCTGAGGGTGCATTCAAGGCTTAAGGAGGAGTTCAACAGGGTTTGGAGGGACGTGCGCGAATCACCGAAGCCTTGGAAGGAGATCCCGAGCGTCAAGCCGAAACACACCTTCCTAGATGTTAAGGTAGCGATAGCGTATCGACTGGCGAGCCCGTGTCAGCTCTGCGAGAGGAAATGTGGTACCAAGAGGGACTTTGGGGAGGTGGGTGCATGTAAGGTTAAGGGGCTTAAGGCGTGTGTTGACACGTACTTTCACCACGTTGGTGAGGAAGCCCCGCTAGTGCCGTCCGGAACGATATTTTATGCAGGGTGCAACTTCAGGTGTGTTTATTGCCAGAACTGGAACATAAGCCAACCAGTAACCCCTGTGGGGGAGGAAGGGTGCTTAGATGCTAAGGAATTAGCCACTATTCAGGAGTGGTTAAGGGTGAGCGGCGCTAAGAACATAAACCACGTGGGAGGCGACCCCACACCACACCTACCAGTAATAATTGACAGCCTAAGGTACTTGGAGGTGAACGTGCCTCAGCTCTGGAACAGCAATATGTACCTGAGCGAGTTAAGCATGGAGGTCCTAGAGGACCTCATTGACATATGGTTACCTGACGTCAAGTACGGGAACGACGGGTGTGCGGTTAAGTATTCGGGCGTGCCAAACTACGTTAAGGTAATTGAACGTAATGTGGTGAGAGCAGCTAAGCACGGAGACATGATCGTCAGGCACTTAGTCCTACCTAATCACGTGCGGTGCTGCACCGAACCCGTAATTAAGTGGCTCGCCAAGGCCGCCCCCAACGCGGTACTGAACATCATGGATCAGTACCACCCGGACTATCTGGTCGAGTCCCACCCGGAGAAATGGGAGGAGCTAACACGCCACGTCAGCAGGGACGAGATGAGTGAGGCCTTCAGAATAGCCAGGGAATCCGGTTACGTGGGGCCCGTTGAGGACTTATGGTACGTCCCACCTTAAGGGTAAGTGCTAATGCTTAAAGGGAGCTCTTAATACCTAGTAATTACTGATGGGTTCCCGATGAGGGTAATTTACGCTTCCTTAATGCTCAATGCATTGGCTCTAATCCTGAAAACCTACGCCGTTCTCCACTCAACCTCCTCGGCCGTCGATGCCGAGTTCCTCCACACGTTGGGGGACTTCGTAGGGTCAGCCCTACTAGCTACTGGCGCGGCGCTAATGTTTAGGAAACCCAGCATGAAGTACCCATTTGGCTTCGGGAGGACCCCCTACGTGCTCGGGCTAATATCGACGTCCATAATAGGGGGATTCCTATTTACGATTTCGTTAAGCGCAGGAATAAACAGGTTAGTGGGCGGGGGCGCGGTAACCGCGACGCAGGGTGCGTTAGCAACGCTCCTCATAGCGTTAGTAACGGATGGTGCAATCCTAGTGTGGGCTGTGAAAGAACACAGGAGCAACAGTGAGGATCCCGCAGTTAAGGGCACTATCGTCGAGAACCTTTCTGACTTGGTGGGCGACGTAGCGGCGATTTCCTCAGTCCTTACAGCAAACCCCCTCATGGATGCTTATGGTGCCTTCATAATTTCAGGCATACTGCTGTTCTCAGCCATTAGCCTAGGGTACAGGTACTTCAACGTACTCATAGGTAGGGCAGCACCTAAGAATGTCGTCGGCCGGGCGGTCAAGGTCGCGGTTGCCATACCCGGGGTTATCGATGTTAATGACGTGAAGTCCCTAGTGATAGGCCCTGATCAATACCTACTGATAATGGAGGTTGAAGCAAGGGAGGACGCCAGCGTGGAGGAGTTAGAGAGGATTAGGGAGGAACTTAGGGAGAGGCTCCAGGACGCGGAGCCTAGGGTAAAGTACCTGATAGTGGAGTTCGTCCCGCCACGCGCGCCGCCCGCAACGTTCAGGGATCTTCTGCGGAGGATCGTTAGGATGGGTGAGTAGGGGAATTCATGGCATAATTATCGCTAAGGCCCTCACAGGAGATGCGGTGCCGCCCACCAGCTTGAGGGGAGCGCCCACAAACAGGAATTCCCTACCTATTAGCAAGTCAAGGTTAGTTAGGTTCTCAAATAGCACGACGCCTGCTGAGAGGAGAACCTTATGTGCTGTGTAAGGTTCCCGGTCAGGGCTGGGGGCGTCAGTACCTAGCACCTTGAACCCGGCCTCAACCACATACTCACACGCGTCACTCCCGAGTGCTGGGTGATTAAACCACTCCTGCGTGCCCACGTACTGATCGTAACCAGTTCTCAGGAGAAGTACTGTAGGTTTACCGTGCGTACATGAACATACTACCCTAGACTTCAATTCATCAGTGCTGACTATGTGCTTAGGCGGTAAGTCCGTAAGATCCGCAACCACACCCCAGCCAACAAATCTTTCCAGCGGGATGGCGTCCACGCTATCACCTCCCTTAATGAAGTGAGCCGGGACATCCACGTGTGTCATGGTGTGCTCGTCAAGCACCCACAGGTTAGTTGCGTATCCGTCATTATCGATTGTAGCTAGTGTTGCTTTGATTGGTCTAGGTTGCTCGGGATACGTGGGTGAGTGCAGGCTATGTATAGGCATCGATAGGTCAACAATTTTCAACGGGGATCCCTCACGGTTAGATTATGTACGACTAAATTAAGAGTTGAAGGTTACGTTTAATTCTAACACCAAAGATATTTGATTGGGGTCAATTAACATTGGTTAAGGTATTGCTAATTAGTGGCCCGGAACTCGAGAATCTCCTAACACCTGAAGTCCTAGTTAATAGTATCGCGGATGCCTTCAGGAAGTTCTCAGAAGGGAAGACGGTTACTCCCTCTAGGACAGTCATGTGGGTTGAGGGTAACTGGTGGGGCATCATGCAGTCATACGTCCCTGGCTACGGCGTTGGGGTTAAGGTGGTTAACGTGGTGCCTGCTAACGTTGAGAGAGGTTTACCCACTATTCAAGCTCTCGTCACGCTCTACGACCACGTTACTGGGTCTCCCCTAGCCGTTATGGAGGGATCTGTCCTCACGGCCCTCAGAACAGCGGCCGCCAGCGCTTTGTCGGTGAAGTACTTAGCCCCCGGTGAGGCGGGGCCTATGGCGATAATGGGTGCGGGTTATCAGGCAAGGTACCAATTACGCTTCGCCCTACATTACTTCAAGGCCACGGAGGTACGTATCTACGACGTCAGGCGTGAGGCTTCCGAGACTTTCGCCAAGTATGTTGAGGGCCTCGGGCTTAAGCCCGTGATCGCTTCAAGCCCGAAGAAGGCGATACGCGGGGCCCGACTAGTTATCGAGGCGTCAACCACCAAGGAACCGGTCATCCTTGGCAAGGCGTTGGAGCCTCCAGTACATGTCGTCAGCATAGGGGCGCACACGCCTGACTCACGGGCGATCGACGATGACGCCATACTTAAGGCTAAAGCAGTGGTGGTCGACAGCCGGAAGGCAGTGATGGAGGAGACAGGAGATATAATCCAGCCCGTTAGGAGTGGGCTACTCAACCTAAGCGAGATCTGCGAGCTAGGGGAGTTAGTAGCTGGTAAATGTCCCAAACCCATTGAAGTAGGGGGCATCACCATATATAAGAGCGTGGGGGTCGCCATTCAGGACGCCTGCGCCGCCGGCCTGGCCTACAAGCTCGCCAAGGAACGCGGGATCGGGAGGGAAGTAGAACTCTAGAGGAACATCACTCGATCTCCTCAACATCACCGAGTATGCTGTCGAATAGGTAGGTCTTACCAGCCATCCTTATGAGCCAGTACAGCTTGTAAGCCTCAACCGACCTAGTAACCTTAATTTCAGGTGCTAGCATTACCCTCCAGTACCTAGCGACGTAGTATAGCGCAAACTTCCTCGCGAGCTTAGCTGACGCCTCACCACTAACTCTAGGCTTAACTATGAAGTCCTCATCAACCTCATCCTCGAACGTCTCGGGAATGCCGTCGGTGGCGTACGCCCTTGCTCTCGCCCTATCAACGAGGACGGGCATCTTAAACCTTATCGGCTCACCCATAACCTTCCTGACGCTAATGTCGAGTTCGAAGATCTCGTAAGGGTAGTAGAGCTTAGCAATCACCTTAGGCCCTCCCGGGACCTGCTTAAGCGGCTTTATAACGAGGATCTTCCTCAGGGAACCCATGTCTACATCCATCCCATAGCTGCTTTAGTTAACGTGGTTTTTAGCTTAAAACACGTGGGTCAGAATCAACCACAGGACTTGGGAGGATCAAAGAAAAATACATAATTAGTGGTTAGTTAAACCATTAACCTTAACTAGCAAATTTGTGGCCTTTATGTAGTGCTTGATGTAGTCCATCTCGCTTAACGCGATAGGTTCGGGCTCGACGGCCTCTAACTCGCTGGGTGTGGGCTTCTCCATTAACTCGAACACCTTACTGACCTTCTCGGCGGGAGGTGCGGGAGTTACGTAGCTTGTGACTATGGCGACGATGGTCGCCATTGGGAAGCTTATGAGTAGTTCATACCACCAAGCAGCGAACTTCGGGTCTATGTAGTACCTAGCATATACCCATGGAACCCACGTGAAGAGCGTGACTATGAGCGCTGCTATGGCAGCCACTAACCCGCGCTTACCGCTCCTCTCAATCAGTGAGGAACCTATGAGCGTCGTTATGAACACCACTATCGGTACTGACGCCGCCAGTAAAGGTAGCTGCGCGTTATGATTCCCTCCGGGGGCGAATATGTATCCCTTAACGTAGCTCTTCCATATGATCACGCCAGCAGCCCCAGCCATCATGGCAGCGAAGGCGCCGCTGGGAGTCATCCTCTTCCATAGCACAGAAAGTAACATCACTGAACCGAACGCGGCTCCTAGACCGCCCCATGCGAATAGCACGAAGTAGTACACTGACTTGCTGAAGAATAACGCCCAGAGAAGCGCTATGATACCTATTACGAAGGTAACGATCCTGCTCCAGAGCACGAGCTTCTTCTCCTCTAACCCTTTCTTAAAGGTTCTCCTGTAAATGTCCTCAACGATAGCTGATGCCGCAACTAGTAGCTGTGAGTCCGCAGTGCTCATCATGAGGGCTACTGGCGCTGCTAGGACGACACCGGCGACCACGGGGTGAAGCACGCTTAACGCCAGCATGGGCATGGTGTACTCAGTGGAGCCCATATGCTGTACCTTAGCGACTACGTTGGGCATTACCCGGGCTATCCACCCAGTAGCTTGGGCCAGGTAGTACACCACGAGCAGGAGTAGCATGGCTGTTATGGCTGCCTTCTTAAGATCCTTAGGCTTCTTAATCCCCATGAACCTAACCGTTATGTGCGGGTTACCGGGCCAGCCGAAGCCTATCGCTATGTAAGACAGCATTATGATTAATAGCAAGGCCCCGGTGTACTCGTAGCCCCAGAAGTTATTTAGAGATAGTAGGGTTAACCCTTGTTTACTATTAACTACGGTAGACGCCATTTTCTGAGCTAACCCTAATGGACCGCCAACGGCGGCCAGGCCAGCGATCACTATCAGCAGGAAGCCTATGACGGCCCACCAGCCTTGCACGTAGTCAGTCCAGCACACGGCGAAGAACCCGCCGAGCACCGTATAGATAATCATGACGATCGCTCCAACGACTATCCATAACTGAAGGTTAGTCGTTATACCCGAGGTAGCCGCGATCGCGGCGAAGACCTTTCCCGAGGCGAGGAACTGAGCGCCCACGTAGGCGCTCAGGAAGAACGTTATGATGGCAGCAGAAACTATCCTCAGCACGCCCCTCCCCTCACCGAATCTGGCCTCAAGGTAGGTGGGTATGGTTAACGCGCCCACGGATTCCGTGAATCGCCTAATCCTCCTAGACATTGTTGTCCAGCAAAGCAGGTCTGCGTAGAAGCACCCTATGGTGTTCCACGTAGAGTTAATACCTGAGCTGTAACCCTCGCCAGGTAAGCCCAAGCCTACCCAACCACTCATCTCACTGGCTCGCTCGCTGAAGGCAATTACGTAGGGGCCTAGCCTCCTGCCGCCTAGGATGTAGTCAGCGAGGCTCTTAACGTACTTCTCAACTATTATACCTATTATTAAGACTATGGCGAAGTATATGGCTAGGGTGGCGAATATTGTTTCCGCCGTACCCCACCCAGCCATTACTCACTCCCCTCCGATGAAGTCTCCTCTTTCGTGCTGAGGAGCCCCATAGTCACGCCGACCGCGGCAAGAAGCATCAGAACCTGAATCACTATCTGCCCTATGAAGAATGTGGTTGGATTCGTATGTGCCAGCGCTACGATCACTATGATGCCTATCACTATGATTAATATCGCCTTCAATTCACGCATCATTGGCATTACCTCAGGTTGTAAATATGCCCGTTTAGTATAAAAAATTTGTACTGATTAAAGGAGATATAGTTATTACTTCACACACCAGCTACAGGAACCATTGCTTAAACGCTAATCTACGCCGGGTGCCTCCCCGAAACACTAATTAGCACGCTATCAAGCAACGCTAGCACAGCTGAGAGGATACTAACCCATAACACATTGCTAAATATTCCTGGAAACGAAAGCACTAAACCAACGCATACAAGTAAGGGAGCAGCCACCGCGGCAATGATAATCGTTGCTTGGAGGAAGACTCTCGACATAGACTTAGTAATCATTAATGAGAGCAAACGGATCGCGAGGTAAGGTAACGCTATTGCCGTAAGGGCTCTACCGAGCACCATTACTAACCCCAAGTAAACGCCATAGGTAATAATGGGAGTCAGGAACTGGGCTAACGCATACACACGTAAGACCCTAATACCTCCAGGAACCATTGCAGCGTAAGCCCTACTACTAAGTAATGAACTCAGCAGGTCAATGGGTAATGATGCCAGCAGAGCGCCGGCAAGCAACGCCGCACCGACATCGCCTGTCGAGTGCAGCGTGCTCAACGTAAAGTACGTTGCGAAGGGGAAAGCCATCCCTGACGCCAGCCCCACCACCTTAGCTGGTAGTAGATGCTGGTCCCTACCAGCTAGGAGGATCACGTTAACCCACCCACTAAGTAGCGCCGCAACGATGTTTCCAACAAGTAAAGCCATGAAAACGTAATAGGGGCTTAGGGTATTCGTTAACCCGAAGTACGCGGTACTGGCAACGGCGGCAAGAACCCCCCACTTAGCGATGGTGGTGCCAGCACCCTCGAGCCAAGACGGCATACCTACCCTTACGGCGTCCCTAACCTCACCATCGTCCCATGCCCTTGGCCCTACACCTTTCCAGACAGCATACCCGACCCCCGTAGCGAGGGCGAGGAGGGAGCCTACCAAGAACGACTCAAAGCAAGGTTGTGGACTTACAGTGCCCCTCCACATAATGTAAAGCGACGCGTACCTAACGAAGTTACTCAGGAGCACCACCCGAAAGTACGCGGCATCATCGAGAAGCAACGCTGGTAACTGCGCCGGGAAGGAAGCCATAGAGGAAAAGGCAAGCATGGATGCCCAGAGGAAAACATCAACGCGAGTTACAACCCAGGAGGCCAGCAATGCAGCACCCACCGCACCAGCCAGTAAGGCGCTCAAGGCCATGGAGGACCAATAAAGCTTACCAAACCTAACGGCACCCCTTCTCCCCAACCCAATATATGTCCTCAGGAGGAACCTTACCCCGTGGTTCGAGGGCGGCTCAGCAACAGGCCTAAGCAGAGACGCTACGGAAACAGCAAGCACCACAGCAGTAATGGATCCGGGCGCGGCGTTAATCAGTGTTAGGGTAGCCACTAGCCAGTACGTGGTAGTCATTAAGGTGTCAAGCACCGAGAGCACCTGCACCTTGATGTACTTGCTAGCCAACACGCTCTCCACTGAAGCCTGCAACACGTCAAACCATGTATTTCATTAGGTGGCCTCATTAAAATTAGTCGCTTACCGCCATGTAAGGAGTGTAATTTTTTTGTGCCGCCAGCACATTCTACTAGGTGAACCGCTTATTGCCAGGTATGCCTCCCTTAAAGGACAGGCGCATCTGGGAACACCCAATACTCACCTTCAAGCGCGGGAGGCGCGTTAAGTTCTACTTCAACGGTAACGTCGTCGAGGGTTACGAAGGCGAAAGCATTGCCGCAGCACTCTACGCTGCCGGGTACGACGTCTTCAGTCGCTCCCCATATAAGGGGAGGGCTAGGGGAGCGTTCTGCATGATAGGTAAGTGCAGTTCATGCTTCGCCGTCGTGGATGGCGTGCCGAACACTAGGACTTGCGTGGAGCCCGTCCGCGACGGTGTTAAGGTGGAGTTCCAAGAGGGACTTGCCGGGATACCATCCGCTACGGGGGGCCTCGAGGGTAAGGAGGAGGAAATCATTGAGGGCATCGACGTTCTCGTTATCGGCGGCGGGCCAGCAGGCTTAGCGGCCGCTATAGCCGCGGCGAAGCATGGCTTAAGCGTGCTGATAGTTAACGAGCACTTCAAGCTAGGCGGGCAGCTAATCAAGCAGACCCACAAGTTCTTCGGATCCAAGGACCTGTTCGGCGGTCTAAGGGGGTTCCAGGTAGCTGAGGAGTTAGAGAGTAAGGTAAGGTCAATGCGTAACGTCAGGGTACTCCTCCAAGCCACTGCCTACGGGTTCTTCAGAGGGGGGTGGGTAGGGGTAGCAGGTAAGGACAGGTTATACAGGGTTAAGCCACGCTTCGTCATAGCCGCTCCCGGAGCGGCGGAGAGGCACCTAGCATTCCCTGGGAACGACTTACCCGGCGTGATGGGTGCTGGCGGGGCGCAGACCCTAATGAATGAGTACGGCATTCTGCCGGGTGATGAAGTACTTGTTGTCGGATCAGGTAATGTTGGCGTGATAGTCTCGTACCAACTCTTACAGGCTGGGGCTAAGGTGAAGGGCATCGTAGAGATACTACCGTACATCGGCGCGTGGTTCGTGCATGCCGCTAAGATCAGGAGGTACGGCGTCAAGGTCTACACTAGGCACACGATCAAGGAAGTCCGGGGGAAGGACAGGGTTGAGGGAGCAACCATCGTTAGAGTTGATGAGCACTTCAAGCCCGTGCCGGGAAGTGAGGTCGACATACCTTGCGACCTCGTCCTAATAGCTGTTGGCCTCACACCCGACACTAGGTTACTAGCGCAGGCAGGCACGGTAGTCACGTGGGTGCCGGAACTAGGGGGCTTAGTCCCCATAAGGACTAAGTACCTCGAGACGTCAGTCCCCGGACTCTTCATAGCTGGTGACGCGTCCGGCATAGAGGAGGCAACCACAGCAATGATTGAGGGAGAGATAGCAGGTCTCTCCGCCGTGGTTAAGGCAGGTGCTGATGACTCGGGTAGCGCCGCCGAGCGTAGGGAAGCCCTACTGAAGTTCCTGTGGGACGAGTACAGGGCGTCACCAGTCGTTGCTAAGGCTAAGGCAGGTAAGCTCAAGGTAACCGTGGGTGAGGACGAGATGGAGAGGATTAGGGCGAGTAACCCACCACCTGTAAGGTTCGGTTCGTGAGGTGATGGTTGATGGGTTCAGGCATACCCTCCTATAAGGAAACAGGTATAATTACTGTGGAGGAGCTCAAGCGCTTAGGCCTAATGCCTCCTGAAGAACGCCTGGCTCGGGGTCCTGTCGCGATACCTGAGTGCCCCGAGGAAATACCGTGTAATATCTGCGTAGTCTCATGCCCTCAACACGCAATAAGCATCGAAGGCATTAAGGGCTTACCGAGGATAGACTGGGACAAGTGCATTGGCTGTGGAGTATGTGTGGCTAAGTGCCCGGGACTGGCGATATTCGTGGTTGACATGTCGAAACCGGGTGAGTACGCGTACGTGACGGTTCCCCACGAGTTCCTCCCAGCACCTAAGGTCGGCGACGTCGTCGACCTGCTCGGCAGGGACGGCAAGGTAGTTGGTAAGGGTGAGGTAGTCAAGGCGTGGGAGACAAACAAGACCTGGGTAGTTACAGTACGTGTTCCAAAGGAGCTTGCGATGGAGGTGAGGGGAATATGGGTGAGGAGGAAGTGAGGAAACACCCTATAATAATATGTAGGTGTAGAGACGTCACACTAGACGACGTGTTAAGGGCGATTGACGAAGGTTGTGAGGACTTAGAATGCGTTAAGAGGCGCTTAGGACTCGGCATGGGGCCTTGTCAGGGGAGGACATGTATACCCTTAGTAATAGGTATCATGGCGAGGAGGTTAGGTAAGAAACCCGATGAGTTACTCATACCCAAGCCTAGAGCCCCCGTAACTCCGATACCGGTGTCCCTCCTCCTCAAGTCCGTAGACGCTAAGGATGAGGGTGAAGGGGGTGGTGAGAGTGCGTGATGAAGTAGAGGTACTCATTATTGGGGCAGGCATATCCGGCCTAGCCATAGCGTACTCACTACAGAACAGGGGTGTCAAGGACATACTGATCCTCGATGAATCATACATAGGTGCGGGATCCACTGGCAGGTGCGCCACCGGCATAAGAGCTTCCTTTACCTCCAAGGAACACGTAGTTCTCATGAAGCACAGCATCGAGCTATGGAGGAAGTACGCCGCAGGTGAGCTAGGACGGGCAGGACTGTATTACGATCAATCCGGTTACGTGTGGGTAGCGACGCGTGACGAAAGCGCGGAGTTCTTCGAGAAACTGGTGAAGCTCCATAACTCGTTAGGCGTGAACACGAAGATTATAGGGATCGATGAGCTGAGGGAGCTAGTACCTCCCATGAGAGTGGACGGCGTTGCAGGAGCGATGTTCGACCCAACAGCTGGCAAGTCCTACCCATTCGACACGATCTTCGCGTTCCTAAAGTTAGTGAAGGGACGCGGTGCCGAAGTAGTTACGAGGGTTAAGGTAACGAGGATACTCAAATCCTCAGGTAAGGTTACAGGGGTAGAGGTTGAGGGAGGTAAGGTCATTAAGGCACCAACAGTAGTCGTTGCAGCCGGCTCCGGAAGCAGGGAAATACTGGGGAGCGTGGGAGTGAAGCTACCGATAGAAAATATACCTAGGCACGCCCTCATCACGGAACCGTACAAGGAGGCGTTCAAACCCCTAGTCATAGACTGGGACACGCCCGGCGTTCCCTACATAGTCCAGTCGAAGGAGGGAGGGTTCTTCATGGGACGCGACATTGAGGAAGAACCCGAACTCCCGCTCACGTCCCAACGCATAGACTTCATGCCTAAGGCAGTGAAGCCCCTAACGAAGTTCTTTCCATGGCTGAGGAACGTCAGGGTACTAAGATACTGGGTAGGGTACTACGTGACAACGCCTGACCACCACCCCGTTTACGGCCCAGTCAAGGACGTTGAAGGACTCTACGTAGCGGCAGGATACAGCGGACACGGATACATGATGGGCCCAATAACCGGGGAGTTAATGGCGGAGTGGATACTCAAAGGGAAACCACACATACCTGAGGCGGGGAAGCTGACGCTAGACAGGTTCGAGAAGGGTGCACTAATTAAGGAAATAGCAGTAATAGGGTGATAAGCGGGATAAGTAACTTGATGGTGTGATATGATGTCAACAGGCGCAATAATAGCAGCCTCCACAGGCGCGGCGGCCTCATCGAGGGCACACGCGTTAGTACACGCGTTCCTAGTGATGACTCCCCAGCAATTCATGAACGCCGTGAATAGCGTTAAGGGAGACGTAATCATCGTCGAGGTAGTGAGGGAGGAGGGAGTGATTCACAAGAGTGCGGTACATTACTACGTGGTAAGCCTACAGGGAATAATCGCCGTGACTAAGAGCCCCCAACCCCTTCCCCTCCCTTCACATGCCAAGATAATCTCAGCATCAAACATAGTGCTCCCCGTAGCGGTCAGGGAAGCTCTGAACAGAATCAAGGATTCAGGGCATGACTAACCGAGCAAGGTATGCCCTCGTAACTAAATGAAATTTGTTTTGTTTATTACCCCACACTTAGAGTAACGTATGAATGTGTTTTCCAGTATACGTTACGCGTATTAGGGAGTTATCATCTTCTCGGTTAGGTGCTGGTGATGGGTCTCTTCAGCCGAGGGCGTAAGCGTCGGGACTCCCTAGGTAATGTTATTGAGGTGAATGTTGATGAGGAGCTAAGCGGGATGCTTAAGTACTTCATGGAGTCGGAAGGCGTGTCTTCACGCTCGGAAGCCATCACTAGATTAGTTAAGATGGGGTACAGGTACTGGAACATGAGGTCGCAGTACGGCGATAACTTAAGCGACAGGGAATTATGGGATATTAGGTTCAGACTACTAAAACTAGAAAGCGGGTACCTACACTACAAGCTCATGCTTAGGGACGCCCTAGAACAGCTCCGCACACTAACAATGAACCTCAGCTCAGCCCTCTCACAGCTAAACACCTGCCTAGCCAGGCTTAAGGACGCGGATCCCAACGCGAACGTGGATCTAGAGGACGCTGAAAAGTACAAGCGTGTGCTTGAAGAGTACAGCAAGAAGTTCATCTTTTCAGCGAAGGAGGAGATAGAATCCGGCCAGTGCGGAGGCATCAGTGACGAGGAGATAATCAAGGACATTGAGAACCTACTCCGCGTGTACAAGGAAAGGTTCGGTACGCGTAGGAAGGAGCTCGGTGAGCCATGAAGTTCCTCAGCAGATCACGCGGTGAGAGGGGTGGGAAAGATTTAATCTACGCGCGGCTGGAGGAGGCGATGGAGTACCCCGAATGCCCCATATGCTTCCTGCTAACTAGGGCCGAGCGGGGCCTTATCGAGGAGATCCTCTACGAACACGTGCAGGACCCGACAGTGAGGAAGCAACTCAGGAGTAGCTTAGGCTTATGCCCCTACCACGCTTGGCTACTTCACGACGTAACCCTCTCAAGACCGGAGATGGATGGGTTAGGAGTCACGATAATCTACGAGGATATGCTCTCAACCTATCTAGAAGCCTTAACCAGCGGTGACGAGCAGGAAGCTAAAGCAGGTGACGGTCCCTGCCTAGTGTGTGAGCACGTGAGGGAGTTCGAGACAGGGTACGTTGAGGCGTTCGCGGAGAGAATCGTTAAGACGGATCTCCTAGCGACCTACAGGAACTCGCCAGCGGTGCTGTGCGTGCGGCACTACAGGGCTGTCAGGGACGCCCTGAAGGTCATGGGGAGTGACGCCCTTAGGGTGTTGGAGGAGCTAAGGCTAATTCAGGTGATGAAGCTGAAGTTACTGATAAAGTTAATGAAGGAGTACATAAGGAAGCAGGACTACCGTGTGAAGGAGGAGGTAACGGCGGAGGAGGCTAGGGCATGGAGGATCGCCCTACAGGTCCTTAAGGGCGGTAGGAACTCGCCTTCAATACTCACGTATAAGATCCCGGAGCCCAAGAAGGGTTTCCTCACGAAGCTCTCAAGGAGGTTAAGGTGAGGCAGTTAGCTACGCGCTCAGCTCCGCCTTAAGCTCTCTGAGGAACTCCTTCACGAACTTAACCCTTCGCTCAGCCTCCCTCATACCCTCAGGAGTCCACATAAGGGAGGGGAGCTTCAGTATCTTAGACTCGAAGTGAGTGATTGAGTCCTCAATACCCCTACCTATGGTAGCTGAATACATGAACACCCTGACAACGCCTATGGCGCCCAACGCGTCAAGCTTATCCGCATCACTAAGGATTTTCGCTTCAAGGGACCTTGGTTCCCTGCCAGCGGAGAAGGAGTGTGCCTCAATGGCGTGAACCACCGCTTCAACCTTCTCCTTGGGGAGGCCTAAGGCCTTCAGGATCACTTCAGCCACGCGTGCTGAGGCGAGGGCGTGGTCGAAGCCCTCCTTAGCGTTATTTCCTCTGCCATTCCTGGCAATATCGTGTAGGAGGGCGGAGAGCTCGATAACCTCCTTATCTGCATCCGGGTAGTTACTGGCTATCCTTAGCGCGAGGCGCCTAACCCGCTCAACGTGCGGGTACCCGTGGACAGGGTCGGAACTCATAACGCCCTTCACGATTTCCTCCACAACATCAATTACGCTCAATAAAACCCCGAAGACCCGCTCTAGGTGAGGACACCTTATAAAGCGTAACCCGCAACCCGGTATGCAGGTCGCGGTAATACTGCGTTAGCACTCTGAACCCGGTCTTATAAGGAGTAAGGAGTACCAGCTTGGAGACGGTGGTAATTAGTGTCTGAGGATGTGACCTTAGAGTGGGTTGAGCCCCAATCAAAGCCCTTAACTAAGGACTCAGTCCTGCATGAAGAGGAACCTGGGGTTGAGCCAGCCTTTAACACCGTGCTAATAGTTAACGCTAAGACCGGGGAACTCACGGACATAGGCGTTAACTCACCGACACACCTTCCCAATCCTGAGGCATTCGCTAAGGCGGTTGCCATCGCGTCATGCGTGGCGCAGGGTGTGGCTAGGGAGTTAGGCGGTGGTGAGGTGAAGGAGCTGGACATAGTTACGGACGACGCGTTAATAGTGGTCCTGCATGACGGCAAGTACCTGAGAGTGGGTATCTCTTCAACGTGAGTAAGTAATTTTCACACACAACGTACGAAACTCTGCACTACGGCATCGCTACCAACGTAAGCACGTAAAAACACGAACGTAGCTTTCTGCCTGAAGACTTTTTAGATTGCGTCAAGAGTTGATTCGATGGGTTCGAGATTGGGTACCGAGCAAGCCCAGCACGGGAAGCCTGGAACCGACCCGCCAGAACGCCGTCCCAGATTCCACGTCGTTGTCATCCCGGAGCGCTGTAAGGAATGCGGTATATGCGTGCATGTGTGCCCTAAGAACGTCCTTGAGAAAGGTACCGAATCAAACGCACGCGGATACAGGTACCCTGTGCCTGCTAGGCCCGAGGACTGCATTGGTTGCAGGCTATGTGAGTTCAACTGCCCTGACTTCGCGATATACGTCGTGCCCGTGGGGTGAGCTTGTTGGGGCGTTGTGAATACATACCCGCGAATATAGCGATTGCGGAAGGCGCGATGGCGGCGGGACTGAATTTCTTCGCAGGTTACCCAATAACACCTGCCTCAGACCTTTTCGAGTACTTAGCGGAGAAGCTGCCGGGGCATGGCGGGGTCGTTGTCCAATTCGAGGATGAGATAGGCTCAATAAACGCTGTCATCGGTGCTGCGTGGGCCGGGGCTAAAGCAATGACCGCGACCTCTGGGCCGGGCTTCTCCCTCATGGTTGAAGGTCTAGGTCTAGCGATAATGACTGAGACCCCCCTAGTCCTAGTGGACGTCATGCGTGCCGGCCCATCCACGGGCGTGCCGACGAAAACAACTCAATCAGATGTCTACCAAGTGAGGTTCGCTGCCCACGGAGAGTACTCCATACCCGTCCTCGCCCCGTGGTCTGCTCAGGAAGCCTTCGACTTAGCGGTGAAAGCCTTCAACATAGCTGAAGCCCTACGCACCCCAGTAATTCTCCTCACGGATGCTGCCTTGGCCCACACATGGGAGCGTGTCGAGATCAAAGGTTCTGGGGAGATCAACGTTGTTAAGAGAAGGCCTCCGTGCGTCCCTCCCGAGAGCTTCAAGCTGTATGAGCCATGCGAGGATCTAGTCCCCAGGATGGCTTACTTCGGTGAGGGTTACGGGGTGCTTGTTGAGTCGCTGGCTCATGACGAGGAGGGGTTCTACTCGCCGAACACCGAAGCATACGAGCGCTTGGTGAGAAGGTTAGTTGCCAAGATAGAGAGGAACTCCCACCTCATAGTTGATAATGAGGAGTACCTGACGCGGGGAGCGGAGTACGTGATTTACGCTTACGGCTCCACAGCACGCTCGGCGTACGCCGTCGTCAAGGAATTGAGGAGTGAGGGACTGAGGGTGGGGCTATTCAGGCCTAAGGCGCTATGGCCCTTTGATGCAGAGGGGCTCAGGAAAGCCACTGAGCGCGCAAGGAAGGTCTTCGTGGTTGAGAATAACTTAGGCAAGATGGTTAGGGAAGTCGAGAGAGTGCTGAAGGACAAGGAAGTCATCCCGATAAACATCATAGATCTGGAGGTCCCGTCCCCAGACAGGGTAAGCGAGGAGATCAGGAGGTGGTTATAAGGTGAGCGCACACCCGCTAGATAAGTACCTCGTCACTAAGCGCCTCCCGCACATATGGTGTCCGGGCTGCGGCATAGGTGTTGCCCTAGCAGCAATACTGCGCGCCGTTGACAAGCGCGTTCGTGAAGGGATCCTGAAGCCCGAGAACCTAGTGATGGTTACTGGGATAGGGTGCACTGCTAGAGCAGCCATATACGTGTCCTTTGACTCAGCCCACACGATACACGGAAGGGCAATACCCTTCGCGTCGGGAGCTAAGCTAGCTAACCCTAAGCTAGAGGTGATGGTGCTTGGAGGGGACGGTGATATAGCTGGGATAGGTGGCAACCACCTCCTACACGCAGCGAGGCGCAACATGGACCTGACGGTATTCATGGTTACGAACATGGTTTACGCGATGACTGGAGGACAGGTAGCTCCAACCACTCCTACAGGGATGTACACCACTACGACACCCAAGGGTAATCCGGAAACCCCCGTCAACGTGATTAAGCTAGTGGCGTATCAAGGCGCAAACTACGTGGCGCGGGCATCAACGACGCACCCAGCCCTCATAGAGCGCTACGCGTACAGAGCCCTAGGGATGGAGGGCTTCAGGTTCATAGAGATAATATCACCGTGCCCGGAGATCTTCGGCAGGCACATAGGGTTCCGGGATCCTATAGAGCTGTACGAGGAGATAAAGAGGAAATCCAAGTACAAACCAAAACCATCCCTCGAGGAATCGGATCTTGACTGGGAGAGAGGCTGGGTACTCGGGGAATTCATTGAGAGAAACGAGCCCGGATACCTAAGGAGGATTGGGAGGGTGTGAAGGATGAGGCACGAGATACTCATAGCTGGGAGAGGGGGGCAGGGAATCCTCCTCCTAGGGCATGTACTTGGCTTAGCGGCCGCGAAGTACGCTAACCTGTACGTAACAGGGACGGAATCGTATGGGGCTGAAACGCGAGGAGGCGACTCACGCGCCGACATAATACTCTGTGACGACGCTGAGGAGCTGGATTACGTGAAGGTTAGGCGTGCCGATATAGCGCTATTCATGTATGTCGAGCAGTTAAGGCGTTACACGCACTTAGTAAATGACCGGGCAAAGGTGTTTGTCGACTCTTCATTCATACCGGAAGATGACGTTAAGGCAGTAAAGGGCACCCGAGAATGGCTTGTTTACCTTAAGCCCTACACTAACATCGCTAGGGAGGAGCTGGGAACGCACAGGGTCGCCAACATGGTTGCCTTAGGTCACGTAGTAGGGGTAACTAACGTCGTGCCAGCAGAGGCTGTGGTGAATGCCATTAAGGAACTCGTTAGGCCCAAGTGGGTTGAGCTCGACATAAAGGCGTTTAAACTAGGCTTAAGTTTAAAGTAACACCTCAAAAATCTTCCAATTACGTCACCCAAGGTTTTAGGGTAACAACTCTTATTATTTCCCGGACAGAAAACTCCTTGAAGAAGGAGAACGGAAGCCGGAGAGTGTTGCTTAGCGAGCAAAAGAGCGACCGTCTCCGCAGTCCTGGAGGTGACTTGCAGGAATGATATGGAGGAAGAACGGAGCACCGAAATGCCCTAGATGCGGGGGGAAGATGACGGCCTTCATGGAGGCTGAGAACGTTGACGGCGTCAAGAGGGTGCGGTACGTGCTGAAGTGCAGGTCCTGCGGCTACAGGAACGTGCTGCAGGACATCACACTAAGGAGATCCCCCCAAGGGGTATCCGTCTCCGTAATGCGACACCGTTTTTAATGAATGCCGCGCGCCACGTGTTTCCGCGCGGTAACGTGACCCTCACCTTACTAACCCTTAATCTTTCTGTTCAAACATGTTTAGTTAGCAAGGAGTAGGGTCTAGGGGCCTGAGGGATTCCGCGAATGACCTCGAACTCACATGCTTCTTTTCTGTTCTTCAATTATCGCGTCAATCATGTCAGCTAGTGCAAACACGTGAGGTAGTGGCATGATAAGGAATATCCCGCCGAACCTCATTGAGGATAGCTCTTTAAGTACGGCTACCCCACCCTCCCATCTACGGACATACTCCCTAAGAAATTCTTGGAGGAAGCTCTCGTAGGTGGTCAGGTCGGAAAGGTACGCGTATGACGCGAAGAACGCCGATAGTGCGATGTCCCAAGCCTTATGAGTTAAGTTATTGGTTCTAACGGATTGCTCAGCATCTATTACGTAAACATGAGTTGAGTCATTATCAACGAGGAAGTTCGTCGGCTTAACGTCGCCCAATGCCCACCCTTCACTATGAATTAGGGCTAACGCCTTACCAAGGGGTTCGGAGTCCCGCAGGTAGTTAATTACGTTACCCTCGACGTACTCTCTGAGTATTTCCAATTTCTCCTCGTCAACGTGAACGGGCTTCGGGGTCCTCACGAACCCCTGCCAACCGTAAGTCATGAAATCGAGTTCTCTCTTAAATCTCTCTCTAGGGGATAGTGTGAACGGGTAACTGACGCGGAACAGTATTGTTGGTGGGATCCACTTTATGATCCCCACTTCCTTAAGGTACCTCTTTCTCACGTACTTCCTTCCGTCTATGGTTACTATCTCTGATTGCGAGATTAGGCGATCGATGAGGGGTGTCAAACCCATTAAGTCTCCGAGTCCCCTTACCAGGTGGGCTAAGCGGTTCAACGGGCTCCCCATAACGCCTCTCAACCTAACTCCTTACTAGTAGGTGGAGTAATTAATGAAACGGTTTTCATTACGGCAAGTAAATTTATTACCTTCCCCGGAAACCCATTTAAATAAGGGTGATACCCCCTTGAACGCCCGAATAGTTCCCGCGGTACTTCTTGCTCTCGTAGTCGT
>CAYNPH010000065.1:0-3955 GCA_964399035.1 uncultured Desulfurococcaceae archaeon
TCCATGATTATGACGTCCGCACCCATTAGGAGGGCTATTGCTAGCTGGACCCTCTTCCTGTAGCCGTTCGATAGCTCGTAATACCTCTTGCGAATGTAGGGTGTGAGGCCCATTAACTCCGTGACTTCATCGATGCCTAACGCGTTGCGGGTGAAGTACCTTAGCAGCTCGTGGACCCGCATGTTCGGTAGCCTAACGTCCTCCGCCACGTAACTCAGCAATCCGTATGCCCTCGTCGGCGGTAAGCACGCGCCCTCTCTAAGAACGTACCTTACCGTGCCCCTGTTAGGGAAGGTGAAGCCAGCCATGATTTTAAGGAGGGTGCTCTTCCCTGACCCGTTAGGCCCTATGACTAAGTTCAAGCCCTTCCCGAACCTAAGTACTGGCAGGCTTAACGTGAACCACCTATACTGCTTGACAACCTCCTCAACCCTAACCTCCTTGACCTGACTTTCTTCACGGCCCGACACGCCTCACCACCACGTCAGCCACGTGTTCATGGAAGGGAGGCACGACCGCGTTAACGGTGACGTAAACTCCCCCATCGCAGTGTACCGTGACCGTGCGCTCATGGGTTAAGCCGCGTAGCTTAATCACGGTTCCATCTCCGGCACCGCAGAGCAGGCATGACACCGTGGCATTCACGCTAACGCCGGCCGGGTGCAGGGTGATTGCATAGGAACCCCTCCCAAAGCTGAAGGAGTAGCCGGCACTGTAATCCTGCACGTAGGGTGCGGGAGGTGCTGTGAAGGATGCTGAGGCGCTTCCTGGCCATGAGTACAGCACCAGCGCAGCCTCCACCACGGCAAGTAGTGCTACTAGTATCGGGGCCGCCTTCCTAACCCCCTCCAGCTTATCGAGTACACGATACAGTGCCTCACGCCTAGTACTCAACCCTAACCACCCTCCACAGCGAGAGAACGTTTAGTAAGGCTAACACGGAAGCATAAGTAGCGAAGCCCTGGAAATCATGCCGCACAGTAAAGAGCGGGGTAACGACGTCCACGAGGGTTCCTCCGCCGGCGGAAAGGACTGTAATCAAGCCTGTGAAGCCGAGCGTAGCGATCACACCGCCACTAACGCTCCTGAGCGCCAGTGACGCTAGGGCACCGAACGACGCGCCCGACAGGCTAGCTAGGGCCAGTAACTCAAAACACGTCAGGAAGCACTCCGCTAGTGAGGCGTACGCCGACAGCAGGTACGGCACCGTAGATGCTGTGAGGGACGCCAGCAACGAAGCGAACAGCACTCCAAGTAATGACGCGCTATATCTCCTCGCGAACGCCCTAAGCCGACTCCCCGTGAGGAGCACCTCAAGGAAGAAGTACTTATACTCGAGCGACTGACCAACAACGAACGAACTCATAACCCCCGCCAGTATGAACTCCACGCCGCACACCCAAGAATAGTAGCGGGTCAGCCCCAACCTAACAGCGGTCACGTTAAGCTTAGCGCAGGCGGGTGCCGCACCAGCACTAACGCTAATTCCCGGCACGGTGGTGGCGTTAGGCTTAACGTGCTTGGTTGCGAAGGAACCCGCTGACACTACCTCGGCGGGCAACGCCCCAGCGGTAAAGCCCACCAGCACCGGCACCGAGACCATGGCAACCATAATGATTAAGGCTCCAACTGACTGGAGCGCCTCTCTAAAAGGAAGTGATGACATTACTTACCAGACCTCCTCCGCCTCCTATAAGCAAGGTACGCTGCCGAAGCGCCGCAGGCAACCGCACCCACCGTCACGGCCGCCACGGTCTCCACCCACCTCCAAGTAACTACGCTCACTTCCTCCGGGTAATCATCGATGGACTTAACATAATCAACGTAGTGAGGATCTAGTGACCCGCTAATGATCACGTACGGGTAGGTGCCGACGAACACCCCTCCCAACTCCTTAAACGGCAGCACGAAGACACCGTCAACGAACACCACGTAATGATGGATCACGTTCACGTCGAGGAAGCCCGACCCATTATCACTGAAGAACAGCGTCGTTAAGGTGACGTTCCTCCCGGAATCATCCTTCAGTACTAGGGACTCCGGCACCGAACCCCAAGTACCGGTGACCTCGTTGATGATAGTTCCTCCCATGACTACTGTTCTATTGAGGTACACGTACTTAGGGGGCTCCTTACCCGTATACATCCTCGCATCCGGCACCGAGTAGAACGGGAAGAACCCTATGAAGCGCCCGCTCCCGACCTCCCAAGCGTAATTGTACTTATTCATAACTAAGTACCTTAACGTAACGTTGACTTTCCTCTCGGCAAACCTAGAGAAGTTGCTAGTATTGAGCCTCACCAAAGCAACATTGCAGTTCAGCTCAGGGAACCTGCCGTGACAGAACGTCATCCAACCTTTGCTCATGCTTTCGACCTCAATACCGGGACTCACGACCCCAACTAACCTAACATCGACTTCAGTGAAGGAGGAGTTAACGGGCTTAACGAAGATCAATGCACTCCCATGAAACAGCATTTGCACAACGAATGAATTCGAGCTGGTCTTATTGTACCCTGTGATTTCGAGGTTGAGAGCGTAAACAGGTCCGGGGTCCTTATACGTACTAGCCAGCACCGTAAGTGGGAAAGAAAGTAGTAGGAGTAAGGAGATAGTTGCGTAAGGTAGTAACCCGAAAAATCCCTTCTTCCCCCAGCACCCCATTTCAGATCCCTACATGCCTGTTTACGTTCACTATTTATAATATGATGCTCTATTTGGACTTTTAGTGATCCACTACCACAGGCATTGTTTTTGAGTAAGCACCAGGCGGTATCACAGCGACCGGGTTAGCGGTGAGTTTCACATACTTTATCTCTGGCTGAGCGAACCAGTATGGCCAGTGCTTTACTTTCACAGTTACGGTAGCCTGATACTCTACGTAAAGCCAGTGATCCCATCCTATATTCTTGCTTAGGTGGGTACTCTTCCCTACTAGCTCAAAGGCGTAGCACTCCCAATTTGCGAAAGTGCAGCCATTCTTCAGGTCAGTACCTAAGCTGCCGCCGAAGCTCCTGAACTTGTGAATCACTGTATCGTACGTAGCGAATATCGCTGCCGCTAACGCGATGTGCGCATCACTCTTAGTCGTCACGGAGACCCTAGCTGTGACACCACCATACGACACGGCAATGGTTATGTGGGTAGTACTGCCTAGGTAGCCCTTCTGATCCCAGTCGGTAGCTATTGCCGTTGTCTGTAGCATGGTACTTAAGTTCCTAATTCCCGGTATGCTTAGTGCGTTGCTTACTAATGGGAGCGCTATTGCCGCTATTAGAGCTGCAACACCAACCACATAGATAGCTTTCCCTGGAACCCCATGCGGTCTGATCATGGGGGATTCACCAAGATCGCATTTTTAGAGAACCCAGTAAAAATTATGCATTTCCTAAGGAAAAACGTTTAAGATTAGAAAAATATTTTTCCTGAAATTATCGAAAATATACCCTGAAATTTAACTAACTCATGTATATCGTACATACGGGAAACCGAGGAAGCTATAAACATATTCACGTAATCAATGCTTAAAAATAGATGACCAGAATTACCGTACAATGTAAATCACACTGTAATAACATAGGCAATAAGATAAGGCACCTAAAACACTGATGCACCACACGATACACAACATGATACAGCTCCTTAGGAATCTTAACACAAAAAAGGAAGCACTAATTTACCTAACACAAAACCCACTAAACCCTTCTCCTAAAACGTAGTTGATTCTGCCTGCTTCTTTTATCATATCTACGCAATGATTTAAACGAGGGCTTTAGTCTCTACATATAGTAAGTATGGGGAGGAGACCCTAAGCGGCAGAGGTTAACTTCACTACGGTGCAGTTAATCCCCACTTAACTTCACCAACCCCAAACCACGAAACCACCAACATACAAAAACCCACAAAAGTGGGAAAGAAAACCACCCCTAAACAACGTACTATAAATAAAGAAAAC